>NZ_JBFAWY010000007.1:0-297641 GCF_040680575.1 Streptomyces sp. NPDC052020
CCGGGGCACGGGAGGCCTGTCCCGGCGGGACGACGGCACGTACGCCGTCGAGGCCGAGGCCACCGAGGCGCGCGGCACCGGCGCGGTCCGGCTCGGCCCACTTCCGCAGCGCCGCCTTGCTCGCGAAGTCGGCGACGTTCTTGTCCAGCGGGTCGCTGGTGTACTGGTGGAAGCGCCAGGTGGCCTGGATGCGGGGCTTGCCCGCGGTCACGTAGTCGGCGATCCACAGGGCGTCCCCGGCATAGGACGTGGTGTCGACGTTCAGCCAGAAGTCGCGGTTGCAGTAGAGGACGACCCGGTTGTCCGGCCGCAGCTCCTTCAGCTTCTTGATGAAACGGTCCTTCTCGGAGTTGCTCGCGTGCGTGCCCTCGCTGGTCCGCTCCCAGTCGACGGCGAGGAGGTCACCGGGCCTGTCGGGGGCCTTGCCGACGAAGTACTCGGCCTGGGCGGTCAGGTTGCCCGGCCACAGGAAGTGGTAGAAGCCGACCACCATCCCGGCGTCGCGGGCGCGCTGGGTCTGCGCACCGAGCCGGGGGTTGACGTAGGAGCGGCCCTCGGTCGCCTTGACGAAGACGAACGAGAGGCCGTCGGTGTCGTACGAGGAGGACTGATAGGCGCTCACATCGATGCCGTGCAGCATGGGAACTCCCGAAAGGGACCGAACCGGCTGGGAGTTGGGTTATGCCCCGGCGCCGCGCGGTCGATCCTCCGCTGAAACGGAATCGCCCGTTCACTGGGTGGCTCCGGTGGTCCAGCGGCGCGCGGTCAGCACTCGATGATGTTGACCGCGAGCCCGCCCCGCGCCGTCTCCTTGTACTTCACCGACATGTCGGCGCCGGTGTCCTTCATGGTCTTGATGACCTTGTCCAGCGACACCTTGTGCGTGCCGTCGCCGCGCATCGCCATCCGCGCCGCCGTGACCGCCTTGACCGCGGCCATGCCGTTGCGCTCGATGCACGGGATCTGGACCAGACCGCCGACCGGGTCGCAGGTCAGGCCCAGGTTGTGCTCCATGCCGATCTCGGCGGCGTTCTCCACCTGTTCCGGGGTGCCGCCCAGCACCTCGGCCAGCGCCCCCGCCGCCATCGAGCAGGCCGAGCCGACCTCGCCCTGGCAGCCGACCTCGGCGCCGGAGATGGAGGCGTTCTCCTTGAAGAGCATGCCGATCGCGCCGGCGGCCAGCAGGAAGCGGACCACGCCGTCCTCGTCCGCGCCGGGCACGAAGTTCATGTAGTAGTGCAGGACCGCCGGGATGATGCCGGCCGCCCCGTTCGTCGGGGCGGTGACGACCCGGCCGCCCGCCGCGTTCTCCTCGTTCACCGCCATCGCGTAGAGCGTGATCCACTCCATCGCGTGGGCCGCCGCGTCGCCCTCCGCGCGCAACTGGCGGGCGGTGACGGCGGCGCGCCGGCGCACCTTCAGGCCGCCGGGCAGGATGCCCTCGCGGGACATGCCGCGCGCCACGCACTCCCGCATCACCCGCCAGATCTCCAGCAGGCCCGCGCGGATCTCCTCCTCCGTGCGCCAGGCCCGCTCGTTCTCCAGCATCAGCGAGGAGATGGACAGGCCCGTCTCCTTGGTCAGGCGCAGCAGCTCGTCCCCCGTGCGGAAGGGGTACTTCAGGACCGTGTCGTCCAGCTTGATGCGGTCCGCGCCCACCGCGTCCTCGTCGACGACGAAGCCGCCGCCCACCGAGTAGTACGTCTTGGCCAGCAGCTCGGCCCCGGAGGCGTCGTACGCCCACAGGGTCATGCCGTTGGCGTGGTAGGGGAGGGCCTTGCGGCGGTGGAGGATCATGTCCGCGTCGAAGTCGAACGCGATCTCCCGCTCGCCGAGGAGGTTCAGACGGCCGCCGGCCTTGATCGCCTCCACCCGCTCGTCGGCCGTCTCCACGTCCACCGTGCGCGGCGAGTCGCCCTCCAGTCCCAGCAGCACCGCCTTGGGGGTGCCGTGGCCGTGGCCGGTCGCGCCCAGGGAGCCGTACAGCTCCGCGCGCACGGTGGCGACGGAGCCCGTGAGGCCCTCGTTGCGCAGCCGCCGGGCGAACATGCGCGCCGCGCGCATCGGGCCGACCGTGTGGGAGCTGGACGGGCCGATGCCGATCGAGAACAGGTCGAAGACCGAGATGGCCACGGGAACTCCTCAAGACGGGGGTGGTGCACAGGGGGCGGGCGCCGCGCCCGCTCGTGGCGGGCACGGCGCCCAGGGGCCGGGGGTCCGGCCCCTTCGCCGGTCCTACTCGCCCGGACCGGCGTAGAGCGGGTGCTTGCCGGCCAGGGCCTTGACCCGGGCGCCCAGCGCCGCGGCGTCGTAGGACGGCTTCAGCGCCTCGGCGATCACGTCCGCGACCTCGGCGAAGTCCTCGGCCGTGAAACCGCGGGTGGCCAGCGCCGGGGTGCCGATCCGCAGACCCGAGGTCACCATCGGCGGGCGGGGGTCGTTCGGGACGGCGTTGCGGTTGACCGTGATGCCGATCTCGTGGAGGCGGTCCTCGGCCTGCCGGCCGTCCAGCTCGGAGTCGCGCAGGTCGACCAGGACCAGGTGGACGTCCGTGCCGCCGGTCAGCACCGAGACGCCCGCCGCCTTCACGTCGTCCCGCACCAGGCGCTCGGCCAGGATGCGGGCGCCTTCCAGCGTACGACGCTGCCGCTCCTTGAAGTCCTCGCTCGCGGCGACCTTGAAGGCGACCGCCTTGGCGGCGATCACATGCTCCAGCGGGCCGCCCTGCTGACCGGGGAAGACCGCGGAGTTGATCTTCTTGGCGAGCTCGGCCGTGGAGAGGATCACACCGCCGCGCGGGCCGCCCAGCGTCTTGTGGGTGGTGGTGGTGACCACATGGGCGTGCGGCACCGGGTTGGGGTGCAGCCCGGCCGCCACCAGGCCGGCGAAGTGCGCCATGTCGACCATGAGGTACGCGCCGACCTCGTCGGCGACCTTGCGGAACGCGGCGAAGTCCAGCTGCCGGGGGTAGGCCGACCAGCCCGCCACGATCAGCTTGGGCCGGTGCTCCCGCGCCAGCCGCTCGACCTCGGCCATGTCGACCAGGCCGTCGTCGCCGACGTGGTAGGCGACGACGTCGTACAGCTTGCCGGAGAAGTTGATCTTCATGCCGTGGGTCAGGTGCCCGCCGTGGGCGAGGTCCAGACCCATGATCGTGTCGCCCGGCTTGAGCAGCGCGAACATCGCGGCGGCGTTGGCCTGGGCGCCCGAGTGCGGCTGCACGTTGGCGTGCTCGGCGCCGAACAGCGCCTTGACGCGGTCGATGGCGATCTGCTCGACCACGTCGACGTGCTCGCAGCCGCCGTAGTAGCGGCGGCCCGGGTAGCCCTCGGCGTACTTGTTGGTCAGGACCGAGCCCTGCGCCTCCATGACCGCGACCGGGGCGAAGTTCTCCGAGGCGATCATCTCGAGGGTGGACTGCTGGCGGTACAGCTCGGCGTCGACCGCGGCGGCGACGTCGGGGTCGAGCTCGTGCAGGGGCGTGTTCAGAAGCGACATACGGTCCACTGCCCCTCAGCCGGCGACGAAGGCGGTGTACTCGTCCGCGGAGAGCAGGTCGGCCGGCTCCCCGGCGACGCGCACCTTGAACAGCCAGCCGCCCTCGAAGGGCGCGGAGTTCACCAGCGACGGGTCGTTGACGACGTCCTCGTTGATCTCGGTGACCTCGCCGGAGACGGGGGAGTACAGGTCGGACACCGACTTGGTCGACTCCAGCTCGCCGCAGGTCTCACCCGCGGACACGGTGTCGCCGACCTCGGGGAGCTGGACGAACACGACGTCGCCGAGCGCGTTGGCCGCGTGCTCCGTGATGCCGACCGTCGAGACGCCGTCCTCGGCGGCCGACAGCCACTCGTGCTCCTTGCTGTAGCGCAGCTGCTGGGGGTTGCTCATGGCCTGAATTCTCCTGTACGCGAGGGAGTGCTGGTGACGGGGGGACTGCTGGGACCGCTGTGACCAGCGGAAATGTGCGCGGCGTCACGCCGGGCGGCCGATGGCCGCCCGGCGGCTACTTCCGGCGCTTGTAGAACGGCAGCGCCACGACCTCGTACGGCTCGTGGGTGCCCCGGATGTCCACGCCGACGCCGGCGGTGCCCGGCGCCGCGTGCGCCGCGTCGACGTACGCCATCGCGATCGGCTTGCCCAGGGTGGGGGAGGGGGCGCCGGAGGTGACCTCGCCGATCACCTCGCCGCCGGCGACGACCGCGTACCCCGCGCGCGGCACCCGGCGGCCCTGGGCGACCAGGCCGACCAGGACGCGCGGCGGGTTTTGCTCGGCGCGGGCGGCGGCCTCGGTGAGCGCCTCGCGCCCCACGAAGTCGCCGTCCTTCTCGAACTTCACCACCCGGCCGAGCCCGGCGTCGAAGGGCGTCAGGGAGGTGGTCAGCTCGTGTCCGTACAGCGGCATGCCCGCCTCCAGGCGCAGCGTGTCCCGGCAGGACAGGCCGCACGGGATCAGGCCGACGCCCCCGCCCGCCTCGGTCAGCGCCTGCCACAGCTCCACCGCGTGCTCCGGCCTGACGAACAGCTCGAAGCCGTCCTCGCCGGTGTAACCGGTGCGCGCGATCAGGGCGGGCACGCCCGCGACCGTGCCGGGCAGCCCGGCGTAGTACTTCAGCCCGTCCAGGTCGGCGTCGGCCAGCGACTTCAGGATGCCCGGGGACTGCGGACCCTGGACCGCGATCAGCGCGTACGCGTCCCGGTCGTCGCGGACCTCGGCGTCGAAGCCGGCGGCGCGCTCGGTGAGGGCGTCCAGCACCACCTGGGCGTTGGAGGCGTTGGCGACCACCATGTACTCGGTCTCGGCGAGCCGGTAGACGATCAGGTCGTCCAGGATGCCGCCGTCCTCGCGGCAGACCATGGTGTAGCGGGCGCGGCCCGGCTTGACCGCGCCGATGTCGCCGACCAGGGCGTAGTCCAGCAGGGCGGCCGCCTGCGGGCCGGTCACCGTGATCTCGCCCATGTGCGACAGGTCGAAGAGACCGGCCCGGGTGCGCACGGCGTTGTGCTCGTCACGCTCGGAGCCGTAGCGCAGCGGCATGTCCCAGCCGGCGAAGTCGGTCATCGTCGCCCCCAGCGCGCGATGGACGGCGTCGAGCGCGGTGCGGCGCAGCGGGGACACAGAGGATTCGGTACTGCTCATCGGTCGGTCGTCTCCCAAGTACACGACAGGCGAGGTCATTCCTCCCCATCTGTCATCGGAACCTGAGAGGTTCGCCATGACCACACACGTGGCCCTGGCTTGCACCTTGGGTGGGACCACCGCACGGCGGCGGCCCGCTTTTCAGATGTGCCTCGCCCGCGCGGTAACGGGGCCTGAGAGATTCAAGGGAGGGACTTGCTCCTTCGGCGCCCCAGCCCGAGGCTGGGAACTCTCCCGCGCGGATTCAAACGGCCGGTATGCAGTTGGCGCGCTCATCATCGCACGCCTCGCCCGATCGCGGCAGGCCGCCATCTGTAACCGGTCCGTGGCACTACGCGCACGAAAACGCGAGGACCGCTGATTACCTTCTCTTTACACTCGAGGGGGAGGGAACTCGTGAACCGCCCCAGGGGAGACGATCACGGTGAACAGGACCACGGCGTACGCCACGACCTCGGGCCTCGCGCTGCCCGGGCAACCCTCCACCCCGGCCCCGGAGGCGTGCGGCCCGCTGCCCGCGCCGGTCGTCCGTGACCTGCGCGACCGGGCGGGCCGCAGCCCGCACGCGCTTCTCTTCGGGCCCCGCGACCTCGTCGTGGTCACCGGCCTGCCCGGCAGCGGCAAGTCCACGCTGATGCGCCGCACCGTGCGCGGCCGGCGGGTGGACTCCCAGGACACCCGCGACCGCTGGGACCGACGCATGCCCCGCTTCCTGCCCTACGCCGTCTACCGCCCCCTGGTCCGCCTCGCCCACTACGCCGGGCTGCGCCGCGCGCTGCGTTCCGGCGAGGGAGTGGTCGTGCACGACTGCGGCACCCAGTCGTGGGTGCGCGCCTGGCTGGCCCGCGAGGCCCGGCGCCGGGGCGGCACCCTGCACGTGCTGCTGCTCGACGTCGGTCCCGACGAGGCGCTGGCCGGGCAGCGCGACCGCGGCCGCGGGGTCTCCCGCTACGCCTTCCGCCGCCACCGCGCGGCCACCGCCCGCCTGCGGCGCGCCGCGCTGCGGGGCGACCTGCCCCTCGGCTGCGCCTCGGCGGTGCTGCTGGACCGGGCCGCGGCCGACGCGCTGCGCCGGATCGGCTTCACGGGCTGAGCGCGCCGGAGGCCCGGCACGCCGTCCGGCCCGGCGGGTCTCCGGCCGCCCCCGCTGCCCGTACGGCCGGACGGGTTAGCCTTTTCAGCCACAGCAGTGGCTTCGGACCAGGCGGTAGGCAGATGGACTTCCCGGCGGGTTTCTCCGCGGACTTCCCGGCGCAGGCGCACCCCCATTCGCACGGCGGATGGCCCGGCAACGAGCTGGAGGAGGTGCTGTCGGCCGCGCTCGGCGCCGGCCCGTCGGCGAATGGGCGGATCGTCGAGGTGCTGGGCCGCAGCTTCCTGTGGGTGCCGCTGCCGAACGGCGGCGGCCCGCACAGCGGTCCCCTGGACCTGCCCGCGCTGGAGATCGAGGGCCAGGCGTACGTCCCGGTCTTCAGCTCCGAGGAGCAGTTCCGCCAGGTCGCCGGCGCGCACATGTCGTACACCATCGCCCCCGCCGTGGAGTTCGCCCGCGGGCTGCCGCCGCAGGTGGGCATCGCCGTCAACCCCGGCGGCGTGGTCGGCGTCCCGCTGCCGCCGCCCGCCGTGGCCGAGTTGTGCCGGGCCGGGCGGACCCCGCTGGACGGGGCCGCGAGCGGCGGCCGGGTCCGCCTCTTCGAACCCGACTGGCAGGACGACCCGGTCGACTTCCTCACCGCGGCCTCCGGCGAGTTCGACGCCACCGGCGTCGTCCGCACCGCCCGCCGCTGCCTGGCCGCCGTCGAGACCGCCGATCCGGTGATGTTCGTCGGCGTCGAGCTGACCCACTGGGAGGGCGACGCGCGCGCGGTCCCGCTCGACGCCCTCGGCCGGGCCCTGGGCAAGGTGCCGGTGACGTGGCCGGTCAACCTGGTCCTGCTGGAGGCAGCCCAGGACCCCGTGTGCGACTGGATGCGGGAGAAGGTCCAGCCCTTCTACCAGAGGGGACGGTGAGCGGCCGGACCGACGGCGCCGCACGCTGAACGGTCCTCCCCCGGGACCGCATAACCTGGTTTCATAGCGCGGTCGAGGGTGTTGCACGAAGGGGCGGTAGAAGAGTGAGCGCGAGCGGCACGGCCGCGGCCGGCCAGGTCGAGCACATGCTGCGCCAGGTGACGCCCGGGCGCTACGACGCCTACGAGGCGCTGCTGCGCGCCCTCGCCACCCCCGGCTCCGGCCAGGTATGGATGCTGCTGTGGCACGGTCAGGCCGGCGCGGCGGACGCCCAGTACGCGGGCATGCAGGTCGACGGCTACGGCTACGCGCCCTGCGTCACCTCCGCCCAGGAACTCTCGGCCAGCGGCTGGAACCGCTCCTACGAGGTGGTCGACGGCCTGGAGGTGGCCCGCGCCCTCTACCCCGACCACTACGGACTCTGGCTCAATCCGCACGCCCCCGGCGGCGGCGTCGGCATCCCCTGGCTGGACCTGCGCCGGATCGCCATCGGCCTGGAGCGGCAGCCCGCCGGACCGCTGCGCCTGTCCGAACCGGCCATCGAACTCCCGCAGTTCTACGCGCTGCTCGCGCAGAACGCCCACCGCACCCCGGCGATCCGCTCGCTGCGCCGCGCCTGGGTGCAGCCGGCGCTCGGGGCGCCGTACCTCGCCATCGGCCTCGACGTGTACGACGCCTCCCCGGCCGCCGTGGACTCGGTGCGGGCGATGATGCGGCAGTCGATCGGCGCGGTCCCGGACGGACTCCCGGTGTCGACCGTGGCGATGTCCGACGCGCACGACCCGGTGGCGCTGTGGCTGCGCGCCAACGCCCGCCCCTTCTACGACCGGGAGGCCCATGTGGCCCCCGCCCAGGCCCCGGCCGCCGGCTACGGCTACCCGCCGGCCCCCGGCCGCCCCTGACCGGCCCCGGCGGCTCCTGAGCAGGGCCGGGCCCCGCCCGGTCCGCTTCCGGAGACGGCGGCAGAGGCTCTCGCGGAGACCGGCCGCTCCCGTGCGGACCCGGTGGCTCCCGTACGCTCGGCCCCTCCCGGACAGACCCGGCCGCTTCCGGCGGCCTTCGGCACGCTCCCGTGCGGACCCGGCCGCCTCCGGGCAGCCCCCGGGAGCTCCCGTGCGGACCCGGCCGCTTCCGATTGACGCCCGGCCGCTTCTGGACCGCCCGGAGCCGGGATCCACCCCCGACCGCCCGGAGCCGGGATCCACCCCCGACCGCCCGGAGCCGGGACCCACCCCCGACCGGCCGCCGCCGGAGCGGCGACCGTTCCATGAACGGCCCGCCGCGCGCGCCACGGGGTGGATCTTCGCGCGTAGAGGCGGGCGGAAGACGCCGGTCTACCCCCGATGCCCCGATTCACCCGCGTCCGGCCCCCGCTACCCGCCGTCCGGATAACGGAAGCCCTCTGACAGCATCACGGTTGCGCATCCTTTCCCCGCCAAGGCTGGCAACTGATCGCCTAAGCGTTGAAGACTCCCGCACCAAGGGGCGTTCGCCCCTGTGTACGACGGACTGACCACGCCGCTACAGCGGCAAGTGCGGGCCGGCTACCGCCGGTTGAGAGGGGTCCCTGCCAGATGACGGCACCATTGCACGAGCCGACCGCGGAAGCGGCCCCGAGTGCGGCTGAGGAAGCGGCGGCAGCCGGCGCCGAGGCGAAGGCCGTCCAGGGCCGCTCCCTGGGGCGGATCGCCTGGGAGCGCCTGAAGCGGGACAAGCTCGCCCTCGCGGGCGGCATCGTGGTCCTCTTCCTCGTCGTGGTCGCGCTGCTCGCACCGGTGATCACGAGTCTGGTCGGGCAGGACCCCGAGACGCACCACGAGGATCTGATCGACCCGCTGTTCGGCACGCCCATCGGATCCTTCGGAGGCATCAGCGGCGAGCATCTGCTGGGCGTCGAGCCGGTCAACGGCCGTGACATCTTCGCCCGGATCGTCTACGGCGCCCGGATCTCGCTGCTCGTCGGCTTCCTGTCGGCGGTCGTCGCGGTGGTCCTCGGCACCGTCCTGGGCATCCTGGCGGGCTTCTTCGGCGGCTGGGTGGACTCCCTCATCAGCCGGGTCATGGACGGCCTGCTCGCCTTCCCCCAGCTGCTGTTCATCATCGCGCTGGTCTCCGTCATGCCGAACCAGATGCTGGGGCTCACCGGCACGGGCGTGCGCGTGTTCGTGATGATCCTGGTCATCGGGTTCTTCGGCTGGCCGTACATCGGGCGCGTGGTACGCGGCCAGACCATTTCGATGCGAGAGCGCGAGTACGTGGAGGCGGCCCGGTCGCTGGGCGCGGGGCGGTTCTACATCCTGTTCAAGGAGCTGCTGCCCAACCTGGTCGCGCCCATCATCGTGTACACGACCATGATGATCCCCACCAACATCCTCACCGAGGCGGCACTCAGCTTCCTGGGCGTGGGCGTCAAGCCGCCCACGGCCTCCTGGGGGCAGATGCTTTCGAGCGCGATCGACTACTACGACTCGGATCCCCTGTACATGGTGATCCCGGGTGTGGCGATCTTCGTCACCGTTCTTGCCTTCAACCTCTTCGGCGACGGCGTGCGCGACGCGCTGGACCCGAAGGGCTCCCGCTGAACCGCCGTACCGCAAGCGACCCGTGGCACCGCGCACGGGGTCTCTCATCTAATCCGGAGGATCCGAGATCGTGACTACCCAACGCACCTCAGGGCGGCGCAAGCAGGCCATGGCCGCTGCCGCCGTGGTCGCCGCGCTGCTGACCACGGCGGCGTGCGGCGGCGGCGACGGCGACAGCGGCGGTTCGAAGAACGGCGCGGCCGGCTTCGACGCCGCGAACAACAAGGTCGCCCAGGCCTCGCTGGCCAAGAAGGGCGGCACCCTGAAGTTCGCGGGCGCCCAGGACGCCGACTCGTGGGACACCACGCGCGGTTACTACGGCTTCATGTGGAACTTCGCGCGCTACTACAGCCGCCAGCTCGTCACGAACAAGACGGAGCCGGGCAAGGCCGGCGCCGAGCTGACCCCGGACCTCGCCACCGGTCTCGCCAAGATCAGTGACGACGGCAAGACCTACACCTACACGCTGCGCGACGGCATCACCTGGGAGGACGGCCAGCCGATCACCTCCAAGGACATCAAGTACGGCATCGAGCGGGTCTGGGCGCAGGACGTGCTCTCCGGCGGTCCGACGTACCTGAAGGACGTGCTGGACCCCGAGGGCGAGTACTCCGGTCCGTACAAGGACAAGTCCAAGGACAAGCTCGGCCTGAAGGCCATCGAGACGCCGGACGACAAGACCATCGTCTTCAAGCTGCCGAGGCCCAACTCGGACTTCGAGGAGATGCTGGCGCTGACCTCCGCCTCCCCGGTCCGCCAGGACAAGGACACCAAGTCCAAGTACGGGCTGCGCCCGTTCTCCTCGGGCCCGTACAAGTTCCAGTCCTACAACCCGGGCAAGGACCTCACGCTGGTCCGCAACACCGAGTGGAAGCAGTCCTCGGACCCGGTCCGCAAGGCGTACCCGGACAAGATCACGGTCAAGTTCTTCTCCAACGCCAACGACATGGACGCCCGGCTCATCGCGGGCGACTACGACCTGGACATCATGCAGACCGGCATGTCGCCCCAGGGCCGCACCACCGCCCTGAAGCAGCACAAGGAGAACCTGGACAACCCGATCTCCGGCTACATCCGGTACGCGGTCCTCGCGCAGAACGTGAAGCCGTTCGACAACATCCACTGCCGCAAGGCGGTTCTCTACGGCGCCGACCACGTCTCCCTCCAGACCGCGCGCGGCGGCCCCGTCGCCGGCGGCGCGATCGGCACCAACATGCTGCCGCCGTCCGTCCCCGGCGCCGAGGGCCAGAAGTACGACCCGTACGAGATGGCCGGCGCCAACAAGAACGGCAACGTCGCCAAGGCCAAGGAGGAGCTGAAGGCCTGCGGCAAGCCCGACGGGTTCAAGACCACCATCGCGGTCCGCAACAACAAGCCGGTCGAGGTGGCCACGGCCGAATCGCTCCAGGCGTCGCTGAAGAAGGTCGGCATCGACGTCGAGATCGACCAGTACGACGGCGCGCAGAACTCCAGCGTCGTCGGCAGCCCTTCGAACGTGAAGAAGAAGGGCTACGGCGTCATCATCATGGGCTGGGGCCCTGACTTCCCGTCCGTCCAGGGCTTCGGCTGGCCGCTGTGGCACAGCAAGGCCATCCTGGAGAGCGCCAACAACAACTACGCGCTCATCAAGGACAAGGCGATCGACGGCCTCTTCGAGGATTACGTCAACACGCTGGATGAGGCGGGCAAGACGAAGATCGCCACGGAGATCAACCACAAGGTGATGGAGGGCGCGTACTACCTGCCCTTCGTCTTCGAGCGGTTCATCAACTGGCGCTCGGACCGGTTGGCGAACGTCTACACCACCGACGCGTACAGCGGTCAGTACGACTTCGTCAACCTCGGTCTGAAGTCCGCGAAGTAACCGGCACACCCGCCGTACGGCACGAAAGGCAGGTGAAGGCCGGCGCGGCGTGACCGCGGGCCCCGGAAGACCTCCGGGGCCCGCGGTCCGCGGCGGGCCGTTAGCTGTGCTCGCTTACCTCATCAGGCGGTTGTTCGCCGCCGTAGTGATGCTCGTGGTCATCATCATGGTGGTCTTCAGCATCTTCTTCCTCATTCCCAAATGGGCGGGCGTCGACGTCGCCCTGAGCTTCGTGGGCAAGCAGGCCGACCCCGCCGCCGTCGAGGCCGTGCGGGTGAAGCTGGGGCTGGGCGAACCGGTCTACGTCCAGGTCTGGGAGTTCTTCAAGGGCATCTTCGCGGGCCGCACCTACGCGGCCGGCGGCGACGTCACGCACTGCTCCGCGCCGTGCTTCGGCTACTCCTTCCGCAGCGAACAGGCCATCTGGCCGGTGCTGACCGACCGCTTCCCGGTGACCCTGGGGCTGGCGCTCGGCGCGGCCGTGCTGTGGCTGGTCTTCGGCCTGGCCGCGGGTGTGCTCTCCGCTCTGAAGCGGGGCAGCCTCTGGGACCGGGGCGCGATGATCGTCGCCCTCGCGGGTGTCTCCCTGCCCATCTACTTCACCGGTCTGCTCAGCCTGGCGGTCTTCTCCTACGGGCTGGGCTGGCTCGACGCGCAGTACGTACCGCTGGGGGACAGCTTCACCGGCTGGCTCGGCGGCATGATCCTGCCCTGGATCACCCTCGCCTTCCTCTACGCGGCGATGTACGCCCGCATCACCCGCGCCACCATGCTGGAGATCCTCGGTGAGGACTACATCCGCACCGCCCGCGCCAAGGGCCTGCGGGAGCCGGTGGTCATCCGCAAGCACGCCATGCGCTCGACGATGACGCCCATCCTCACCATGCTCGGCATGGACCTGGGCGCGCTCATCGGCGGTGCGATCCTGACCGAGACCACGTTCAGCCTGCCCGGCCTCGGCCAGGCGGTCCTCAACGCGATCAAGAACCAGGACCTGCCCGTCATCCTGGGCGTCACCCTGATCACTTCTCTCGCGGTGCTCATCGCCAACCTCGTGGTGGACGTCCTGTACGCCGTGATCGACCCCCGAGTGAGGCTCTCATGACCGAACTCAGCAAGACCGGAGCGGCCGTGGGCGAGCCCACCGTGGCGTCCCCCGCCCCCACCGCCTTCCTGGAAGTGCGCGATCTGAAGGTGCACTTCCCGACCGACGACGGCCTGGTCAAGTCCGTCGACGGGCTCAGCTTCCAGCTGGAGCGGGGCAAGACGCTCGGCATCGTGGGCGAGTCGGGCTCCGGCAAGTCGGTGACCTCGCTCGGCATCATGGGCCTGCACACCGCCGGCCAGTACGGCAAGCGCAAGGCGCGGATCTCCGGCGAGATCTGGCTGGACGGCACCGAGCTGCTGTCCGCCGACCCGGACCACGTCCGCAAGCTGCGCGGCCGCGAGATGGCGATGATCTTCCAGGACCCGCTGTCCGCGCTGCACCCGTACTACACGATCGGCCAGCAGATCGTGGAGGCGTACCGCATCCACCACGACGTCGACAAGAAGACCGCCAAGCGCCGCGCGGTCGAGATGCTCGACCGGGTGGGCATCCCGCAGCCGGACAAGCGCGTCGACAACTACCCGCACGAGTTCTCCGGCGGTATGCGCCAGCGCGCGATGATCGCGATGTCACTGGTCAACAACCCCGAGCTGCTCATCGCGGACGAGCCGACCACCGCCCTGGACGTGACCGTCCAGGCGCAGATCCTCGACCTCATCCGGGATCTCCAGAAGGAGTTCGGCTCCGCGGTCATCGTCATCACCCACGACCTGGGCGTCGTCGCCGAGCTCGCCGACGACATCCTGGTGATGTACGGCGGCCGCTGCGTCGAGCGCGGCCCGGCCGACAAGGTGTTCTACGAGCCGCGCCACCCCTACACCTGGGGCCTGCTCGGCTCGATGCCCCGGCTCGACCGCGACCAGCAGGAACGCCTCATCCCGGTCAAGGGCTCCCCGCCCTCCCTCATCAACGTCCCCTCCGGCTGCGCCTTCAACCCGCGCTGCCCGTACGCGGACGTGCCCAAGGACAACGTCACCCGCACGGTCCGGCCGGAGCTGGCCGAGGTCGGCAGCCGGCACTGGGCCGCCTGCCACATGACCAAGGAGCAGCGGGAGCGTATCTGGACCGAAGAGATTGCGCCGAAGCTGTGAGCGAGAACGCCAAGGACGAAGCAGTGGCCATCCCCGCACCAAGTGACGGCGCACGACGCGAGGGTGTGCGCGGCGACGGCGACATCCTGCTGAAGGTGACCGGGCTCCAGAAGCACTTCCCGATCAAGAAGGGCCTGCTCCAGCGGCAGGTCGGGGCGGTGCACGCGGTCGACGGCATCGACTTCGAGGTCCGGGCCGGCGAGACCCTGGGCGTCGTCGGCGAGTCCGGCTGCGGCAAGTCGACCATGGGCCGGCTGATCACCCGGCTGCTGGAGCCGACCGGCGGCACCGTCGAGTTCGAGGGCAAGGACATCACCCACCTCGGCGTGAGCGGGATGCGCCCGCTGCGCCGCGATGTGCAGATGATCTTCCAGGACCCGTACTCGTCGCTGAACCCGCGCCACACCATCGGCACGATCATCGGCGCCCCCTTCCGGCTCCAGGGCGTCGAGCCCGAGGGCGGGATCAAGAAGGAGGTGCAGCGGCTGCTGTCGGTGGTCGGGCTCAACCCCGAGCACTACAACCGCTACCCGCACGAGTTCTCCGGCGGCCAGCGCCAGCGCATCGGCATCGCCCGCGCGCTCGCGCTCAACCCCAAGCTCGTCGTGGCCGACGAGCCGGTCTCCGCGCTGGACGTGTCGATCCAGGCACAGGTGGTGAACCTGCTGGACGACCTCCAGGAGGAGCTCGGCCTGACGTACGTGATCATCGCGCACGACCTGTCGGTCGTCCGGCACGTGTCGGACCGGATCGCGGTGATGTACCTCGGCAAGATCGTGGAGCTGGCCGACCGCGACCAGCTCTACAAGGCGCCGATGCACCCGTACACCAAGGCCCTGCTCTCGGCGGTGCCGATCCCGGACCCGGCGCGCAGGTCGGCCAAGAGCGAGCGGATCCTGCTCAAGGGCGACGTCCCCTCGCCGATCTCCCCGCCGAGCGGCTGCCGCTTCCACACCCGGTGCTGGAAGGCGACGGAGATCTGCAAGACCACCGAGCCGCCGCTGGCGGAGCTGCGGCCCGGCCAGCGGGTGGCCTGCCACCACCCGGAGAACTTCGCGGACCAGGCCCCGCAGGACACGGTCCTGCTGTCGGCCGCCAAGGAGGCGGCGGAGCTGGTGTCTCAGGAGGCGCTGGCCCAGTCGGCGGCGACGTCGGCGGCGGTGGCCGCGGAGGTGCGGGCCGCCGCGGAGACCGGGGCGGCGGACCCCGGGGCGACGGCCTCCGAGGCGCCGGACTCGCAGGGGACCCCCGCCGAGGAGCCCGGCAAGAAGTCCACGGGTACCTGACAGGGACGCTCCGACCGCTCAGCGAGCCCCCGCCTTCGTTTGCAAGGCGGGGGTCCGTCGGCAGGTGAGAATGGCAGGGTGCTCCAGCAACTCTTCAGCCCGTCCGTCCAGCACACGCTCGACCTGATCGGCATCTTCGTCTTCGCGATCTCCGGCGCGCTGCTGGCCGTCCGCAAGAACTTCGACGTGTTCGGCATCGCCGTCCTCGCCGAGGTCACCGCGCTCGGCGGCGGGTTGTTCCGGGACCTGATCATCGGTGCCGTACCGCCGGCGGCCTTCACGGACCTCGGGTACTTCGTCACCCCGCTGCTCGCCGCGACCCTGGTCTTCTTCCTCCACCCGCACGTGGAGCGCATCCAGGCCGGGGTCAACGTCTTCGACGCGGCGGGCCTCGGCCTGTTCTGCGTGGCCGGGACGACCAAGGCGTACGAGTACGGACTGGGCCTGACCGCCTCCGCCTGCCTGGGCCTGGCGACCGCGGTGGGCGGCGGCGTCCTGCGCGACGTGCTCGCCAACGAGGTGCCGTCGCTGCTGCGCTGGGACCGCGACCTGTACGCCGTCCCGGCGATCGTCGGCGCCGCCATGGTCGCGCTGTGCATCCGCTACGACGCGCTCACCCCGCTGACCAGCGGTCTGGCGGTGGTCACCGCCTTCGTCCTGCGTCTGCTCGCCATGCGGTTCCACTGGCGGGCCCCGCGGGCGTGGAACCGGCGGTCGGCGGCGCGGGAGGAATAGGGCGGGCCGTGCGGTCGTGGCCCTGGCCTGAAAGCTACCGCTTAGTAGTTTGCTGTTGTACCGTTCAGCCATGTCAGAAGCAGCCTCCGCGCCGGCCGCGCGGGCCAGGATCGGCGACAGCGAGTTCGACCGCGACACCGCCGTCACCCGGCGCGAACCCGGGGTCTACGACATCGGCCTCTCGGCCGGCTGGACGATCATCAACGCCGTCAACGGCGGTTATCTGCTGGCCGTCCTGGGCCGCGCGCTCGGGGACGCCCTGCCGCACCCGGATCCGTTCACCGTCTCGGCCCACTACCTGACCCCCTCCCGGCCGGGTCCCGCAGTCGTCCGCACCGAGGTCGTGCGCACCGGCCGGACCCTGTCCACCGGGCAGGCGTCGCTCTTCCAGTACGACGACGAGGGGCGGGAGGTCGAGCGCATCCGCGTCCTGGCCTCCTACGGCGACCTGGACGCGCTGCCCGACGACGTGCGGACGGCCGCCAAGCCGCCCGCCATCCCGCCGATCGAGCGGTGCTTCGGCCCCGACGACGCTCCCGCCGCCGCCCCCGTCCCCGGCAGCAACGCCATCGCCGACCGGCTGATGCTCAAGCTGGACCCGGCCACGCTGGGCTGGGCGCTCGGGCAGCCCTCGGGCAAGGGCGAGATGCGGGCCTGGTTCGGGCTGGCCGACGGCCGGGACGCCGACCCCCTCGCGCTGCTCCTGGCGGTGGACGCCCTGCCCCCGACCGCCTTCGAGCTGGGGCTGAGCGGCTGGGTGCCCACGGTGGAGCTGACCGTGCACGTGCGGTGCCGTCCGGCCCCGGGGCCGCTCCGGGTCTCGGTCACCACCCGCAATCTCGCCGGCGGCTTCCTGGAGGAGGACGCCGAGGTGTGGGACAGCGCCGACCGGCTGGTGGCGCAGTCCCGCCAGCTGGCCCGCGCCAGGCTCGGCTGACCCGCACCCGGGCCCGGCCGCCCGCGCCGGGCCCGGTGGCCAGGGCCGATCAGAGCCGATCAGTCCAGCCAGTGGCGGCGGCCGATGCCGATCAGGCGCAGTTGGCGGGCCGCGACCCGGGTGACGCGCGCCCGCTCCTCCTCGGAGGCGTCCAGGGTCTCCAGGAAGAGGGACGCCGCCATCAGCATCTGGTCGACGTAGAGCCCCGCGAGCATCAGCAGATCGTCGTCGTCCCAGCCCGCCGACACCGGGTCCTGCGCCAGCCCCGCCCTCACCTCCTCGGTGAAGCGGGCCAGTTGGGACCGGATGGCCTCACGCACCGGCCGCACCCCGCCATGCCGCTCCCGCGCGATGAAACGGACGTGGGCGGGACAGGCGCGTACATGGCCGGCGACCAACTCGACCGCGCGGGCGATGCGTTCCTCGCCGTCACCCGTCGTCGACACCATGGTGCGGATCACCGGGTGCAGGCTGCCCAGCGCCTCCTCGACCAGCGCCACCCCGAGGTCCGCCGTGGAGTGGAAGTGGCGGTAGAACGCGGTCGGCGCGACGCCCACGGCGCGCGTGACCTCGCGCAGGCCCAGGCTGCTCAGGCTCTGCTCCTCCAGCAGCCCGAGCGCCGCGTCCAGGAGCGCCCGCCGGGTCTTCTGCTTCTGGGCCTGCCGGATGCCGAGGGTGTGACTCATGCCATGCAGTTAACAACTGTTCTCTGGAATTGAGAAGCCATCAGGAACGCTAGGCTGGGAAGTCAGTGAACAAGTGTAGCCACAGTCGTTCACCGAACTTGGGGGTCCCGATCATGCTGTTCCTCGTCGCGGCGCTCCTGCTCCTCGGCGTGGTGCTGGGCACCGTGGCCCACGCGCCGCTCCCCTTCTCCGTCGCCGCGGGCGTCGTCATCGCCGTCTGGCTCGCCGTCTTCGCCGTCCGTGAGCGGCACGGACGCCGCCGCGGCACACCCGCCCGCTGACGCCGCCGCCCGCCGGCGGCCTCGCCCGGCACGACCGCCCTCCACCCGACGGGAGCCGACCACCATGCGCTTCACCGCACCGGCCCGCCGCTCCACCGGTCTGCGCGACGCCGACGGCATGGCCGTCGCGTCCTTCGTCCTGGGCCTGCTCGGCCTGCTCGTCCTCAACGTGATCCTCGGGCCCGTCGCCATCGCCCTGGCCGCCGCGGCCCTGTGGCGGGGCACCGCCCGCCGCGGCCGGGCCGCCCTGGGCCTGGGCCTGGGCGTCGCGGACCTGCTCGTCCTGATCGCGTTCATGCGGGCGGACCAGACGCTCTCGTGGAGCTTCTGACCGGACGGCCCCCTGAGCGTCCGGCCGCGCCGGGGCACCGCGGCCCGCACCGCCGCCCGGACCCGGCCCGCACCGCCGCCCGGACCCGGCCCGCACCGCCGCCCGGACCCGGCCCGCACCGCCGCCCGGACCCGGCCCGCACCGCCGCCCGGACCGCGCACGCTCCCGGCCCGGGTCCTTGCCCAACCGTGACCTGAGGCCCGCCGGGAACGCCCCGTAGAATCGGCCTCACCATGGCTTACCTCGACCACGCCGCGACCACCCCGATGCTTCCCGAGGCAGTCGAGGCACTCGCCGCGCACCTGAGCGTCACCGGCAACGCCTCCTCCCTCCACGCATCCGGCCGCCGGGCCCGCCGCACGGTCGAGGAGGCCCGGGAAACCCTCGCCGAAGCCCTCGGCGCCCGCCCCAGCGAGATCGTCTTCACCTCCGGCGGCACCGAGGCGGACAACCTCGCCGTCAAGGGCCTGTACTGGGCCCGGCGCGCCGCCGACCCGGCCCGCACCCGCGTCCTGGCCGGCCCCGTCGAGCACCACGCCGTCCTGGACGCCGTCCACTGGCTCGCCGAGCACGAGGGCGCCACGGTCGAGTACCTGCCCGTCGACGGCCACGGCCGCGTCCACCCCGAGGCCCTGCGCGAAGCCATCGCCCGCGACCCCGACGACGTCGCCCTGGCCACCGTCATGTGGGCGAACAACGAGATCGGCACGGTCATGCCGGTCCGGGAACTGGCGGACGTCGCGCGGGAATTCGACGTTCCGCTGCACGCCGACGCCGTCCAGGCCGTGGGTCAGCTCCCGGTCGACTTCACCGCCTCCGGGCTCACCGCGATGACCGTGTCCGGCCACAAGATCGGCGGGCCGTACGGGATCGGCGCGCTGGTCCTCGGCCGCGAGTACAGCCCCGTCCCCGTCCTGCACGGCGGCGGCCAGGAGCGCCACGTCCGCTCGGGCACCCTGGACGTACCGGCCATCGCCTCCTTCGCGGTCGCCGGCCGTCTCGCCGTCGAGCGGCGCGCCTGGTTCACCCGCGAGATCGGCGCCCTGCGCGACGACCTGATCGCCGCGGTCCGCGCCGCCGTCCCGGACGCGATCCTCGGCGGGGACCCGTCCCCCGAGGGCCGCCTGCCCGCCAACGCCCACTTCACCTTCCCCGGCTGCGAGGGCGACTCGCTGCTGCTCCTGCTCGACGCCCAGGGCATCGAGTGCTCCACCGGCTCCGCCTGCACCGCGGGCGTCGCCCAGCCCAGCCATGTCCTGCTGGCCACCGGCACCGACCCCGACCTGGCCCGCGGCACCCTCCGCTTCTCCCTCGGCCACACCTCCACCAAGGCCGACGTCGACGCGGTCGCCCAGGCCATCGGCCCGGCGGTGGAGCGGGCCCGGGCGGCGGGACTGAGCTGAGGGAGCCGGCTGACCCGAGGGGCCGCTGAGGGGCGCTGAGGAGCCGCCCCCGGAGGCCCGCCCACCGCTCAGGCGTGTGCCGTAGCCGCGCGCCGCACCAGCCGCAGATACCGGTCCCAGTCCCAGTGCGGGCCCGGATCGGTGTGGTCGGTGCCCGGCACCTCCACATGCCCGATGATGTGCTCGCGGTCCACCGGGATGCCGTACCGCGCGCAGATCCCCGCCGTCAGCCGCGCCGAGGCGGTGTACATCGCGTCCGTGAAGTCCTCCGGCCGGTCCACGAACCCCTCGTGCTCGATGCCGATGCTGCGCTCGTTGTAGGCGCGGTTGCCCGCGTGGTACGCCACGTCCAGCTCGCGGATCATCTGCGTGACCCGGCCGTCCTGGCCGACGATGTAGTGCGTGGCCGCCTGGTGCGCCGGGTTCTGGAAGGCCCGCACCGCGCCGGCGAAGCTGCCCTGGGTGACATGGACGACCACCATGTCTATGCCGTAGTCGTCGGGCCGGTCCGCGCGCCGCCAGTTGGCGTCCGACGCCGCCACCCAGCGGGCGCCGGCGTAGTCCACCTCGCCCTCCTTGCGCGGCTTGACGACACCGGGCGCCCGCCACCACAGACGGCCCAGCTCGTCCCGCGCCAGCACCGCCGTGCCCGCGGCCGCCACCGCCCCGCCGACCAGCAGAGCCCGCCGCCCGATGCGCCGGTCCCCGTCCCTCGATGCCTGTCTCGCGCCCATGTGTGCGTGAACGCGTACTCGGCCGCCGCGGTTCCCGCGCCCCGTACCCTGGAGGGGTTATGACTGACACCCCGCAGCGCACCCGCCCCCTCCGTGTCCTGGCCGCCATGTCCGGCGGCGTCGACTCCGCCGTCGCCGCCGCCCGCGCGGCCGAGGCGGGCCACGACGTGACCGGCGTCCACCTCGCGCTCTCCGCGAACCCGCAGTCGTTCCGCACCGGCGCGCGGGGCTGCTGCACCGTCGAGGACTCGCGCGACGCCCGCCGTGCCGCGGACGTCATCGGCATCCCGTTCTACGTGTGGGACCTCGCCGACCGCTTCCGCGAGGACGTCGTCGAGGACTTCGTCGCCGAGTACGAGGCCGGGCGCACCCCGAACCCGTGCCTGCGCTGCAACGAGAAGATCAAGTTCGCCGCGCTGCTGGACAAGGCCCTCGCCCTGGGCTTCGACGCCGTCTGCACCGGCCACTACGCCAAGGTGATCGTGAACGAGGACGGCACCCGCGAGCTGCACCGCGCCTCCGACCTGGCCAAGGACCAGTCCTATGTGCTGGGCGTGCTGGACGACCGGCAGCTCGCGCACGCGATGTTCCCCCTCGGCGACACGGTCACCACCAAGGAGGAGATCCGCGCGGAGGCCGAGCGGCGGGGCCTGGCGGTGGCCAAGAAGCCCGACTCCCACGACATCTGCTTCATCGCCGACGGCGACACCCAGGGCTTCCTGGCCAGGCGGCTGGGCAAGGCCGAGGGCGACATCGTCGACGAGGCGGGCAACCGGCTCGGCACCCACGAGGGCGCGTACGGCTTCACCATCGGCCAGCGCAAGGGCCTGCGGATCGGCACGCCCGCCCCCGACGGCAAGCCCCGCTACGTCCTCGACATCTCCCCGGTGACCAACACGGTCACGGTCGGCCCGGCGGCCGCCCTGGACGTCACCGCCCTGACCGCGATCAAGCCGCGCTGGTGCGGCTCGGCGCCCACCGGCCCCGGCACCTACACGGCCCAGCTGCGCGCCCACGGCGACGAGACCGAGGTGACCGCCGAGACCGTCGACGGCGAGCTGCGCGTGCGCTTCACCGAGCCGGTGCGCGGCGTGGCGCCCGGCCAGGCGATCGTCCTGTACGACGGCACGCGCGTGGTGGGGTCGGCGACGATCGCGGCCACGCAGCGGGCCACGGCCGGCGCGGCCTGAACCGGCACGGTCCCCGCCGGGTCCGGCGGGGCGTGCCACCGAGCGCCCCGCGCGTGCGCCGTCGGGCCGGCCGCCGGGGGAGCGGTCAGCCGGCCAGGAACTCCGCCAGCACCGGTGCCAGCACCCCCGGCTCCACCATGTGGGTCTGACGCTCCAGCGAGCGGTAGGAGCCCTCCCGGACCGTCCCCGCGACCGTCCGGGCCGCCTCGTGGAACCACCCCGGGCTCGCCTCCCCCGCCAGGGCCAGCACCGGCACGGAGACCGAGGCCAGCAGGGACAGGGGCGGGCGCCCGTCACCGAGGACGGCGTCGTCGTGCGCCAGGCTCGGCGCGAGTCTCTCCAGCCCCGCCCACAGGGGGGCCTGGCGAGCGCCCCGGATGACCTCCTCGCCCAGCCCGGTGTGGCGCAGGAACAGCTCGACCGCGTCCCCGCGGCGGTCCTCCGACAGCGCCCGGTCCAGCTCCCGCGTGTACCGCGCGCGCTCGTCCGCCCGGGCGTCGTCCAGGGCGTAGGGCACCTCGTACACCGCGACCCGGCGCACCGGCAGCCCGCTCGCCGCCGCCCGCAGGGCCAGCGCGCCGCCCGACGAGACGCCGTACAGGGCCGCCTCGCCGCCCGCCGCCTCGATCAGCGCCGCGAGGTCCTCCACCTCGCGCTCCACCGCGTACGGCGGCGTGTCACCGCTCCCGCCGCGGCCCCGCCGGTCGTAGACGACCACGCCGAAACGGTCCGACAACTCCGCGGCCAGCGGCGCCATCGTCGCCCCCGTCGACAACGCACCGCTCACGAGGATCACCACGGGCCCCTGCCCGGTGCGCTCGTAGGCGAGCGGTGTGCCGTCGCGTGAAACAGTCTGCTTCTCCATGCCAGTGCAGACTGCCCCACGGCGCCCGATTAAACGCTCACGACACTTCCACCTCGTAGAAGCACAGGTGGTCCTTGATCTCCGCGACCTCCGGCTCGGGAGCCGGGTACGCCCACACCACGTCGGCGGCGTCCGGCAGCGACCAGTACGACGCGGTGCCCTTGAACGGGCAGTGCGTGCTGGTACCGGACGGGGTGAGCTGGTCGAGCCGCACGTCCTCGGCCGGGATGTAGTAGCGCTCGGGACAGCCCGTCTCCCGCAGCAGCAGGGCCCGGTCGCTCTCGGCCAGGACCTGCCCGCCGTGCACGACGCGTACGTGCCGGCCGCTGGGCTCGACGGTGATGCGGTGTCCTGTGGTCACGATCGCCCTCCTTGGGTAGCCGAGTCCTCCGGTGCAGCGCACTCTGGAGCCGAGTTCTTCCCCGCTTCGCACACCGGCCGATCCGGTGTGCGCCCGCAGGAGGTCCCATGCGAGCCACGCACCCGGCCAGGAACCGCAGCAGCCTCACCCATCAGATCCGCTACGCCCTCGGCCATCCCGGGCGCGTCCCCGCTCACGCCCGGCGGGCCGTGCGCGACGCCCTGCTGCGGCTGCGCTACCGCCACGACCACATCGGCTACTACCGGGCCGTGATGGCCTCCGACACCGCCCGCAGCGCCGAGGCGGCCGTGGGGCACAACCCCTCGCGCGAGCAGTGGGCGCGCATCGGGCGGATGCAGTTCGACTATCTGGTGGGGCACGGGCTGAGGCCGCACCACCGGATGCTGGAGATCGGCTGCGGCAACCTGCGCGCCGGCCGGCTGTTCATCGATCACCTCGACACCGGCCACTACTACGGCATCGACATCTCGCCGCACATCCTGCTCGCCGCGCAGGACACCCTCGTACGGGAGGGGCTCCAGGCCAAGCTGCCCTATCTGGTGCTCGCCGACGACCTCACCTTCTCGTTCCTGCCCGACGGGCACTTCGACGTCGTGCACGCGCACAGCGTGTTCTCCCACTCGCCCCGGCACGTCATCGAGGAGTGCTTCGCCCACGTCGGGCGCGTCCTCGCGCCCGGCGGATTCTTCGACTTCACCTTCGACCGCACGGAGGGGGAGGAGCACCAGGTGCTGCACGAGGACTTCTACTACCGGACGCAGACCCTGGTCGACCTGGCCGCGCGGCACGGCCTGGCGGCCCGCCTCATGGACGACTGGGAGCGGATGCCGCACCGCCAGTCCAAGATCCGGGTGACCGCGCTGCCGGAGCCTGCCCGTACGGTGGGGGCATGAACATCTGCGTCTTCCTCTCCGCCGCCGACCTCGACGACCGCTACACCCGCCCCGCCAGGGAGTTCGCCGAGCTCATGGGCAAAGGCGGGCACACCCTGGTGTGGGGCGGCTCGGACGTCGGGCTGATGAAGGTGGTCGCCGACGGCGTCGAGGAGGCCGGCGGGCAGCTCCTGGGCGTGTCGGTGGAGTTCCTGTCGGACCGGGCGCGCAAGGGCGTCGAGGAGATGGTGGTCGCCCGCGACCTCGCCGAGCGCAAGCGGCTGCTGCTGGAGAAGGCCGACGCCGTGGTGATCATGGTGGGCGGCACCGGCACGCTGGACGAGGCGACCGAGATCCTGGAGCTGAAGAAGCACGGGCACACCGACAAGCCGGTCGTGCTGCTGAACACCGCGGGCTTCTACGACGGGCTCAAGGAGCAGTTCCGCCGCATGGAGGACGAGGGCTTCCTGCCGCGCCCGCTCGCCGAGCTCGTGTTCTTCGCCGAGGAGCCGGTCGGCGCGCTGGCCTACCTGGAGGAGGCGCTCGGCGTCCAGTGAGCCGGTGATGCGAGCATGGCGGGCATGGCTACACATGTGATCACCGGAGCGGGCTCCGGCATCGGCGCGGCCGTGGCCCGCCGCCTGCACGCGCGCGGCGACGACCTCGTGCTGCACGCGCGCGACGCGGCCCGCGCCAAGGAGCTCGCCGCCGGGTTCCCCGGCGCCAAGACCCTGGTGGGCGACCTGGCGGACCCCGGCAAGCTGTCCTGGGCCCTGTCGCACCAGACGCTGCCGGACCGCGTGGACTCCCTGCTCCACATCGCGGGCGTGGTCGACCTCGGCCCGGTCGGCGAGCTGACCCCGAAGAGCTGGCACCGCCAGCTCAACGTCAACCTGATCGCCCCCGCCGAGCTGACCCGCCTGTTCCTGCCCCAGCTCCGCGTCGCCCAGGGCCACGTGGTCTTCGTCAACTCCGGAGCCGGGCTCAGCGCGCACGCCGAGTGGGCGGCGTACGCGGCCTCCAAGCACGGACTGAAGGCGCTGGCCGACGCCCTGCGCCAGGAGGAGCACGGGAACGGGGTCCGTGTGACCTCCGTCTACCCGGGCCGCACCGCCAGCCCCATGCAGGCCAAGGTGCACCAGCAGGAGGGCAAGGAGTACGACCCCGCCCGGTGGATCGACCCCGAGTCGGTGGCCACCGCCATCCTGATGGCCCTGGACCTGCCGAGGGACGCGGAGGTCAATGACCTGACCGTGCGCCCGGGACGGTGACCGGTACCGCCCGCTGAACGCCCGGGGGACCGGCGCCGGGTTCTCCCGGAACCGGCTCCGCCGCCTCCCCGGGCCGCCGCCGGAGCCCTCCCGCGGGCTCCGCACCGGCCACCGGACCGCCCGCCGCCCGGCCCGCCGGGAGGCTCGGGGCGGCCCGGCCGCCGCGCCCCGCGCCACCGTCGTCGAACCTCCCGGGCCGGGTTACGTACTCTTCCGGGGTGAGCGAAAACAGCCAGTTCAGGTTCGGTCCCGCCACCGGCGTCGGGTCCATGCCGGGCGCGGACGCGCGCGAGGCCGTCAAGACCGTCACCGGCACCTTCGAGGACTTCCCGTTCCTGCCCGAGCTGCCCGCCCGCGGGCCCGGCGCCGACATGACCGGACGCAGCGCCGGGATGCTCGTCGAGCTGTACGCGCGCGTGGAGCCCAGCGGCTGGCGGCTCGGCGACCGGCCGGGCCGGGACACCAAGCGGGCCCGCTCCTGGCTCCGCGAGGACCTCGACGCGCTGGAGGAGTACACCCAGGGCTACGAGGGACCGCTGAAGGTGCAGGCGGTCGGCCCCTGGACGCTGGCCGCCGCCCTGGAGCTGAGGAACGGCGAGGCCGTCCTCTCCGACCCCGGCGCCTGCCGCGACCTGGCCGCCTCCCTCGCCGAGGGGCTGCGCCTGCATCTGGCGGAGGTACGGCGCCGCGTCCCCGGGGCACAGGTCGTGCTCCAGCTCGACGAGCCGTCCCTCACCGCCGTCCTGCGCGGCCGGGTGAAGACCGCCAGCGGCTACCGCACCCACCGTGCCGTCGACCGGCAGGCCGTCGAGTCCACGCTGCGCGACGTCGTCGGCGCGCACGGCGGCGGCCCGGTCGTGGTGCACTCCTGCGCCCCCGACGTCCCCTTCGCCCTGCTGCGCCGGGCGGGCGCCGCGGGCGTCTCCTTCGACCTCTCCCTCCTCACCGAGCGTGACGACGAGGCGATCGGCGAGGCGGTGGAGGGCGGCACCCGGCTGCTGGCCGGTGTCGTGCCGGGCACGGACGGCCCATTGTCAGACCCGGCAGGTAGCGTCATGGGGGTCAGGACGCTGTGGCGCAGGCTGGGGCTGCATCCGGGGCTGCTCGCCCGGGCGGTCACGATCACGCCGTCGTGCGGACTCGCGGGCGCGTCCCCCGAGTACGCGCGCCGGGCGCTCGCCCACTGCGTCCGGGCGGCGAGATCCCTCGCGGACAACCCAGAGTAACGGGAGGACAACACGGTGGCCGGCGACAAGCAAGCGGAGACGACGAACGTGCCCGCCGAGGCGCGGGAGAAGCACGTGCAGCTCGCTGAGCAGATCGAGGAGCACCGCTTCCGGTACTACGTGAAGGACGCCCCCGTCATCAGCGACGCGGAGTTCGACCGGCTGCTGCGTTCCCTGGAAGCCCTGGAGGACGAGTACCCCGAGCTGCGCACGCCCGACTCGCCGACCCAGAAGGTCGCCGGCTCCTACGAGACGGAGTTCACGGCGGTCGAGCACCGCCAGCGGATGCTGTCCCTGGACAACACCTTCAACGACGACGAGCTCGCCGCCTGGGCCGACCGGATCGCCAAGGAGCTGGGCGACCAGACCTACCACTTCCTGTGCGAGCTGAAGGTCGACGGCCTCGCCGTCAACCTCACCTACGAGCACGGCCGCCTCACCCGCGCGGCGACCCGCGGCGACGGCCGCACCGGTGAGGACATCACGCCCAACGTCCGCACCATCGCCGAGATTTCGGAGCGCCTGACGGGGGAGAAGGTCCCCGCCCTGGTGGAGATCCGCGGCGAGGTCTACTTCCCGATGGAGAAGTTCGAGGAGCTCAACCGCCGTCTGGTCGAGGCCGGCGACAAGCCCTTCGCCAACCCGCGCAACGCGGCGGCCGGTTCCCTGCGCCAGAAGGACCCGCGCGTCACCGCCACCCGCCCGCTGCACATGGTCGTCCACGGCATCGGCGCGCTGGAGGGCTTCACGGGCATGACCCGCCTGTCCCAGGCGTACGACCTGCTGAAGTCCTGGGGCCTGCCCACCTCGCGGCACAACCGGGTGGTCGACGGCCTCGGCGGCGTACGGGAGTTCATCGCGTACTACGGCGAGAACCGGCACTCCGTGGAGCACGAGATCGACGGGGTCGTCGTCAAGCTGGACGAGATCCCGCTCCAGGGCCGGCTGGGCGCCACCTCGCGCGCGCCGCGCTGGGCGATCGCCTACAAGTACGCGCCGGAGGAGGTCAACACCAAGCTCGTCAACATCCGCGTGGGCGTGGGCCGTACGGGGCGGGTCACCCCGTACGCCCAGGTGGAGCCGGTCACCGTCGCGGGCTCCGAGGTCGAGTTCGCCACCCTGCACAACCAGGACGTGGTCAAGGCCAAGGGCGTCCTCATCGGCGACACGGTGGTGCTGCGCAAGGCCGGTGACGTCATCCCCGAGATCCTCGGCCCGGTGGCCGACCTGCGCGACGGCAGCGAGCGCGAGTTCGTGATGCCGGACGAGTGCCCCGAGTGCGGGACGCCGCTGCGGCCCATGAAGGAGGGCGACGTCGACCTGCGCTGCCCCAACGCCCGCACCTGCCCCGCCCAGTTGCGGGAGCGGTTGTTCTACCTCGCCGGCCGCAAGGCCCTGGACATCGAGCACTTCGGCTATGTGGCGGCGACCGCGCTCACCAAGCCGCTGGAACCGGCGGAGCCGCCGCTGAAGGACGAGGGCGACCTGTTCGACCTCACCGTCGAGCAGCTGCTGCCCATCCGGGCCTACGTCCTCGACCAGGACAGCGGTCTGCCCAAGCGGGACCCCAAGACCGGCGAGGAGAAGATCGCGACGGTCTTCGCCAACCAGGAGGGCAAGCCCAAGAAGAACGCGCTCGCGATGCTGGAGAACATCGCCGCCGCCAAGCAGCGCCCGCTGGCGCGCGTCCTCACCGGTCTGTCGATCCGTCACGTCGGTCCGGTCGCCGCCGAGGCGCTGGCCCGCGAGTTCCGGTCCATCGACCGCATCGAGCAGGCGAGCGAGGAGGAGCTGGCGGCCACCGAGGGCGTCGGGTCCATCATCGCCGCCTCCCTCAAGGAGTGGTTCGCCGAGGAGTGGCACCAGGAGATCCTGCGCAAGTGGAAGGCCGCCGGCGTCCGTATGGAGGAGGAGGGTTCCGGCGAGGACGAGGGACCCCGGCCCCTGGCAGGGCTCACCGTCGTCGTCACCGGCACCCTGGAGCACTACACCCGGGACGGCGCCAAAGAGGCCCTTCAGACCCGGGGCGCGAAGGTGACCGGATCGGTGTCCAAGAAGACCTCCTTCGTCGTGGTGGGTGACAACCCCGGCTCCAAATACGACAAGGCCATGCAGATGAAGGTTCCGGTCCTGAACGAGGACGGATTCCACGTCCTGCTCGAACAAGGGCCCGAGGCAGCGGCGGACGCGGCACTTCCGGCCGGGGAATAGCGGTTGAAGGCCACTCGTTCGGCGCATATCAGATGCATACGGGTGGCCAGGGCGCATTCGGGCAACCGTCGACGACCGCTGCCCGGGAAAGCCTTCTGCGGCCTACTGTTGAGGTGTGCGCCTGCCGTGCCCAGCTGCGGTTGGGGCATCTCCGCGCTCTGCCAAGAGCACGGGGAAGGGGTTTCCGACGCGGTGCCGTTGATGGTGGTCGAGGCGCGGGCCGCGTGGCGTGGGCACCGCCGGCTGTGAGAGGGACGGGAATGGAACCGACCGAGAGCGCCGCTGCGGGCTCACGGCTGCGCCGGTACCGCATGGCGAGCGCCTGGCGGGGCAGCCGGTGGGCCGGGTGGTCCGAGGAGCGCGGCGATGCCAAGGGGCGCACCGCTCCGCCGCACGCCCCCGCGGAGATCCGGGCCGCCGGACCGCGCGAGGCCGGCGACCGCGAGGGCGCGCCGCACACCGCGCCCGGCGCCGGCGCGGCCTCGCCGGCCGCCGAGGGCGGCCACGGTCTCGGCGGTGCCGACGCCGAACGGCACCCGTCCTGGCCCGCGTTGCCCGCGGCGGTCGTCGCGGCGGCCGGGTTCGTCCTGGGCGCCGGGTTCTACCGGGCGTTCAGCGGGGGCCACGCCCTTTTCCCGTCCGGCACCGCCGGCTGGTCCCTGGCCGTGCTCACCGGCATCATCGTCGGCCACCTCGTCATGCTCGGCCGCTCCCGCTGGTGGGGCGGCACCGGCTCGGGCGCCGCCCTCACCCTCGCCGTCCTGCTGCTGTACGGCTGGCTCCCGGCCGGCATGGTCAGCCTCACCGTCGTCGTGCTCGTCGGCGTCGCCCGCCGGGGCCGCTGGCGCCAGGGCGTGCTGCACGGCGCGGTGGACGTCCTCGGCATCGGCGCCGGGGCCCTGCTGCTGCGGGCCTGCGGCTCCGTGCCGTCCGTCGAGGCGCCCTGGGACCCCGACACCTGGACCCTCTACACCGCGCCCGAGGTGGCCGGCGTCGCCGTCGCCTACCTCGCCGTCACCCGCGTCCTGCTGTGGTACCTCCAGACGCCGCGCGCCGGCCTGCCCACCGTCGCCCGCACCGCCCTGCTCAGACAGGGCCTGGTCGCCGTCGCCCTGCTCGGCATCGCCCCGCTGGTCTGCGTGGTCGCCTTCGCGCAGCCCCTGCTGCTGCCGCTGTTCTCCATCCCGCTCATCGCCCTGGACTCCACCCTGTGGATCGCCCGCGCCCGCGCGGAGGAGCAGCTGCGCGACCCGCTCACCGGACTGCCCAACCGCCAGTGGCTGCTGGAGCGGATCTGGACCGCGCTGGACGACGCCGAGCGCATCGGCGCGCGCGCCGCCCTGGTCCTGATCGACCTGGACCGTTTCCGGTCGGTCAACGACACCCTGGGGCACCTGGCCGGCGACCGGCTGCTGCTCCAGACCGCCGAGCGGCTGCGGCTGGCACTGCCGCGCGGGGCGGAGGCGGCGCGGCTGGGCGGTGACGAGTTCGCCGTCTTACTCCCCGTCGCCGACTCCACGACGTCGGTGACCCGCATCGCCCGCAGCCTGACCGCGGCCCTCGGCTCCCCGCTCGACCTGGACGGCCTCACCCTGGTCCTGGAGGCCAGCGCCGGGGTCGCCGTCTTCCCCGACCACGCGCTGGACGCGGAGGGGCTGCTGCGCCGCGCGGACGTGGCGATGTACCAGGCGAAGCGGGACCGCACGGGCGTCGAGGTCTACGAGTCCAAGCGGGACTCGAACACGCCGGACCGGCTGGGCCTGCTCGGCGATCTGCGCCGGGCGCTGGACGCCCGCGAGGTCGAGCTGCACTACCAGCCCAAGGTCCGCTTCGACGGCCAGGTCGCCGGGCTGGAGGCCCTGGTGCGGTGGGTGCACCCCGAGCGGGGCAAGGTGCCGCCGGACGAGTTCATAGCGATCGCCGAGTCCTCCGGGCTGATGCCCCATCTCACCGAGTACGTGCTGGAGACGGCGCTCGGGCAGGTCGCCGCCTGGCGGGCCCAGGGCCTGTTCGTCCCGGTCGCCGTCAACGTCTCCCCGCGCGACGTCCACACCCCCGGCTTCGCCGGCTCGGTCGCCGCCCGGCTGGCCCGCCACGGCGTCCCCGCCGGGGCGCTGCAACTGGAGATAACCGAGCACGTCCTGCTGGAGGACCCCCAGCGCGCCGCCGACACCCTCGCCGGGCTCACCGGCCACGGCGTGAAGATGTCGCTGGACGACTTCGGCACCGGCTACTCCTCCCTGGTCCACCTGCGCCGGCTCCCCGTGAGCGAGCTCAAGATCGACCGCTCGTTCGTGGCCCGGCTGGCCGTCGACACCGAGGACGCCGAGATCGTGCGCTGCACGGTCGACCTCGCCCACTCGCTCGGCCTGCTCGTCGTCGCCGAGGGCGTCGAGGACGACGAGACCTGGGAGCGCCTGCGCGACCTGGGCTGCGACGCCGTCCAGGGCTGGCTGGTCGCCGCCGCGATGCCTCCCGAGGAGACCACCGCCTGGCTGCGCGCCCGGGGCTCGCGCGGCTGGCAGCGCCCCGCCGCCGCGCTCCCGGCCGCCGCCGGGGACGACCAGGGACGGGTCGGCTAGCACCGCATACGGAGCCATCCGGAGCCATCCGGAGTGCCCGGAGCCCCGGAGTGCCGGAATGCGGCGCGCCGCCATGATCGTTATGACGGTGCCGGCGGTGCGCACGGCACCGCCCGTCCGTGCCGGAACGACGCGCAGAGGTGACACGATGTCCCTGTTCATCCCGAGGTTCGACCCGTCCGTCGTCGTCCGGGACGCCGAGGCCGAGGTGGTCGGCGGCACGCCCGTGGCCGTCAAGCTGCTCGCCGACAGCGGTGCCACCGGCGGGGCGCTGTCCACCGTCCGCGTCACCCTCGCCGACGGCGCCGACGGCGCCCGCCCCCACCTGCACCGGAACTCCGCCGAGATGTTCTACGTCCTCGACGGGGCCGCCGAGTTCCTCTCCGGGGACGACGTCGTCACCGGCGAACGCGGCGACCTCGTCGTCGTACCCCCCGGCAAGCCGCACGCCTTCGCCGCCGCGCCCGGGACCGGCGCCGATCTGCTCATCGTCATCACCCCCGGCGTCGAGCGCTTCGAGTACTTCCGCCACCTCCAGCGCATCCGCCTCGGCGAGGCCGCGCCGGAAAGCCTGAAGGAGGTCCAGGACCTCTACGACAACCACTTCCTGACCAGCACGGCCTGGGACGAGCGGCGCTGACGGGGGCGCGGCCGGGAAACCGTTTCACGGGCACCCGGCCCGGCCCCATAGGATTGGGCCCAAACCACACACTCTCACCCCAGAGGAACGCTGCATGCCTGGCATCACGCGCGAGGAGGTCGCCCACCTCGCCCGGCTGGCGCGTCTGGAGCTGAAGCCCGAAGAGCTCGATCACTTCGCGGGACAGCTGGACGACATCATCGGCGCGGTCGCCCGCGTCAGCGAGGTCGCCGACCAAGACGTACCGCCGACCTCGCACCCGCTCCCGCTGACCAACGTCATGCGCCCGGACGAGGTCCGACCGTCGCTCAGCCCCGAGCAGGCGCTCTCCGGCGCCCCGGCCCAGGAACAGCAGCGTTTCAAGGTGCCGCAGATCCTGGGGGAGGAGTAGCCCGCCATGTCGGACCCCGTCATCAAGCTGACCGCGGCCGAGATCGCCGCGAAGATCGCCTCCGGCGAGCTCACCGCGGTCGAGGTCACCGAGGCCCACCTGGCCCGGATCGACGCCGTCGACGAGAAGGTGCACGCCTTCCTGCACGTCGACCGCGAGGGCGCGCTCGCGCAGGCCCGCGCCGTCGACGAGAAGCGGGCCCGCGGCGAGAAGCTCGGCCCGCTGGCCGGCGTGCCGCTGGCGCTCAAGGACATCTTCACCACCGAGGGCGTGCCCACGACCGTCGGCTCGAAGATCCTCGAGGGCTGGATCCCGCCGTACGACGCGACGGTCACCAAGAAGCTGAAGGCCGCCGGCGTCGTCGTCCTCGGCAAGACCAACATGGACGAGTTCGCCATGGGGTCCTCCACCGAGAACAGCGCCTACGGCCCGACCGGCAACCCGTGGGACCTCACCCGGATCCCCGGCGGCTCCGGCGGCGGCTCCTCCGCGGCGCTCGCGGCCTTCCAGGCCCCGCTCGCCATCGGCACCGACACCGGCGGCTCCATCCGCCAGCCCGCGGCCGTCACCGGCACGGTCGGCGTGAAGCCGACCTACGGCGGCGTCTCCCGCTACGGCATGGTGGCGTTCTCCTCCTCCCTGGACCAGGGCGGCCCGTGCGCCCGTACGGTCCTGGACGCGGCCCTGCTGCACGAGGTGATCGCCGGCCACGACCCGCTGGACTCCACCTCCATCGACGCCCCGGTCCCGCCGGTCGTCGAGGCCGCCCGCAACGGCAGCGTGACGGGCATGCGCGTCGGCGTCGTCCGGCAGTTCCGCGGCGAGGGCTACCAGCCCGGCGTCATCCAGCGGTTCGACGAGTCCGTCGCGCTGCTGAAGGAACTGGGTGCCGAGATCGTCGAGCTGGACTGCCCGTCCTTCGACCTCGCCCTGTCGGCGTACTACCTGATCGCCCCCTCGGAGTGCTCCTCCAACCTCGCCCGCTTCGACGGCCTGCGCTACGGCCTGCGCACCGGCGACGACGGCACGCGCTCCGCCGAGGAGGTCACCTCCCTCACCCGTGAGGCGGGCTTCGGCCCCGAGGTCAAGCGCCGCATCATGCTCGGCACGTACGCGCTCAGCTCCGGCTACTACGACGCGTACTACGGCAGCGCCCAGAAGGTCCGCACCCTCATCAAGCAGGACTTCGAGAAGGCGTTCGAGCAGGTCGACGTGATCGTCTCCCCGACGACCCCGACCACCGCCTTCCCGATCGGCGAGCGCGCCGACGACCCGATGGCGATGTACCTGGCCGACCTGTGCACCATCCCGGCCAACCTGGCGGGCAACGCGGCCATGTCGCTGCCCTGCGGTCTCGCCCCGGAGGACAACCTCCCGGTCGGCCTCCAGATCATCGCCCCGGCCATGAAGGACGACCGCCTGTACAAGGTCGGTGCCGCGGTCGAGGCCGCCTTCGTGGAAAAGTGGGGCCACCCGCTGCTCGAGGAGGCTCCGTCGCTGTGAGTGCACTGACCAAGGCCAAGGGCTTCAAGAAGTCCAAGTCCGGTACGTACCTGACCATGGCCACCACCGCCTTCGGCGCGATCGGTGCCGTGAAGCAGATCAAGAAGGCCCGCACCGAGAACGACACGCTGCGCCTGATCGACGCCGTCGTGACCACCGCCGGGATCGTCACCGGTCTCGCCGTCCTCTACCGCGAGCTCAAGCGGCTGGGCGACGACGACGTCCTGCTGGGCTGAGAGGGAATTTCCACCGTGACCACCACGACCGACCTGGTGTCGTACGAGGACGCGCTCGCGTCGTACGACCCCGTCATGGGCCTCGAAGTCCATGTCGAACTCGGCACCAAGACGAAGATGTTCTGCGGCTGCTCGACCGCGCTGGGCGCCGAGCCGAACACCCAGACCTGCCCGGTCTGCCTCGGCCTGCCCGGTGCGCTGCCGGTCGTCAACGCGACCGGTGTCGAGTCCGCCATCAAGATCGGCCTCGCGCTGAACTGCGAGATCGCCGAGTGGTGCCGCTTCGCCCGGAAGAACTACTTCTATCCGGACATGCCGAAGAACTTCCAGACCTCCCAGTACGACGAGCCGATCGCCTTCGACGGCTACCTCGACGTGCAGCTGGAGGACGGCGAGACCTTCCGCGTGGAGATCGAGCGCGCCCACATGGAGGAGGACACCGGCAAGTCGACCCACGTCGGCGGCGCCACCGGCCGTATCCACGGCGCGTCCCACTCCCTGCTCGACTACAACCGCGCCGGCATCCCGCTGATCGAGATCGTCACCAAGCCGATCACCGGTGCCGGGGAGCGCGCTCCCGAGGTCGCGCGGGCGTACGTCCGTGAGCTGCGCGAGCTCATCCGCGCGCTCGGCGTGTCCGAGGCCCGCATGGAGATGGGTCAGATGCGCTGCGACGTGAACCTGTCGCTGATGCCGAAGGGCGCCGAGAAGTTCGGCACGCGCTCCGAGACGAAGAACGTGAACTCGCTGCGGTCCGTGGAGCGCGCGGCCCGCTACGAGATCCAGCGGCACGCCGCCGTCCTCTCCTCCGGCGGCACGATCGTCCAGGAGACCCGCCACTTCCACGAGGACACCGGGTCCACGACCTCGGGCCGGGTGAAGGAGGAGGCCGAGGACTACCGGTACTTCCCGGAGCCCGACCTCGTGCCCGTCGCCCCGTCCCGCGAGTGGGTCGAGGAGCTGCGCGCCGGGCTGCCCGAGCTGCCGCTGGTGCGCCGCAACCGGCTCCGCGAGGAGTGGGGCGTCTCCGCCACCGACATGCAGGCGATCCTCAACGCAGGCGCGCTGGACCTGATCGTCGCCACGATCGACGCCGGTGCCGACGCGGCCTCCGCCCGCAAGTGGTGGATGGGCGAGCTGGCCCGCAACGCCAACGAGTCCGGCAAGGCCCTGGACGAGCTGGCGATCACGCCGCAGCAGGTCGCCCGCGTCACCGAGCTGGTGGCCTCCGGCGACCTGAACGACAAGCTGGCCCGCCAGGTCATCGAGGGTGTCCTCGCCGGTGAGGGCACGCCGGACGAGGTCGTGGAGAAGCGCGGCCTGAAGGTCGTCTCCGACGAGGGCGCGCTCACCGCGGCCGTCGACGAGGCGATCGCCGGCAACCCGGCCATCGCGGACAAGATCCGCGGCGGCAAGGTGGCCGCGGCCGGTGCCCTGGTCGGCGCCGTCATGAAGGCGACCCGGGGCCAGGCGGACGCGGCGCGCGTCAAGGAGCTGATCCTTCAGAAGCTGGGCGTCGGCGAAGGCTGAGGTCTCGCACCTGCCCGAGGGGGCGCGCCGGTCGCCGGCGCGCCCCCTCGGTGTGTTCCCCCGCCCGGCCGACGGATGCCGTCACCCCCGTGGGCCCCTCCTGCCGCCGGGTGCCGTCACCCGCGTTGGCCCGCCCCGCCGCCGGGTGCCCCCCCCGCGGTGGGCGCCGGGCTCGCCCGCTCCCCGCCGCGTCGTCCCGGCGTGTCGTCCCGGCGGTGTGAGGAAGCCCACGAACTCCGCAAACAATCACTATCCCCTGCAAGAGTGGCCTTCGCATCACTCATGCGCTCTTTGCGGGCCGTTCACGTCCTGAACGACTGTTCCCGGTCAAAGATCCACAATCGGTCATCCTGGGAGCACGTCCGTGGCAGCCCTCGCACGCTGGTGTGTCCAACGCCGCTTCGTCACCGTCCTGCTCTGGCTCCTCGCCCTGGCCGGGGTCGCCGCTGCCGCGGCCGCCACCGGCTCGGCGTACTCCGACGACTACGAGGTCCCCGGAACCGAGTCGGGCCGCGCCTCCCGGCTGCTCGCCGAGAACTTCCCCGGCCTGGGCGGCGACAGCGACACCCTCGTCTGGCACACCCCGTCCGGCACCGTGCGGGCCGCCGACGTCGAGCAGACGATGACCCGCGCCCTGGACCGCGTCGAGGACCTGCCCGGTGTCGCCGCCGTGGCCGGGCCCTACGGCACCGAGGGCGCGGGCCGGATCAGCGAGGACGGGCGCACGGCGTACGCCACGGTCACCTTCGACGGCCGGCAGGAGGACCCCTCCGGCTCGTCGGCCGGGGCCCTCGCCGAGGCCGCCGAGGCCGCCGGCGGCGACGGGCTCCAGGTCGAGCTGAGCGGCGGCGCCGTCGCCGTCACCGAGTCGCCGGGCGGCCACCTCGCCGAGGCCGTCGGCGTCGCCGTCGCCGCGGTCGTGCTGTTCCTCGCCTTCGGCTCCCTCGCCGCCTCGCTGCTGCCCATCGCCACCGCCCTGGTCGGCGTCGGCACCGCCTACGCCGGGATCACGCTGCTCGGGCACGCCATGACCGTCGCCGACTTCGCGCCCATGCTGGGCCTGCTCATCGGCCTCGGCGTCGGCATCGACTACGCGCTGTTCATCGTCACCCGGCACCGGCGCGGCCTGAAACGCGGGCTGTCCGTCACCGAGGCGGCGGCGGAGGCCGTCGCCACCACGGGGCGCGCGGTCGTCTTCGCGGGCGCCACCGTGTGCATCGCCCTGCTGGGCATGCTGATCCTGCGGCTGGACTTCCTCAACGGGGTCGCCGTCGCCGCCTCGCTGACCGTCGTCCTGACCGTCGCGGCCTCCGTCACGCTGCTGCCCGCGCTGCTGGCCTGGATCGGCCCGCGGGCGCTCAGCCGCCGCGAGCGGCGCCGGCTGGCCGAGCACGGACCGGAACCGGAGCTGCCCACCGGGTTCGCCGCCCGCTGGTCGGCCCTCGTAGAACGCCGCCCCCGGCTGCTCGGCGCCCTCGCCCTCGTCGCCGTCGCCGTCCTCGCGCTGCCCGCCGCCGGCCTGCGCCTGGGCACCGCCGACCAGGGCAACGACCCCCGGGGCAGCACCACCCGCCAGGCGTACGACCTCCTCGCCGAAGGCTTCGGCCCCGGCGTGAACGGGCCGCTCACCCTCGTCACCGAGGTCAGCGGCGCCCAGGACCGGCTCGCCCTGGACAACCTCGACGCCACCCTGCGCGCCACCGGGGGCGTCGCCTCGGTGACGCCGGTGCGGTTCGACTCCGGCGGCGACACCGCGTACCTCACCGTCGTCCCCGGTTCCGGCCCGCAGTCCGAGGCGACCAGCGACCTCGTGGACCGGCTGCGCACCGAGGTGCTGCCGCGCGCCGAGGCCGGGACCTCGCTGGACGTGCACGTCGGCGGCGTGACGGCCGGTCACGACGACTTCGCCGACGTCATCGTCGGCAAGCTGCCCCTCTTCGTCGGCGTCGTCGTCGGCCTCGGCTCTCTGCTGCTCCTGCTGGCGTTCCGGTCCGTCGCCATCCCGCTGAAGGCCGCCGCGATGAACACGGCCGCCGTGGCCGGCTCCTTCGGCGTCGTCGTCGCGGTCTTCCAGTGGGGCTGGGGCAGCGAACCGCTCGGCCTCGGCAGCGCCGGGCCGATCGAACCCTTCCTGCCGGTGATCATGGTGTCGGTCCTCTTCGGCCTCTCCATGGACTACCAGGTCTTCCTGATCAGCCGGATGTACGAGGAGTGGCTGGAGACCGGCGACAACCGGCGGGCCGTCCGCGTCGGCCTCGCCGAGACCGGCCGCGTGATCAACTCCGCCGCGGTCATCATGATCTCCGTCTTCCTCGCCTTCGTGCTCAGCGGCGACCGCGTGATCGCCATGTTCGGCATCGCGCTCGCCGCCGCCGTCGCCATCGACGCCTTCGTCCTGCGCACCCTGCTGGTGCCGGCGCTGATGCATCTGCTCGGCAGGGCCAACTGGTGGCTGCCCCGCCGGCTCGACGCCCGCCTGCCGAGGATCAGCATCGAACCCCCCGAAAGCCGCACGGCCCCCGCTCGGCCGGCCGCCGTGCCGGACGCCGGGGCGGCGGACGTCCCGGCGGAGGGGGAGCGGCGGGACGGCGGGGCACGCCCGCGTGCCGCTCACAACGATCATTAAGAGACCTCTCAGACAGCGTCCGTACGGTGCGGGGCATGGGAACGAAGACAGTGGACGAGACCGGGGCCGCGACGCAGGCCGACGAGGAGGCGGCCGGGGCCGCCGCGGCGGACGGCGCCGACACGGCGCAGGGGGCCGCGGAGGAGACCGGGCGCGCCCCGGAAGCCGGGGAAGGCACGGACTCCGGGGAGGCGAAGGACGCCGAGACGGCCGGGGAGGCGGGCCCCTCCGGGGTCGGCCAGGGCGCGGGCGCCGTCGTCTCCGCCGGGCTCGGCATCGTCTCGCTGACCGGCGGCTGGATCGGGACCGTGGCCTCCGCGCGCCAGTCGCTGATCGGCCAGCTGGAGACCTCGTCCTCGTCCGACGTCGCCACGATGATCGACAAGGGCTACGGCGACGCCTGGCACGCCACGGCGCTGTGGGGCGGCCTGTTCGCCCTGGCCGCGCTGATCGTCGGCGTCGTGGTGCTCGCGCGGCCCGCCTTCGGGGCGCCGGGCCGGCCGCAGGCCCCGTGGATCAAGTCGGTCGCCTGGGCGGGTGTCGCCCTCGGCGTCATCGGCCTGCTGCTGGCCGTCCTCAAGTACACCGACGTCCTGCTCGGACTGCCGTCCACGAGCTGACCTCACCAGGCTCACGAAGGGGCCCCGGGCCTCCGTACGCGCGCGACGGAAGCCCGGGGCCCCTTGGCGTCCGGTCGGGTCCGAGCGGCCTCACGCACCGCTTCCCGTCCGGAACACGCATCCCGTCAATCCGGACCGGGACGTACGCTGGACGGGCGAGCCCCAGGGAGGCACCGTGTTCAACGTCCTGCACGAACTGTTCGCACCCGGCCGGAAACACACCCGGGACGAACAGAACCGGCTGGAGCTGACCCGGCAGGACGTGGGCGACGGCGACTTGGGCCGCGGGCCCATAGACCTCGCGTCGGGCAAGGTCGTCGTACGGCCGCCCCGGCGGCCGGAGGCGGAACCCGCCGCGGAGTGACCCGGCGCGATCCGGACGACAGACGTACTCTCGCCGCATCGGCCGAAAGCCCGAGTACGTCCAGTACGAGGGCTTCCGGCACTCCCCCGGCCTTCGGCCGGGGGAGTGCCGGAGCACGCACCGGACGCCGTTCCTTGACGGGCAAACGCTGCCTGCCGCGGCACTAGGTCACCCTGAGCTCCAGAATCCGGTCGTCCCCCTTCTCGGGGTCGCCGCGGCCGTCCGTGTTGCTGGTCACCAGCCACAACCGGTCGCCGCCCGCCGCGACCACCGTGCGCAGACGTCCGTACGCGCCCTTCAGGAAGGACTGCGGGTCGGCCGCGGCCCCGGTCCCCTTCAGCGGGACGCGCCACAGACGCTCGCCGCGCAGTCCGGCCGCCCACAGGGATCCCCCGGCGTGGGCGAGGCCGCTGGGGGAGGCGTCCTCCGTGCTCCACTGGGCCAGCGGGTTGTGGAAGGAGGCGTCGCCGGACCTGCCCTCGGCTTCCGGCCAGCCGTAGTTGTCACCCGGCTCGATGGCGTTCAGCTCGTCCCAGGTGTGCTGGCCGAACTCGGAGGCGAACAGGCGCTGCCGGGTGTCCCAGGCCAGGCCCTGCACGTTGCGGTGGCCGTAGGAGTACACGGGGGAGCCGGGGAAGGGGTTGCCCGGCGCCGGCTCGCCCTCCGCGGTCAGGCGCAGGATCTTGCCGCCGAGGGAGTCCTTGTCCTGGGACAGTCCCGTGTCGCCGCTCTCGCCCGTGCCCACGTACAGCATCCGGTCCGGGCCGAACGCGATCCGGCCGCCGTTGTGGATCACCCCCTTGGGGATGCCCTTGAACACCGTGTCGGGCGCGCCCAGTTGCTCGCCGGACGGCTTGTCCTCGTCATAGATCACGCGCACGACGCGGTTGTCCGAGGCCGAGGTGAAGTACGCGTAGACCATGTGGTCCGAGGCGTAGCCGGGGGAGAGCGCGATGCCGAGCAGGCCGCCCTCCCCGTCCGGTGCCACCCCGGGCACCTCCCCCAGCTCCGTCTTCTCGCCGGAGCGGGTGTCGACCCGCGTGATCGTGCCCTCGTCCCGCGAGGAGACGAGCAGGTCGCCGTCGGGGAGCGGGGCCAGGCCCCAGGGGCTGTCCAGGCCGGTGGCGACCGTGCGGACCACCTTCACGGAGCCCTTGGCCGCAGGGCTCGGCGCGGCCTCCGTCCGGGTGGGCGACGGCCGCGCGGTCGTACGGCCGGGAGAGGCGCCCTCGTCTTCGTCCGATGCTCCTCCGCCGCCGGAGGAGCAGCCGGCCGTCAGCATCAGCGCGGCGGCGGCCAGTACGGCCGTCACGGCTCGACGTCCCACGATCATGGTCCTTTCGACGCGGCGGGTCCTTCCTGTCATACACCGCCCGCGCCCCACGGGTCCCGCTCCCGGGAACCCGGATCGCGGGCACCGCGCCCCGCGACGGCCGGATCTCAGTCCCACGACCCCCGCGCGGGCGGCAGGCCGGCGATCTCCGCGAAGTCCCGGGCCGTCAGCCGCAGCCCCGCCGCCGCCGCGTTCTCCGCCACCCAGCGCTCCCGCTTGGCGCCCGGCACGGGGACCACGTGCCGCCCCTGGGCCAGCACCCAGGCCAGGGCCACCTGCGCGGGGGTGACCTCCTCGCCGTGCCGGGCCGCGATCCGGCGCAGCCCGGCCACGATCGGCTGGTTGGCGGCCATCATCTCGGCGGTGAAGCGGGGGTGCCGGGCCCGCACGTCGTCCGGCTCGAAGCCCTCGCCGGGCGTCAGCGTGCCGGTCAGGAAGCCGTTGCCGAGCGGCATGGCGGCCAGGAAACCGACACCGTGCGCCTCGCACCACGGCAGCAGCGCCCGCAGCGCCTCGGGCGACCACACCGACAGCTCGGCCTGCACGGCACCGACCGGGAAGACCTGCTGGACCCGCTCCAGCTGGCGGATCGTCGCGTCGTGCAGGTCCGACCCCGGCCGCCGCGCCGACCGCGCCCCCACCGCGCACAGCCCCAGCGTCCGCACCTTCCCGGCCCGGACGAGCTCCGCCATCGCGCCCCAGGTCTCCTCGACCGGGACCTCCGGATCGGCGCGATGGAGCTGGTAGAGGTCGATGACGTCGGTCTGGAGGCGGCGCAGCGAGGCGTCGCAGGCCCGCCTGACGTATCCGGGACGGCCGTTGGCCACGATGTGCTGGTCCCCGACCAGCAGCCCGACCTTGGTGGAGACGAACGCCTCGGACCGCCGCTCCCTCAGGACCCGTCCCAGCAGCAGCTCGTTGGTGAACGGGCCGTACATGTCGGCCGTGTCGAGCAGGGACGATCCCACGTCGAGCGCCCGGTGCACCGCCCTGAGCGACTCCTCGCCCCGCCGTCGCGACGCGCTGTACGCCCAGCTCATCGGCATGCACCCGAGCCCGACGGCCCCCACCGCGAGTGCCCCCGCGCCGATCGTCCTGCGCTCCACCTGGTCGTGACCCTCCCTCGTTAGGCCACCCCAACCTAACCTCTGCGCCGTCACGCCCCTGACATAGCCTCCAGGCCATGATGACTGCTGATGTGTGGCTGCCCATCCCGCCCGACGAGATGGCGGGACTTCCCGAGGGCCCCTGCTACCGCTTCTGGGACGGCGCGGAGGACTTCCCCGCGGACCCCGCCGACTGCGCGTTCTACGTCGTGCCCTATATGAAGCCCAGCCCGCTGTGCGTCCGTCCGCTGCCGCGGATGAGCTCCCTGCGGGTGGTGCAGACCCTGTCCGCCGGGATCGACCACGTGGAGCCGGGGCTGAAGGACCTGCCCGCCGGGGTACGGCTGTGCAACGCGCGCGGGGTGCACGAGGCCAGTACCGCGGAGCTGACGCTCACGCTGATCCTGGCGTCGCTGCGGGGCGTCCCCGACTTCGTCCGCGCCCAGGGGCGGGGGGAGTGGCTCGGCGGGTTCCGGCCCGCGCTGGCCGACAAGAACGTGCTCATCGTGGGGTACGGCTCGATCGGCGCGGCGATCGAGGACCGGCTCGTGCCCTTCGAGGTGGCGCGGGTGGCGCGCGTCGCGCGCTCTGAGCGCACCACGGCGCGCGGGCCCGTGCATCCACTCACCGATCTGCCCGCCCTCCTCCCGGAAGCGGACGTCGTCGTCCTGTCCACACCGCTCACCGAGACCACCCGCGGCCTGGTGAACGCGGACTTCCTGGCCCGGATGAAGGACGGCGCCCTGCTCGTCAACGTCGCCCGCGGCCCCGTCGTCGACACCAAGGCGCTCCTCGCCGAGGTGGACAGCGGCCGGATCACCGCCGCCCTCGACGTCACCGACCCCGAGCCGCTGCCGCCGGGGCACCCCCTGTGGCAGGCGCCGGGCGTACTGATCAGCCCGCACGCCGGCGGGCCGACGAGCGCCTTCCTGCCGCGCGCGAAGCGGCTGCTGACCGACCAGTTGCACCGCTTCGTGAACCGGGAGCCCCTGCGCAACGTGATGCTCACGACGGGCACGTCAGGCGTGTGATCCGCGGGTCCGGCGCGGTGACCCCGTGACCGGACGCCCGGCGCCTCCGGCGCACCCGGCACAACGAAAAGAGCGGCCCGTGCGCCCGCGCGCCGGCGTGGAAACCGTCCAATCCACGCGACCGGCGCACGTTGCGCACCAGGGGCGTAAACCGCTTCCCGTGCGGTACGCGACCTACCGGAAAAGGCCAGTTCTCGCATATTCCCTGGTCGTCACGGAGAGTAGAGAACCTATGTCCCTGAGTGACGGCACTGGTGTATCGTCCCGACAGGGGCTGCGCCGCGCACGTTCGGCGCCGGGGATGGACATTTCAGACGGTGAGGGGGGCGACGGGCGATGCACGGCCTATGGACCAACGATCCGACGCGGCGGGGCCGCCGCCGGCGACCCCCGCGCACGGTCGCGGGCAGACACGGCCACCGCGACCACCACAGCCACAGCCCTCTCCAGCGCCGGCAGGCAGGCCGCGAGCGGCCCGTCCAAGGAGCGCGCCCGGACCCGCGGGATCCGGCAGCGACGCGGACCGGGAGGCCCCGGTGAGTTCGCCGCCTCCCATTTCCGCACCCGCCTTCGACCGCGCGCTGGGAGCTCAGCCGGCGCCGGGTGTCCTGCTGGCCCCGCCGGTCCCCGCCGGCCGCACGTTCCTGGGCCGGCAGCTGGCCGTCGCGCTGCTCTGCGCGGCGTACGCGATCGGTTCCGCGTTCGGCTGGGGATCGCGTGAGCTGGCCACCGTCATGGGCGACTTCGGCCTGGCCGCCGCCGCGGGCGCCGCGGCCGTGTCCTGTTTCCTCCACGCCCGCAGGCACCGCGTCCGCTTCCGGGCCGCCTGGCTGCTGTTCGCCCTGTCCTCGGCGATGGCCTGCCTGGGCAACCTGGTCTGGGGCTGGTACGAGGTCGTGCTCGGACAGCCCGTGCCGCACCCGAGCTACGCGGACCTGTTCTTCCTGTGCTTCGCGCCGCCCGCGATCGTCGGGCTGCTGGTGCTCGCCAAGCGGCCGGTGACCAAGGCGGGCTGGGGCTGCCTGGCCCTGGACGCCTGGCTGATCGGCGGCTCCCTGCTGACGCTGGCCTGGAGCCTGGCGCTGGAACAGGCGGCGCGGGCCGACGGGTCCAGCGTCGCGCACATCGCGCTGGCGCTGGCCTACCCGCTGCTCGACATCGCCCTGATCAGCATGGTGCTCGCGCTGCACTTCCGCCGCGCGCCGGTGTACCGCTCCGCGGTCAACACCGCGATCGGCGCCCTCGCCCTGACCGTCATGTGCGACGCCCTGTTCACCTCGCCCCTGCTGCACGGCAGCTACCGTTCCGGCCAGTTGCTGGACGCCGGCTGGTTCGCCGGGTCGCTGCTGCTCGCCTACGCCCCCTGGGCGCCGCCGGGCCGCGGACAGCCACCGGTGGACGAGGCCCCCGAAGGGCACACGCGGGCGGCCGGGCACCTGCCCGGGCAGCGGGTCACCGGACACTGTCCCGCGCCCGCGCCGGGCGGCGAACCCGGCCGCTATCCGGCCGGCCGGCCCATCGCCGGATCGCTGGCCGCGCTGACGCCGTACCTCGCCGCAGCGGTCTGCACGCTGGGGATCCTCTACAACGTCCTCAACGGCCGCAGCGTCGACCGCGTGGTGCTGCTGACCGGCGGCACCGTCGTCCTCGCGCTCGTGGTGCGCCAGGGCATCATGCTGCTCGACAACATCACCCTCACCCAGGAACTCGCCCAGAAGGAGAACCACTTCCGCTCCCTGGTCCAGGGCTCCAGCGACGTCATCATGATCGCCGCGCCCAACGGCATCCTCCGGTACGTCTCCCCGGCCGCCGCCGGCGTCTACGGCCGCCCCGCGGAGGAACTGGTCGGCACGGAGCTGGCACATCTGATCCACCCGGACGACCTGGGCTGCGTGGTGCACGAGGTGCGCCGCTTCCTCGCCGCCGACCCGGTCGAGGAGCCCACCACGCGCATCGAGTGCCGCTTCCGGTCCGGCGACGGCGGCTGGCTCAACGTCGAGTCGACCGTCAACCGCCACCACGGCGGCCTGATCTTCAACAGCCGGGACGTGACCGAACGCGTGCGCCTTCAGGCGCAGCTCCAGCACAACGCCGAGCACGACCCGCTCACCGACCTGCCCAACCGCGTCCTGTTCACCAAGCGCGTCCAGCAGGCCCTGTCCGGCCGCCGTGCCCTGGACCGGGGCGCCGCCCTGCGCGGTACGGCCGTGCTCTTCATCGACCTCGACGGCTTCAAGGCCGTCAACGACACCATCGGGCACCAGGCCGGGGACGAACTGCTCGTCCAGGCCGCCCGCAGACTCCAGGAGGCGGTCCGCCAGGGCGACACCGCCTCCCGGCTGGGCGGCGACGAGTTCGCGGCCCTCATCGCGGGGGACGGCACCCGCGACCGGGCCGCCCGCGAACGGCACATCCTGGAGCTCGCCGACCGCCTCAGGCTCACGCTGTCCCACCCGTACCTCATCGACGGCAACGACGTCCGCGTCAACGCCTCGATCGGGGTGGCCTTCGCCGAGCCGGGCATCGGCGCGGGCGAACTGCTGCGCAACGCCGATCTGGCCATGTACCGCGCCAAGGCCGGCGGCAAGGGCCGCGTGGAGCTGTACAAGCCGCAGATGCAGCAGGACGTCGTGCGCAAGGCCGAGCTGGCCACCCGGCTGCGGGCCGCCCTGCACGACGGCGAGTTCGCCCTGCTGCACCAGCCGGTGGTGTCCCTCCAGGACGGCCGGATCGCGTCGGTCTCCGCCCAGGCGCGCTGGCGTTCCTCGCAGGGCGTGCTCTTCACCCCCGCGGAGTTCCTGCGCGTGGCCGAGGACGGCGAGAAGACGGCCGAACTGGACCGCTGGATCCTCCAGGAGGCCATCGCGCAGGCCGCCGAACGCGCGGCGGCCGGGCTGTCGGTGCCCGTGGCCGTCCGCATCGGCGCCCGCCGGCTGCTGGACCGCTCCCTGCCGCTCGGCTCCGTCGAGGCCCTGCTCACCCGGCACGGCCTGCCGCCCGGCTCCCTGCTGATCGAGCTGTCCGACATCGACCCCCGGGTCGGTCTGGACGAGCTGGAGCGCCGTCTGAACGCCCTCAAGCGAGTCGGCGTGCGGATCGCGCTGGACGGCTTCGGCGGCGGCTGCGCGGCGATCACGGCGCTCAGGCGGCTTCCCCTCGACGTCCTCAAGCTGGACCGGAGCATGGTCGAAGGAGTCGTGGAGTCCGCCCGGCTGCACAAGATCACCAGTGGACTGCTGCGCATCGCGGCCGATCTCGGGCTGAAGTCCGTGGCCGAGGGAGTGGACCTGCCCGAGCAGGTCGTCGCCCTGCGCGCGATGGGCTGCACGCACGGGCAGGGCATGGCCTTCTCCGGGCCGCTGGACGAGTACCGGCTGCGCCGGGCGCTCGACACCGGTCCCTACCCGCTGCCGCACACTCCGGCCGGTTCGGCCCTCGCGGGCGGCGGCGCGGGGATGTACGCCAGCGGGGTGGTCAAGGGGATGACGAGCGCGGTCGCCAAGGGCAGGCCCGGCACCGTGGCCGGTGGCGTCTCCGGCGGCGTCACCAGCAACGTTCCGGCCGTCTTCTCGGGCGGCACACCCCTCCGTTCACATAATGAGACTCCCGTCCCACCCACTTGACAGTATGTGCGTGCCGGGGGGAGGGTCAGTGCCATGCGCACCCGAATTCTCGTACTTGGACAGCGCGTCGGCTGAAGCTGGTGACGTCCGGACCGACCCGGAACCCCAGCGATCCCCACCCGGCGCGCTCCCCTCGCTTGCCTTTCGGCACGAGGGGTTTTTTGTTGCACCAGCACCTGCCGAACCGCGGTTCACCACCGCGCAAACTTCGCAAAAACCCTCAGCATCGAGAAGAGAATGCCGATGACCGAGCAGGCCACCGGGGCCCCTCATCCGCAGCCGCGGCCCCGATCCGGAGGACAGCAGTCCGCGCCCGTCGAGCACGTCACGGGTGCGCAGTCCCTCATCCGCTCGCTTGAGGAGGTCGGGGTCGACACCGTATTCGGCATTCCCGGGGGGACGATCCTTCCCGCGTACGACCCGATGATGGACTCGAGCCGGGTGCGCCACGTGCTCGTCCGTCATGAGCAGGGCGCGGGCCACGCGGCCACCGGTTACGCCCAGGCGACCGGAAAGGTCGGCGTCTGCATGGCGACCTCGGGCCCCGGTGCCACCAACCTGGTGACGCCGATCGCCGACGCGAACATGGACTCGGTGCCGCTGGTCGCGATCACCGGCCAGGTCGTCACCAAGGCGATCGGCACGGACGCCTTCCAGGAGGCGGACATCGTCGGCATCACGATGCCGATCACCAAGCACAGCTTCCTGGTCACCAAGGCCCAGGACATCCCGAAGACGATCGCGGAGGCGTTCCACATCGCCTCGACCGGCCGTCCCGGCCCGGTCCTGGTCGACATCCCGAAGGACGTGCTGCAGGCGCAGACGACCTTCTCCTGGCCGCCCGCCCTGGACCTGCCCGGCTACCGCCCGGTGACCAAGCCGCACGCCAAGCAGATCCGCGAGGCCGCCAAGCTGATCACCTCCGCCAAGCGGCCGGTCCTCTACGTCGGCGGCGGCGTCCTCAAGGCCGGGGCCACCGCCGAGCTGAAGGTGCTGGCCGAGCTGACCGGAGCGCCCGTCACCACCACCCTGATGGCGCTGGGCGCGTTCCCCGACAGCCACCCGCTGCATGTGGGGATGCCGGGCATGCACGGCGCGGTCACCGCCGTCACCGCGTTGCAGAAGGCCGACCTGATCGTCGCCCTCGGCGCCCGCTTCGACGACCGCGTCACCGGCAAGCTGGACAGCTTCGCCCCGCACGCCAAGATCGTCCACGCCGACATCGACCCCGCCGAGATCGGCAAGAACCGGGCCGCGGACGTGCCGATCGTCGGTGACGCCCGCGAGGTCATCGCCGACCTGATCCAGGCCGTCCAGAAGGAGCACGCCGAGGGCCACACGGGCGACTACGCCGCCTGGTGGAAGGACCTCAGCCGCTGGCGCGAGACCTACCCGCTCGGCTACGACCAGCCCGGCGACGGCTCGCTGTCCCCGCAGGCGGTCATCGAGCGGATCGGGCAGCTCGCCCCCGAGGGCACGATCTTCGCGGCGGGCGTCGGCCAGCACCAGATGTGGGCCGCGCACTTCATCCAGTACGACAAGCCCGCCACCTGGCTGAACTCCGGCGGCGCGGGGACGATGGGGTACGCCGTCCCGGCCGCCATGGGCGCCAAGGCCGGCGCGCCGGACCGGACCGTCTGGGCGATCGACGGCGACGGCTGCTTCCAGATGACCAACCAGGAGCTCACCACCTGCGCCCTGAACAACATCCCGATCAAGGTGGCCGTCATCAACAACGGCGCCCTCGGCATGGTCCGCCAGTGGCAGACCCTGTTCTACAACCAGCGCTACTCCAACACCGTGCTGCACTCCGGCCCGGACGACGTCAACCCCGAGGCCCGGGGCACCCGCGTCCCCGACTTCGTGAAACTGTCGGAGGCCATGGGCTGCTACGCCATCCGCTGCGAGGACCCCGCCGACCTCGACAAGGTCATCGAGGAGGCGAACTCGATCAACGACCGCCCGGTCGTGGTGGACTTCATCGTCCACGAGGACGCGATGGTGTGGCCGATGGTCGCCGCCGGCACCTCCAACGACGAGATCATGGCCGCCCGGGACGTCCGCCCCGACTTCGGCGACGGCGAAGACGACTGAGCGAGGAAGAGCGAAGAGGAAGACCAGACATGTCCAAGCACACGCTCTCCGTCCTGGTGGAGAACACGCCGGGCATCCTCGCCCGGATCGCCGCGCTGTTCTCCCGCCGCGGCTTCAACATCGACTCCCTCGCCGTCGGCGTCACCGAACACCCCGACATCTCCCGCATCACCATCGTGGTGAACGTCGAGGACCTGCCGCTGGAGCAGGTGACCAAGCAGCTCAACAAGCTGGTCAACGTGCTCAAGATCGTCGAGCTGGAGCCGTCGCAGGCCGTGCAGCGCGAACTGGTCCTGGTGAAGGTGCGCGCCGACAACGAGACGCGCTCCCAGATCGTCGAGATCGTCCAGCTGTTCCGCGCCAAGACCGTCGACGTCTCCCCGGAGGCCGTCACCATCGAGGCCACCGGCTCCGGCGACAAGCTGTCCGCCATGCTCAAGATGCTGGAACCGTTCGGCATCAAGGAGCTGGTCCAGTCCGGCACGATCGCGATCGGCCGCGGCGCCCGTTCCATCACCGACCGTTCGCTGCGCGCGCTGGACCGCACCGCCTGACGACCCCCGGGCGGCCGCCGGCCGCCCGAATTCCGAGATCCCCGAACTTCCCTTCCCCCCGCCGTCATACGGTGGGACGCGACACCTGCACACAAGGAGAGAACCCAAAGTGGCCGAGCTGTTCTACGACGCCGACGCCGACCTGTCCATCATCCAGGGCCGCAAGGTCGCGGTCATCGGGTACGGCAGCCAGGGCCACGCCCACGCCCTGTCGCTGCGCGACTCCGGTGTCGACGTGCGCGTCGGTCTGCACGAGGGCTCCAAGTCCAAGGCCAAGGCCGAGGAGCAGGGCCTGCGCGTGGTGACCCCGGCCGAGGCCGCCGCCGAGGCCGACGTCATCATGATCCTGGTCCCGGACCCGATCCAGGCCCAGGTCTACGAGGAGTCCATCGCCCCGAACCTGAAGGACGGCGACGCCCTCTTCTTCGGCCACGGCTTCAACATCCGCTTCGGCTTCATCAAGCCCCCGGCCGGCGTGGACGTCTGCATGGTCGCCCCGAAGGGCCCGGGCCACCTGGTCCGCCGCCAGTACGAGGAAGGCCGCGGCGTGCCCTGCATCGTCGCCGTCGAGCAGGACGCCACCGGCAACGGCTTCGCGCTGGCCCTGTCGTACGCCAAGGGCATCGGCGGCACCCGCGCCGGCGTCATCAAGACCACCTTCACCGAGGAGACCGAGACCGACCTCTTCGGCGAGCAGGCCGTGCTGTGCGGCGGCACCGCCGCGCTGGTGAAGGCGGGCTTCGAGACGCTGACCGAGGCCGGCTACCAGCCGGAGATCGCGTACTTCGAGTGCCTGCACGAGCTGAAGCTGATCGTGGACCTCATGTACGAGGGCGGCCTGGAGAAGATGCGCTGGTCGATCTCCGAGACCGCCGAGTGGGGCGACTACGTCACCGGCCCGCGCATCATCACCGACGCGACCAAGGCCGAGATGAAGAAGGTTCTCGCCGAGATCCAGGACGGCTCGTTCGCCCGGACCTGGATGGACGAGTACCACGGCGGTCTGAAGAAGTACAACGAGTACAAGCAGCAGGACGCCGAGCACCTGCTGGAGACCACCGGCAAGGAGCTGCGCAAGCTCATGAGCTGGGTGAACGACGAGGCGTGAGCCTCAGGGCCTCTCGTTTGGGAACACGCCGGGCCCGCGGGGTCCGGCACCGCGCCTCGCCGCGTGTCGTCGGTTGCCATGGCTCCGCCCTCGGCGCCCTCCTCCGCCTGGCGGCGCACGGCATCAGACCCCGCTCCCTTATCGGCCTGATCCGAACGAAAGACCCTGCGGCCGAAGGGGCCGGAGCGAGCTGCTCCGGTCCCTTCGGCGGGCCCGGGGTGACGCCGGGGCTCCGGCGTTGTCCAACCCGTCCAGCCACGGACGGGTGATCCTTCCGAAGCGGCGTAAGACGACGCTCTGGGCGCCACTACACTGCTGCACAACATACGCGTCAGGCCCACAGCGTCGTGCGTCTTCCACGCGGCTAGCCAACCTCCACCGCCTGCGGCCGTCGGGACGGCCGTCCGCATTGGACTTGTGAGGACTCACGTGAGCTCGAAACCCGTCGTACTCATCGCTGAAGAGCTGTCGCCCGCGACTGTGGACGCGCTTGGGCCGGACTTCGAGATCCGCCGCTGCAACGGGGCGGACCGAGCGGAACTGCTGCCCGCCATCGCCGACGTGGACGCGATCCTGATCCGCTCGGCCACCAAGGTCGACGCCGAGGCGATCGCCGCCGCGAACAAGCTCAAGGTCGTCGCGCGCGCCGGCGTCGGCCTCGACAACGTCGACGTCTCCGCCGCCACCAAGGCCGGCGTGATGGTCGTCAACGCCCCCACCTCGAACATCGTGACCGCGGCCGAGCTGGCCTGCGGTCTCCTGCTCGCCACGGCCCGCAACATCCCGCAGGCCAACGCCGCGCTGAAGAACGGCGAGTGGAAGCGCAGCAAGTACACGGGCGTCGAGCTGGCCGAGAAGACCCTGGGCGTCGTGGGTCTGGGCCGGATCGGCGCCCTCGTCGCGCAGCGCATGTCGGCCTTCGGCATGAAGGTCGTCGCCTACGACCCCTACGTGCAGCCCGCCCGGGCCGCGCAGATGGGCGTGAAGGTGCTGTCGCTGGACGAGCTGCTGGAGGTCTCCGACTTCATCACCGTCCACCTGCCCAAGACGCCCGAGACGCTCGGCCTGATCGGCGAGGAGGCGCTGCGCAAGGTCAAGCCGACCGTCCGCATCGTCAACGCCGCGCGCGGCGGCATCGTCGACGAGCAGGCGCTGTACTCGGCGCTGAAGGAGGGCCGCGTCGCCGGCGCCGGCCTGGACGTGTACGCCAAGGAGCCGTGCACCGACTCGCCGCTGTTCGAGTTCGACCAGGTGGTGTGCACCCCGCACCTGGGCGCCTCCACCGACGAGGCACAGGAGAAGGCGGGCATCGCCGTCGCCAAGTCCGTCCGCCTCGCCCTCGCCGGCGAGCTGGTCCCTGACGCGGTGAACGTGCAGGGCGGCGTCATCGCCGAGGACGTCAAGCCGGGCCTGCCGCTCGCCGAGCGCCTCGGCCGGATCTTCACCGCGCTGGCCGGTGAGGTCGCCGTCCGCCTCGACGTCGAGGTGTACGGCGAGATCACCCAGCACGATGTGAAGGTGCTGGAGCTCTCCGCGCTCAAGGGCGTCTTCGAGGACGTCGTCGACGAGACGGTGTCCTACGTCAACGCGCCGCTGTTCGCCCAGGAGCGCGGCGTGGAGGTGCGGCTGACCACCAGCTCGGAGTCGGCGGAGCACCGCAACGTGGTGACCGTGCGCGGCACCCTCGCCGACGGCGAGGAGGTGTCGGTCTCCGGCACGCTGGCCGGACCCAAGCACGTCCAGAAGATCGTCGCCGTCGGTGACTACGACGTGGACCTCGCCCTCGCCGACCACATGGTGGTGCTGCGCTACGAGGACCGTCCCGGTGTCGTCGGCACCGTCGGCCGGATCCTCGGCGAGGCGGGCATCAACATCGCCGGCATGCAGGTCGCCCGCGCGGCGGTCGGCGGCGAGGCGCTGGCGGTGCTGACCGTCGACGACACGGTGCCCGCCGGGGTGCTCGGCGAGGTCGCCGAGGAGATCGGCGCCACGTCGGCCCGGTCGGTGAACCTGGTCTGACCCACCTCGTCCTCAGACGCCGGACGGGCCGACGCTGTCGGCCCGTCCGGCGTTTTCCGTGCGCGTCCCCTGCCGCACCCCGGCCCGGCGCAGCGTCACCGACGCCAGGACCGCCGCCCCGGCGAGCACCGCCGCGCCCGCGAGCGCCGCGCCCTGCATGCCCTGGGTGAACGCCTCCCGGGCCGCCGTCGCCAGGGCGTCCCCCGCCCGCCCCGGCATCCGCTCGGCGACGGCCAGCGCGCCGCCCAGCGTCTCGTGGGCCCCGGCGGGCGCGGAGTCGGGCATCTCACGGCGGTAGACCGCCGTGCCGATGGAGCCGAGGACCGCCATGCCCAGCGCGCCGCCGAACTCCGCGCCGGTCTCCATCAGGGAGGACGCGGAGCCCGCCCGCTCCACCGGGGCGGCGCCCAGGGCGAGGTCCATGATCTGGGACATCACCGTGGTGACCCCGCCGGCCAGCACCCCGCAGGCCACGAGGACCAGGGTCAGCGAGTCCGGGCCGGCGAACGCCAGCAGGCCGAAGCCGCTCGCGGCGCAGACGAAGCCGGCCGTCACCACATGGGCGCGGTGGACGCCCCTGTGCACCAGCTGGGTCGCGGCCGGCGCCGCGAAGCCGATCGGCACCGAGGGAACCAGCGCCCACAGGGCCGCCTCCATCGCGCTCTTGCCCAGCACCGACTGGAGATACTGCGTGGTGAAGTAGGCCGACCCCATCATCGCGAACATGGTGACGAGGTTGAGGACGACGGCCGGGCCGAAGCCGCCGCCGCGCAGCAGCGCCGGCGGGATCATCGGCGACGCGGCCGTCCGCTGCCGGTGCGCGAACAGGGCCGCGAAGAGCAGACCCACGGTCACCGACATCACGTACCGGACGTGCCAGCCGTCGGCCGCGATCTCCTTGAGGCCGTAGACGACCGGGAGGACCGCGGCCATCGACAGCGGGATGCCGGTCCAGTCGAAGCGGCCCGGGGCCGGGTCCTTCGACTCGGGCAGCAGGACGGGGCCGAGGATCAGCAGCAGGACCATCGCGGGGAGGTTGACCAGGAAGACCGAGCCCCACCAGAAGAACTCCACCAGCACGCCGCTCAGCACCGAGCCGAGCGCCACGCCCGCCGTCATCACCCCCGACCAGACCGCGATGGCCTGCGCCCGTTGGCGGGCGTCGGCGAACAGCGAGCGGACCAGGGCCAGCGTCGAGGGCATCAGGGTGGCGCCGCCGACGCCGAGCAGCGCGCGGGCCGCGATGAGCATCCCGGCGCTGTCCGCGTAGGCCGCCGCCAGGGAGGCGGTGCCGAAGGCGGCGGCGCCGATCAGCAGCAGCCTGCGGCGGCCGATGCGGTCGCCCACCGAGCCCATCGTCAGCAGCAGGCCGGCCACAGCGAAGGCGTAGATGTCGAAGATCCACAACTGTTGGGTGCCGGTGGGCCCGAGGTCCGCGCTGATCGCGGGGACGGCGAAGTAGAGGACGGAGACGTCCATCGAGACCAGGAGCAGCGGAAGCATCAGCACGGCGAGCGCGGTCCATTCGCGGCGGCCGGCGCGGTGCGGGTTCGGCGTCATGCCGGTGACTGTACGCACGTCTTATACGGCTGTCTAGGACGTGTGTATAAGACGGCTGTATGGGTCGCGGAGTAGGGTGGGGCCATGGGACACCGCGAGGATCTGCTCGAAGGCGCCAAGCGCTGCCTGGTCGCCAAGGGGTTCGTGCGTACGACGGCCCGGGACATCGTCAGGGAGTCCGGGACCAACCTGGCGTCGATCGGCTACCACTACGGCTCGAAGGACGCGCTGCTGGCGCAGGCGTACGTGGAGCTGGTGGAGGAGCTGTCCGTCGCGTTCGACGGCGAGGTGCGGGGAGCGCCCGGTTCGCTGGAGCGGTTCGCCGTGATCTGGTCGAACATCATCGCCACCATGCGGGAGCCGGGCTCGCTGTGGCGGCTCAGCATGGAGATCGTGACCATGGGCGACCAGCTGCCCGAGGTGCGCGACCACCTCGCGCGGGCCCAGCGGGAGGGAGCGCGCGGGTTCGTCACGCTGTTCACGGGGATGCCCGAGGACGAGACGCCGGACGAGGTCGTCGACACGCTCGGCGCCTTCTACACGACCCTGATGATGGGCGTCATGGCCCAGTGGACCTTCGACCCGAAGACCGCGCCCGAGGCCGGCCAGCTCACCGAAGGGCTGCGCCAGGTGCTCGAGGCCGCCGCCCGGCGCTGACGGTCAGACGACGCGTCCCTCGCGCATCTCGGCCACCCGGTCCGCGAAGTGCCGTACGACCGCCCGGTCGTGGCAGATGAACAGGTAGCCGAGCCCCCGCTCCTCCTGGAGACCGGCGAGCAGGTTGAGCACACCGGCCCGGACCGAGGGGTCGAGGGCGGAGACCGGCTCGTCGAGGACGAGCAGGCGCGGCTCGCAGGCCAGGGCCCGGGCGATGCCGGCGCGCTGGCACTGGCCGCCGGACAGTTCGTGCGGGCGGCGGTCGCCGTACGCCGGGTCGAGGCCGACGCGGTCGAGGAGTTCGGCCACGCGGCCGGGGCCGTCCGCGCCGTTCCACCGGCCCCGCACCTTCAGCGGCTCGGCCACCGCGTCGCGGATGCGGTGGCGGGGGTTCAGGGAACCGTACGGGTCCTGGAAGACGGGCTGCATCCGGGGGCGCAGCGGACGCAGTTCGCGTTCCGTCAGGGTGGTCAGCTCCCGCCCCTCGAACCGGACCCGGCCCCCGTCCGGGCGGCGCAGCTGGAGCACCGCCAGGGCCGTGGAGGACTTGCCGCAGCCGGAGGGGCCGTTCAGCGCAAGGGTCTCGCCGGCCTCCAGCGAGAACGACACGTGGTCCACGGCCGTCACCGGGCCGTAGCGGACGACGAGGTCCCGGACGTCGAGCAGGGGCTGTGGCGCCCGGTCCGCCTGATCCGCCCGGTTCACCCGGCGCGTCCCGCTCGTCTCGCTCACACGAACTCCCGGATCGGCTCGGTCACTTCGTCCGCGCGGTGGCAGGCGACCAGCCGCCCGTCCACGGGCCGCGGCTGCGGCGGCAGGCGGTGGCAGACGTCCGCCGCCAGCGGACAGCGCGGGGCGAAGGCGCAGCCGGGCGGCGCGGCGCCCGGCGCGGGCGGGGCGCCGGGCAGGGCCGCCAGGCGGCGGCGCCGGGGCCCGTCCGGCCGGGGAAGCGAGGCCAGCAGGCCGGCCGTGTACGGGGCGCGCGGGCGGGCCAGCACCTCGGCGACGGGCCCGAGTTCGGCCGCCTGCCCGGCGTACATCACCAGCATCCGGTCCGCGTGCCGCCGTACCACGTCCAGGTCGTGGGTGACGAGGACCAGGGCGGCGCCGGTCGCCGCGCGCCGCCCGGCGAGGGTCCGCAGCACCTGGTCGCGGTGGCCGTCGTCGAGCGCGGTGGTGGGTTCGTCGGCGACGACCACGTCGGGCGCGTTCACCGTCGCCAGGGCGATCACCGCGCGCTGCCGCATACCGCCGGAGTACTCGTGCGGATACGCCCGCGCGCGGCGGGCGGCGTCCGGGATGCCGACCCGGTCGAGGGCGGCGACGGCCCGCGCCCGCGCCTCCCGGCGGGAGACGCGCGCCACGGACCGGACGGCGGCGGCGAGCTGCGCGCCGACGGAGTGGACGGGGGAGAGGGCGGACAGGGCGTCCTGCGGGACGAGGGCGATGTGGCGTCCGCGCTGGGCGGCCAGGTCGGCCGAGCCGCGCAGCCGGACGGTCCCGCTCGTCGCGGCCCCGCGCGGCACCATGCCCAGCAGGGCCCGGGCGGTGAGGGACTTCCCGGCGCCGGACTCGCCGACGATCGCGAACACCTCGCGCGGGCGGACCTCGAAGGACAGGCCGCGCACGGCCTCGGCCGCGCCGAAGGCGATCCGCAGGTCCCGCACCGACAGCAGCGCCTCAGTTTCCAACGGGGGCCTCCCTCCGCGCCGAACGATTCTTCCGCGTCCCCGGCTCGCGCACCGGGCGGGCCGCGCGGCCCTGCGCGTACGCCGCCGCCGACACCGCGAGTCCCGCCAGCAGGGCCAGCGCGGCGGCCGGGGCGAGGGCCGCCCAGGGAGCGCGCTCCACATAGGCGCGGGACTCGTCGAGCAGCAGGCCCCACTCCGGGGCGGGCGGCCGGGCGCCCAGGCCCAGGAAGCCGAGCGAGGCCAGGGCGAGGGCGATGCCGGGCAGCCGCAGCAGCGCGTGCCGGGCGACCGGGGCCGCCACCGACGGCAGGACGTGCCGGGTCAGGATCCGCCACGGGGTCGCGCCGATGGCCCGCTGCGCGGTCAGGAACGCCGACGCCCGCACCTCCTGCACCAGCGCCGCCGCGTGGGCGGCGAGCGGCGGCCAGGAGACCAGCGCGACCGCCACGGCCGCCCCGCCGGTGCCGGGACCGGCCGCCGCCGCGACCAGGATGCCGACGATCACCGGCGGCAGGGCGTTGGCGATGTCCGCCGCGCCCGCCGCGACGGCGGGCAGGAATCCCAGGGCCAGCGCGACCAGCAGGCTGAGCGCGCAGACGGCCGCCGCCGTGCCGACCGTCGAGGCGGCCCCGTGCCCGAGCCGGGCCAGCACATCGCGGCCCAGGCCGTCGGTGCCGAGCGGATGCGCCCAGGAGGGCGCCGCCAGCCGGGCGGCCGTGTCCACCGTGTACGGATCGCGCAGCACGCCCCAGCCGACCGCCACCGCCAGCACCGCCGCGAGGACCGCCGGGACGGCCGGGGGCGTGCGCGGGGGGCGGGGCGGCGGCAGGGAGAGCCCGGCCGCGCGCAGGGCGGGGCCGAGCAGCCGGCGCCGTACCAGCGCGGCCAGCGCGCCGGCGGTCAGTCCGGCGGCGAGCAGGGCGAGCACCGCCGCCTGGAGCAGCGGCAGATCCTGCGACTTGGCCGCGCCGAGGGCGGTGCGCCCGATGCCGGGCACGGCGAAGACGGTCTCCACGGCGACCGCGCCGCCCGTCAGCCCGACGGCGACCATCCCGAACTGCGGGACGAGCGGCGGCAGTACGCGCCGCAGCGCGGCCCCGGCGATCCGGGCCCGGCTCACCCCGGCGCCCCGCCACAGCTCCGCCCACCGCTCGTCGAGCACGGCGGGCAGCGCGTCCGCGACCAGCCGCCCCAGCAGCCCGCCCGCCGGGACACCGAGCGCCAGCGCGGGCAGCACCAGATACGCGGGCCCCTGCCAGCCGGAGGTCGGCAGCCACCCCAGCCACACCCCGAAGACCAGCAGCCCCACGGTCGCCAGCAGGAACTCCGGTACGGCGGCGAGCATCGCGGCGACCGCGCCGGCCGACGCCCGGCCCCGGACCAGGACGGGCGCGGCCAGCGCGGCGGCCAGCAGCACCGCCACGGCCAGCGCCGCGCCCATCAGCCCCAGCGACACCCGGAGCCCGGAGAGCACGGACGGCAGGACATCGCTCCCCGACACCCAGGAGGTGCCGAGATCGCCGCGCAGCAGCCCTGAGACCCACTTCCCCAGCAGCGCCGGGGGACCGGCGTCCAGACCGAGGTCGCGCCGTACGGCGTCCAGGGCCTCACGGGTCGGCTCCTGCTCGGCGGACCGGGCGCGCAGCACGGTCAGGGCGGGGTCCCGGCCGGAGAGCCAGGGCAGCAGGCCGACGGCGGCCACCACGGCGGCCAGGGCGAGGGTGCGGGTCAGCCCCGCCGCGGCCCGCCTCACTCGACGTGGGTGCCGAGCGTGACCAGCTCCCGCTCGCGCGGGTCGTGGGCGGCGCCCACCACCCCGGCGGCGTCGCCCTGGATCACGCGCTCGTGGAGCATGGGGACGGCGGCGTCGGTGGCGAGCACCGCGGCCTCGGCGGCGATGACGGCCTTGCGGCGGGCGTCACCGGTCGCGGTCCCGGAGGCCGCGGCGAGGGCCTTGTCGACGGCCGGGTCGGAGAGCTGGGAGAGATTGAAGGAGCCCTCGGAGGCGAAGTCGCTGTACAGGTAGGCGGCCGGGTCGCCGGAGTCGAGGACGGTGGCGCGGGAGAGGACGAAGGCGTCGAACTCGCCCGCCAGCGCGTCGGATTCGATGGCGGCGTACTCGCGCACGACGAGCTTCACCGTGAACCCGGCCCGCTGGAGCTGCTGCTGGAGCGCGGCGGCCACCTCGGGCAGCTCGGCGCGGTCGGTGAAGGTGCCGAGCGTGATGGTCCTCCCGGCCGGGTCGCCGGCCGCGGCCCGCCGCACCGGGGCGCGCAGTCCGGCCGCCCACGGCAGCGCGGGCCCGAGCAGCCCTTCGGCGACGTCGGCGCGCCCCTCGTACACCCCGTCGACGATCGACTGGGCGTCGATCGCCTCCCGGGCCGCCGCCCGCAGCGCCGGGTCCTTGAAGGCGCCCCGGGCGGTGTTGAGGTACAGGGTGTTGGTGCGCGGCATCGGCACCTCGGTGACCAGGTCCTCGTCCAGCAGCGCCGCCTGGGAGACGGGAACGGCCTCGACGATGTCGGCCTCGCCGCTGCGCAGGGCCGCGGCGCGGGCGGTGCCGTCGGGCACGAACGTCACGTCGATGCCGGGCGCCTCGGCCCGCCCGCCCCAGTAGCCGTCGTAGCGGTCGAGGACGGCGGAGGAGGTGCCGTTGACCTTCTTCAGCTCGAAGGGGCCGGTGCCGGCGCCGACCGGGTCGACGGTCTTGCCCCGGTACGCCTTGGCCGCGAGGACCGACAGCTGCGGGGAGCTGAGCCGCTGCGGGACGAGGGGGTCCTCGTCGGCGGTGGTGACGACGACGGTGCCGGTGCCCCGGGCCTTCGCCGTCAGCTGGACCCCGTCCAGGATGCGGGGCTTGGGGGAGGCCCCGGCCGCCCTGGTGAGCGACCGGACGACGGCCTGGGCGTCCAGCTCGGTGCCGTCGTGGAAGGTGACGCCGTCCCGCAGGGTGAACGTCCAGCTCCGCCCGTGCCGCTCCCACCCGGTGGCCAGCGCGGGCACCGCGTCGCCGTCGGCGTCGAGCTTCACCAGCGTCTCCGCCGTGGACCAGCGGGACAGCTTGAACGCGTCGTCGGACAGGGGGGACAGCCCCGAGCGCGGCGGCTGCATCATCGCGACGCGGATGCGTGCGCCCCCGGAGCCGGCCGTGTCGGCTCCCGTCGACGAGAAGCAGCCCGTGAGCAGGGCACAGGCCGCGACGGCGGCGGTCGCGGGGAGAAGACGGGCGGGGACGCGCACAGAACACTCCGGGTAAAGGGCAGGTCAAAGGTTGAGCGTGCGACGACCTTAGCACGACGACAATCATTTTCACTTGGCGGCCGTGTCCCCGCCCGGCGCTCACCGCGGGGCCGCGAGCGGACCGCTCGCGACGCTCCCGGTGCCGGTGCCGGTGCCGGTGCCGGTGCCGGAGCCGGAGACGGCGGCGACGGACCCTGCCGCCGTCGCGTGACCCCGCTCGCGGCAGCCGCCCTCACCAGCCGCCGGCACCCCGGCGGAAGGCCGCCGGCCACCGCGTCACAGCCGGGCCCCCTTCAGCGCCATGTGCAGCAGCAGCCGGTCCTCCCCGTCGTCCAGGTCCAGGCCCGTGAGCTGTTCGACGCGGGAGAGGCGGTAGTACAGGGTCTGGCGGTGGATGCCCAGCTCGGCGGCGGTGCGGCCGGCCTGGCCGGCCCGGTCGAGGTAGACCTCGGCGGTGCGGGCCAGCTCCCGGTGGGCGGGGGAGAGCAGGACCCGTACGGCGGGGTCCTGGGCGGCGCCCGCCGGGAGCGCGGTCAGCAGGCGGAACGGGCCGATCGACGCCCACTCGGCGACCGGGCCGAGCCGCGGCTCGGCCAGTGCCGCGCGGGCCGCCGCCGACGCCTCCCGCCAGGCCGCGCCCAGCTCCGCGAGCCCGGTCCGCGCGGCGGCGATCCCCGCCGCCGGTGCGCCGGCGGCCGTCCCGCCGGTCCCGCGCGCCCGCTCCAGCAGCCGGCCCGCCGCCGACACCGCCGGAGCCGGCACGTCCGCCGAGCGGAGCCGGACCAGCAGCGCGAGGGAGTGGCCCGCCGCGCCCCAGGGCACCGTGCACAGCGCGGTCGCCCCCGGCACCGTACGCACCGAGGGCGCCTCGTCCGGGTCCGCCGAGGGCCAGGGCGCGACGCACACCACCGTGTGCGGGCCCTGGGCGCGGACCCCGAGGGCGGTGCGCAGCTCGGCGACGGCCATGTCCCGCTGCCAGTCGCGCTCGGCGGTCAGCACCGCCCGCAGCTCCCGGCTGAGGCCGGCCCCGTGCTGCGCCTCGTCCGCGAGCAGCGCGCCGATCCGGGCCGTCACCTCCATCGCCGCCGCGAGCTGCCGCCCGGTCGGACCGGGGTCGGTGTCCAGCAGCCAGACGTAGCCGAGGACGACACCCCGGTGGCGCGCGGGCAGGCAGACGCGGCCGCGCAGGACCCCCGCCTCCGGCGCCGGGGGGATGCGGACCGGGCCCGTCGCGCGGGTGATGCCGAACCCCTCGAACCAGGCGCGCACGGCCGCCGTCGACCGTCGGGTGAGGATCGAACGGGCGCGGACCGGATCCAGCGCGGAGGGGTCCAGGTCGCCCTCGCTGTCGTAGGCGCCGAAGGCGATCAGCTCGAAGTCGCGGTTCTCCAGGGTCGCGGGGGCGCCGAGCAGCTCCGAGATCTCGTCGACCAGCTCCTGGTACTCACCCTTGAAATCCGACGTCACCCGGGCATTCTGCCGCATAAACACAGGCCCTTCATACATCTGTCTGAGATCTCCGGCACGGATGCGTGACAGCTGTCGATGGCCGAGGATCGGAGGGATCCTTAGGTTTCACGGTGGTTCTCCGTGCCGTTCCCGAAACGTCGGGTGACGGCCCTTGGCGCATGTGTAAGTGGAGGTGCCCCGTGCTGGGTCCCGTGATTCTCGCCGCGTCGCGCAGCGACCGGATGCGACGTCTGGTCTCGGCGGCCCCGGTGACCAAGCCGGTCGTCGACCGCTTCATCCCCGGCGAGACGGTCGACGAGATCCTGCCGATCATCCAGGACCTCACCGGCAAGGGCCTGGAGCTGACCATGGACGTCGTCGGCGAGGACATCACCACCCCCGAGCAGGCCGAGGCCGCCCGGGACGCCTACCTGGAGCTGATCGACCGGCTCAAGCCGCTGGAGCTCGGCACCCGCGCGGAGATGTCGGTGAAGCTGTCCATGTTCGGGCAGGCCCTGGACGGCGGCCACGAGCTGGCCCTGAAGAACGTCCGCCCGGTCGTCGAGGCCGCCGCCGAGATCGGCACCACGGTCACCCTCGACGCCGAGGACCACACGACCCTGGACTCGATGTTCGCCATCCACGACGAGCTGCGCCAGGACTTCCCGCAGACCGGCTGCGTCATCCAGTCCTACCTCTTCCGCACCGAGGCCGACGCGCGCCGGCTCGCCGCGAACGGCTCTCGCGTACGGTTGGTGAAGGGCGCGTACAAGGAGCCCGCCGAGGTCGCCTACCAGCAGAAGGCCGAGATCGACAAGGCGTACGTACGCATCCTGCGGACGCTGATGGAGGGCGACGGCTACCCGATGATCGGGTCCCACGACCCGCGTCTGATCGCCATCGCCCAGGAGCTCGCCCGGCGCGCCGGGCGCAAGCTCGACGAGTACGAGTTCCAGATGCTGTACGGCATCCGCGGCGACGAGCACCTGCGGCTGGCCGCCGAGGGCCACCGCATGCGCGTCTACACGGCGTACGGCACCGACTGGTACGGCTACTTCATGCGGCGGCTGGCGGAGAAGCCGGCGAACCTGCGCTTCTTCGCCCGCTCGATGGTCACCAAGGGCTGAGCCCGCACCACCGCCCGCAACACCGCTCAAGATCAAGGAGTTCGGAACCCATGGACGCTGTGACCCAGGTCCCCACCCCCGTCAACGAGCCGGTGCACGGCTACGCCCCCGGCTCGCCCGAGCGCGCCCGCCTGGAGGTCAAGCTCAAGGAGCTGGCCGAGAACCCGATCGAGCTGCCCTGCACCATCGGCGGCGAGCGTCGCATGGGCGGCGGCGAGGAGTTCCAGGTCGTCCAGCCGCACAACCACAAGGCCGTCCTCGGCACCTACCGCAACGCCACCCAGCAGGACGCCCAGGACGCCATCGACGCGGCCCTGGCCGCCGCCCCGGCCTGGCGCGCGATGTCCTTCGACGACCGCGCCGCGATCATCCTGCGCGCGGCCGAGCTGCTGACCGGCCCGTGGCGCGAGACCCTGGCCGCCTCCACCATGCTGGGCCAGTCCAAGACCGCCCAGCAGGCCGAGATCGACACCCCCTGCGAGCTGGCCGACTTCTGGCGCTTCAACGTCCACTACGCCCGCCAGATCCTCGCCGAGCAGCCCCCGGCCAACTCCCCGGGCGTGTGGAACCGCCTCGACCACCGCCCGCTGGAGGGCTTCGTCTACGCGATCACGCCGTTCAACTTCACGGCGATCGCCGCCAACCTGCCCACCGCGCCCGCCCTCATGGGCAACGTGGTCGTCTGGAAGCCGTCCCCGACGCAGACCCACGCCGCCGTGCTGACCATGCGGCTGCTGGAGGAGGCGGGCCTGCCCAAGGGCGTCATCAACCTCGTCACCGGCGACGGGCTGGAGGTCTCCGAGGTCGCCCTGAACCACCGCGACCTCGCCGGCATCCACTTCACCGGCTCGACCAAGACCTTCCAGTACCTGTGGAAGACGGTCGGCAACAACATCGAGAAGTACCGCGCCTACCCGCGCCTGGTCGGCGAGACCGGCGGCAAGGACTTCGTCGTCGCCCACCCGAGCGCCGACCGCGCCGTCCTCAAGACCGCCCTGACCCGCGGTGCCTTCGAGTACCAGGGCCAGAAGTGCTCCGCCACCTCCCGCGCGTACATCCCGGCGTCCATCTGGAACGACGGCTTCAAGGAGGAGTTCGCCGCCGAGGTCGACGGCATCACCATGGGTGACGTCACCGACCTGTCGAACTTCATCGGCGCCGTCATCGACGAGCGGTCCTTCGCCAAGAACAAGGCCGCCATCGACCGGGCCGAGGCCGACCCCGCCTGCACCATCGTCGCCGGCGGCTCCTACGACGACTCGGTGGGCTGGTTCGTCCGCCCGACCGTCATCGAGTGCACCGACCCGGAGAACGAGGTCTTCCGCACCGAGTACTTCGGCCCGATCCTCGCCGTGTACGTCTACGAGGACGAGAAGTACGACGAGATGCTGACCCAGATGGAGTCGGTCTCCGACTACGCCCTGACCGGCTCGGTCATCGCCAACGACCGCGCGGCGGCGGCGTACACGATGGAGAAGCTGCGCTACGCGGCCGGCAACTTCTACATCAACGACAAGTCCACCGGCGCCGTCGTCGGCCAGCAGCCCTTCGGCGGCGGCCGGGCCTCCGGCACCAACGACAAGGCCGGCGCCCCGCAGAACCTGATGCGCTGGACCCTGACCCGCGCCATCAAGGAGACGCTGGTCCCGCCGACCGACTACACCTACCCGCACATGGGCTGACGCCCGCGCGCCGGACGGGCCGGGTCGCCGCGACCCGGCCCGTCCGCGTGTCCGGCCCCGCCCGACCTACGCGCCGGGCGCCGCCAAGCGGTACAGCACGCACCGGCGCAGCGGGCCCTCGGGGACGGAGCGGTCCTCGAAGTCGTCCGCCGGGTCCCGGGTCATGCCCAGGCGCCGCATGACGGCCTGGGAACGGAGGTTGCCGGAGGTGGTGACGGCGAGGATCTCCGGCAGGCCCAGCTCGGCGAAGCCGAAGGCGAGCGCCGCCCGGGCCGCCTCGGTCGCGTAGCCGTGGCCCCAGGCCGGACGGGCCAGCCGCCAGCCGGCCTCCACACCGGTGAACGGCTGCCCCTCCTCCACCGGATCGAGGCCGGTGAAGCCGATGAACGCGCCGGTCCGGCGCACCTCCACCGCCCAGAACCCCCAGCCCCGCCGGTCCAGCTCGTCCTGGAAGCGGGCGACGGCGGCGTCGGTCTGTGCGCGGTCCGGGACGCCGGGCAGATACCGGCGCACCTCCGGGTCGGCGTTCAGCGCGGCCCACGGGGCGAGATCGGAGTCCCGCCAGGAGCGCAGGAGCAGGCGGTCGGTGCGCAGTTCGGCCATCGGGCCACGGTAGGCGGGCCCGGGCCCGCGGTCGACCGCGTTTCCTTCCCGGGCCCGCCCCCGTCCTCGCGATACTGAGGCCATGACCCTGCGCACCGCACACACCGCCGACCTCGCCCCCGGCGAGCTCGCCGCGATCCGGGGCTTGTTGTACGACGCCTTCGACGGCGACTTCGGCGACGAGGACTGGGACCACACCCTGGGCGGCGTGCACGCCCTGGTCCACGACGCGCGGGGGCTCGCCGCGCACGGCGCGGTCGTCATGCGGCGGGTGCGGTACCGGACGCGGTGGCTGCGCACCGGATACGTCGAGGGCGTCGCCGTACGGCGGGACGCGCGGCGGCAGGGGCTCGGCGGCGCGGTCATGGGCGCCCTGGAGGAGATCGTCACCCGCGCCTACGACCTCGGCGCGCTGTCCGCGAGCGAGGACGGCGCCGCGCTCTACGCCGCCCGCGGCTGGCGGGCGTGGGAGGGGCGGATCCTCGCGCTCGGCCCGGACGGCATCGTCCGGCTGCCCGGGGAGGAGGGCGGCACCCACGTCTGGACCGGCGGCGGCACCGCGGCGCTGGACCTCGGGGGCGAACTCGTCTTCGACTGGCGGGACGGGGACGTCCTCTGAGCCGGGTCCCGCACCGGTGAACGGGTGTTCCGGCCCGGTGTGTGCCACTCCACCGTCTCAGATAGTAGGAAGTCCGAGTAATTGTGGAGACAGACGCTCCGCGCTCCCTTAGCTTTGTAGGAGTTGAACGTCTCGCCCGACCCAGCGAATCGGCGGTCGTGAGCCGGGCCCCGTGCAGGCAACCCCTGCGGCACCGCTGCTCCCCGCCCCTTCTGGGGGCCCCTCCCGCGCCCATGAGGCAGTGGGGGAGTCTCGCAACCCGTCTGCCATGCCGCCCCCGCGTGCCGAAGGAGTCGATCCCCCCATGTCCGAGACGCCCGTCCGCCGCCGAGTCCGCCACGTCTCCCGCACGAGCGAGTCCGACCGCAAGAACGCCGCCGCCGCCCTCCAGCGCGCCCTCGACCGCCGCGACAACGGCGGCGAGACCGGCCACTGAGTCGCCGCCGGCGCACGGTGTCCGCATGCCGGACACCGTGTGTCATCACCTGGGACGAGGAGTAGGGTGCCGCCATGTCTCGCAGCCTCAATCTCGCAGTGATCCCCGGTGACGGCATCGGCCAGGAGGTCGTGGCCGAAGGTCTGAAGGTCCTCTCCGCCGTCCTTCCGCAGGATGTGAAGCTGGAGACCGAGGAGTACGACTTCGGCGCCCGGCGCTACCACGCCACCGGTGAGACCCTCACCGACGCCGACCTCGAGGCGCTCCGGCAGCACGACGCCATCCTGCTCGGTGCGATCGGCGACCCGTCCGTGCCCTCCGGCGTCCTGGAGCGCGGCTTCCTGCTCAAGCTCCGCTTCGCCTTCGACTACCACGTCAACCTGCGGCCGTCCAAGCTCCTGCCGGGCGTGGCCACGCCGCTCGCCGGGCAGCCGGAGATCGACTTCGTCGTCGTCCGGGAGGGTACCGAGGGCCCGTACACCGGCAACGGAGGCACCATCCGCGAGGGCACGCCCCACGAGGTCGCCACCGAGGTGTCCGTCAACACGGCCTACGGTGTCGAGCGCGTGGTCCGTGACGCCTTCGCCCGCGCCCAGGCCCGCCCCCGCAAGAAGCTCACGCTGGTCCACAAGAACAACGTGCTGACCTTCGCGGGCCACCTGTGGTCGAACATCTTCAACAAGGTGGCCGAGGAGTACCCCGAGGTCACCACCGACTACCTCCACGTCGACGCGGCGACCATCTTCCTGGTCACCCAGCCCGAGCGGTTCGACGTGATCGTCACCGACAACCTCTTCGGTGACATCATCACCGACCTCGCCGCGGCCGTCTCCGGCGGCATCGGCGTCGCCGCGAGCGGCAACATCAACCCGAGCGGCGAGTTCCCGTCCATGTTCGAGCCCGTGCACGGCTCGGCCCCGGACATCGCCGGCCAGGGCAAGGCCGACCCGACCGCCACGGTCCTGTCCGTCGCCCTGCTGCTGCGCCACCTCGGCTACGAGGCCGAGGCCGCCCGCATCGATGACGCGGTCGCCGCCGACCTCGGCGAGCGCGGCGAGCTGCCCGCGCGCAGCACCTCGCAGATCGGCGACGCGCTCGCCGTACGAGTAGCCGGCTGACCCGCCGCGCCTCTCGAACCTCCCTTTCGAAGCCGCCGGGTCCCCAGAAGAAGGCGCCCGGCGGCTTTCACCTGTCCCCGCCGGGTGCGACCATCGACCCCTGGGCCGCGGTCACCCCCTTTTTCATCCGCGGCGGCCCGCGCGCGATAATCGAACGCGGAGCCGCGATATGAGGGAATGCTCGGACGTCCTACCACTGGCCACTGGCCGTACGGGCGTGAGCGCGGCCCGTCACGACAACCGGTGAAGGACATCCATCCATGACGACGCCCACGATCGAGCTCAAGCCCTCCGCCCACCCGCTGCCCGCCGCAGAGCGCGAGGCGATCCTGGCAAGTCCCGGGTTCGGCCGCCACTTCACCGATCACATGGTGACGATCAAGTGGGCGGAAGGCCGCGGCTGGCACGACGCGCAGCTCCTTCCGTACGGGCCGATCTCCCTCGACCCCTCCACCCACGTCCTGCACTACGGCCAGGAGATCTTCGAGGGGCTGAAGGCCTACCGCCAGCCCGACGGCTCGGTCGCGCTCTTCCGCCCGGAGGCCAACGCCCGCCGCTTCCGCAACTCCGCCCGCCGCATGGCCATGGCCGAGCTGCCCGAGGAGCTCTTCATCGCGGCCCTGGACGCGCTGCTCGCGCAGGACGCCGACTGGGTCCCGCCGCACGGCGGCGAGGAGTCCCTCTACCTGCGCCCGTTCATGTTCGCCTCGGAGACCGGGCTCGGCGTGCACCCGGCCAACGAGTACCTGTTCATGCTGATCGCCTCCCCCTCCGGGGCCTACTTCGCCGGCGGCGTCAAGCCGGTCACCATCTGGGTCTCCGAGGACCACGTCCGCGCCGTGCCCGGCGGCACGGGCGACGCCAAGACCGGCGGCAACTACGCGGCCTCCCTGCTGCCCCAGGCCGAGGCCGCGGCGCACGGCTGCGACCAGGTCGTCTACCTCGACGCGGCCACCCGCACCAAGGTCGAGGAGAGCGGCAGCATGAACATCGCCTTCGTCTACGGCGACCGGATCGTCACCCCCGAGCTGACCGGCTCCATCCTGGAGGGCATCACCCGCGACTCCCTCCTCCAGGTCGCCCGCGACCTCGGCTACACCGCCGAGGAAGGCGTCGTCACCCTCCAGCAGTGGCGCGAGGACGCCGCCTCCGGCGCCCTGACCGAGGTCTTCGCCTGCGGCACCGCCGCCGTGGTCACGCCCATCGGCCACGTCAAGACCAAGAGCGACGGCTGGTCCCACGGCGACGGCACGCCCGGTCCGGTCACCCTGCGCCTGCGCGAGGCGCTGCTCGGCATCCAGCGCGGTGTCGTCGAGGACCAGCACGGCTGGATGCACAAGCTCGGCTGACCCGCACCCTCCAGGCCGCCGACGGGGCCGCCGCGGACTTCGCGTCCGCGGCGGCCCCGCCGCTTTTTCGGCGCGGCCCGGCGGCGGGTGCGCCCGGCCCCCTCCGCCCGGATTTGAACAATGCTCAATGTGGCATCTCGCGGAATGCTCTGGAGTTACTGACTCGACCCACATGGCGTTTAGAGTGGTGCTCTAAAGTGGGAGGCAAGGAGGTGCCCGCGTCATGAGACTGACCCCCACGGAACGCGACCGGCTGCTGCTGTTCGGTGCCGCCGAACTGGCCCGCGCCCGCCGGGCCCGCGGCCTGAGGCTAAACGTGCCCGAGGCGACGGCGCTCATCGCGGACACCGTCTGCGAGGCCGCCCGCGACGGCGCCCGGCTCGCGGAGGCCGTCGAGCGCGCCCGGTCGGTGCTCGGCCCGGACGACGTCCTGCCCGGCGTGGCGGACGTGGTCACCGAGGTGCACGTCGAGGCCGTCTTCGACGACGGTTCCCGGCTGGCGATCGTCTCCGACCCGATCGGCGGCGGCCTCGGCGAGGAAGCGCCGGGCGCGCTGCTGCCGGGCCCGCTCCATGCCGACCCGGAGCCGGCCGTGCGGCTGACGGTCACCAACACGGCCGCCGTACCGGTGTCGGTCACCTCGCACTTCCACTTCTTCGAGGCCAACCCGCGCCTGGACTTCGCCCGGGAGCGCGCCTACGGCATGCGGCTGGCCGTACCGGCCGGGTCGTCCGTGCGCTTCGGGCCGGGCGAGAGCCGCGAGGTCGGCCTGGTGCCGATCGGCGGAGAGCGGATCGCCATCGGGTTCGCCGGACTGGTCGACGGGCCGCTGGACGCGCCGGGGGCGAAGGAGGAGGCCCTGCGGCGGGCCGCCGCCTGCGGATATCTGGGAGTCACCCAGGACCCGCAGGCCGCACAGGTCACGCAGGTCACGCAGGTCACGCCGGAAGGAGGCGAGCGATGAGCCGCTCGAAGGGACGGGAGATCAGCGAGTCGATCCACGTCGACCCGCACGCCTACGCGGCCACCCACGGCCCCCGCGCCGGCGACCGGATCCGCCTCGGCGACAGCGGGCTGACCATCCGGGTGGAGTCCGACGCGCAGCGGTACGGCGACGAGTTCCTCGCCGGTTTCGGCAAGACCGCCCGGGACGGACTGCACCTGAAGGCCGCCGCCGTCCGCGAGACCTGCGACGTCGTGATCAGCAACGTCATCGTGATCGACGCCGTGCAGGGCATCCGCAAGGTCTCCATCGGCATCCGCGAGGGCCGGATCCACGCGATCGGCCGGGCCGGCAACCCCGACACCCTCGACGGCGTCGACGTCGTGGTCGGCACCGGCACCTCGATCGTCTCCGGCGAGGGCCTCATCGCCACCGCGGGAGCCGTCGACACCCATGTCCACCTGCTGTCGCCGCGCATCATGGAAGCCTCGCTCGCCTCCGGTGTGACCACCATCATCGGCCAGGAGTTCGGGCCGGTGTGGGGCGTCGGCGTCAACTCGCCCTGGGCGCTCAAGCACGCGTTCAACGCCTTCGACGCCTGGCCCGTCAACATCGGCTTCCTGGGCCGTGGCTCCTCCTCCGGCCCCGCGCCCCTGGTCGAGGCCCTCGCCGAGGGCGGCGCCTGCGGCTTCAAGGTCCACGAGGACATGGGCGCCCACACCCGGGCCCTGGACACCGCCCTGCGGGTCGCCGAGGAGCACGACGTCCAGGTCGCCCTGCACAGCGACGGCCTGAACGAGTGCCTGTCGGTCGAGGACACCCTGCGGGTCCTGGAGGGTCGCACCATCCACGCCTTCCACATCGAGGGCTGCGGCGGCGGACACGTCCCCAACGTGCTGAAGATGGCGGGCGTCCCCCACGTCATCGGCTCCTCGACCAACCCCACCCTGCCCTTCGGCCGGGACGCCGTGGCCGAGCACTACGGCATGATCGTCTCCGTCCACGACCTGAAGACCGACCTGCCGGGCGACGCCGCCATGGCCCGCGACCGCATCCGCGAGGGGACGATGGGCGCCGAGGACGTGCTGCACGACCTGGGCGCGATCGGCATCACCTCCTCCGACGCGCAGGGCATGGGCCGGGCCGGCGAGACCGTCCGCCGCACCTTCGCCATGGCCGGGAAGATGAAGGCCGAGCTCGGCCCGATGGAGGGCGACGGCGAGGGCGACGACAACGCCCGCGTCCTGCGCTACATCGCCAAGCTGACCATCAACCCCGCCATCGCGCATGGCCTGTCCCACGAGGTCGGCTCGATCGAGGCGGGCAAGCTCGCCGACATCGTGCTGTGGCGCCCGGAGTACTTCGGCGCCAAGCCGCAGCTCGTGCTGAAGTCCGGCTTCCCGGCCTACGGCGTGACCGGCGACCCCAACGCGGCCACCGACACCTGCGAACCCCTCGTACTCGGCCCGCAGTTCGGCGCGCACGGCGCCACTCCCGCCGACATCTCCGTCGCCTTCGTCGCCCGGGCCGCCCTCGACCAGGGCGGCGACGGGATGCCGACCCGCCGCCGCCGGGTCGCCGTACGCGGCACCCGCGGCATCGGCCCGGCCGACCTGCTGCTGAACTCCCGTACCGGAGCGGTCGAGGTCGACCAGCGCACCGGCCTGGTCACCCTCGACGGCGACCCGGTCCGCTCCGGCCCGGCCGACTCGGTCTCCCTCAACCGCCTGTACTTCCTCTGAGCGCCCGGCTCCGACCCGCCTTTCCCTAAGGACCGTTCCATGACCACCCCCGCCGCCGACGGCTTCCGGATGCCCCCCGAGTGGGCCCCGCACGAGCGCACCTGGATGGCCTGGCCCTGCCCCAACCCCACCTTCGACGACCCCGAGGATCTCGCCGCCTCCCGCGCCGCCTGGGCGTCGGTCGCCCGCGCGGTCCGCCGCTTCGAGCCGGTCACCGTGGTGTGCGGACCCGGCGAGTCGAAGGAGGCCCGCGCCCTGCTCGGCCCGGACGTCGACACCGTCGAACACGAGCTCGACGACGCCTGGATGCGCGACATCGGCCCCACGTTCGTCACCAACGGCCGGGAACTGGCCGCCGTGGACTGGACGTTCAACGGCTGGGGCGCCCAGGAGTGGGCCCGCTGGGACCACGACGCGAAGATCGGCGCCCACGTCGCCGGCCTCGCGGGCGCCCGCACGTACGCCTCCCGGCTGGTCAACGAGGGCGGCGGCATCCACGTCGACGGCGAGGGCACGGTCCTGCTCACCGAGACCGTGCAGCTCGGGCCCGAGCGCAACCCCGGCTGGACCAGGGAGCGGGTCGAGGCCGAGATCCACGCCCACCTGGGCACCAGCAAGGCGATCTGGCTGCCGCGCGGCCTGACCGCCGACTACCCGCCCCACGGCTACGGCACCCTCGGCCATGTCGACATCGTCGCCGCCTTCGCCCGCCCCGGCGTCGTCGTCGCCCACCACCAGCCGGACCCGGCCCACCCCGACCACGAGGTGACCAAGGAGGCCATCGCCGTCCTGAAGTCCGCCACCGACGCCCGGGGCCGCCGCCTGGAGGTCGTCGAGGTCCCGGCCCCCACCGTCCTGGAGGCCGACGGCCACTGGGCCGACTACTCCTACATCAACCACTACCTCTGCAACGGCGGCGTCGTCCTGTGCGCCTTCGGCGACCCGCGCGACGAGATCGCGGCCGGCATCTTCCGGCGGCTCCACCCCGAGCGGACCGTCACCCTGGTCGACGCGCGTACGATCTTCGCCGGCGGTGGAGGCATCCACTGCATCACCCAGCAGCAGCCGAAGGTCTAGGAGCCGCAGATGGCCGGTGCGGCACGGCCGCGCAGGAACGCGCCCCCGCGCGAGCAGGTCCTCGCCGCCGCCATGGAGATGATCGCCCAACGCGGTCTGGAGAAGCTCACCATGGCGGCGCTGGGGCGCGAGGTCGGCATGAGCAGCGGTCACCTGCTCTACTACTTCCACTCCAAGGACGAGCTGCTGCTCCAGGCCCTGGAGTGGAGCGAGGGCCGCCTCGGCGCCGAGCGCGGCCGGCTCCTGACCCGGCCGGGCACGGCCCGCGAACGCCTGGACGCCTACGTCGACCTGTACGTCCCCGACGGCCACCGCGACCCGCACTGGACGCTGTGGCTGGAGGTGTGGAACCGCTCGCAGAACGCCGACGGCGACGCCCGCGACCGCCAGGTGGCCATCGAGGGCGCCTGGCACCGCGACCTGGTGGCCCTGCTCGCCGAGGGCGTCTCGCGCGGGGAGTTCCGCCCCGTCGACCCCGACCGCTGGGCGACCCGCCTGCGGGCCCTGCTGGACGGCTTCGCCATCCATGTCGCGATCGGGCTGCGGGGGACGGACCGGGCCCATGTGCTCGGCCACGTACGGGAGTTCCTGGACGAGTCCCTGGGTACGGGCGGCTGACCCGCCGGGCCGCGGCCCCGCGTCACCCGCCGCACCACATGCCTCGCCCGCCGGTGTGCTCGCATCCTGAGACGGTCCGTGAGCACGGGGGTTACGTGTGCCACACTGCCTCCGTGCTCTCGTTCGCCATGATTATTGGCAGCAGGCGCGCCGGTCCGCAGTGACCGCCACGTACGACCAGGTACGGGCGGACACCGTCGTCCTCGACCCGCGCGCAGACCTCTCGCACCCGCGAGAGGTTTTTCGTTTTCCTGGCCCACCCCGAGCCGGGAAGGGAGCGCGAGGGATCATAGGGGCGGTGGAGCCGGTCATTCCGGTAAGACCGAGATCCCAAACAGGAGCCTTGAAGATCATGACCGCAACCAGCGAGCTCGACGATTCGTTCCACGTCTTCGACACCACGCTGCGCGACGGCGCGCAGCGCGAGGGCATCAACCTCACCGTCGCGGACAAGCTGGCCATCGCCCGGCACCTGGACGACTTCGGCGTGGGCTTCATCGAGGGCGGCTGGCCCGGCGCCAACCCGCGGGACACGGAGTTCTTCGCCCGTGCCCAGCAGGAGATCGAGTTCCGGCACGCCCAGCTGGTGGCCTTCGGCTCCACCCGCCGGGCCGGCACCACCGCCGCCGAGGACCCGCAGGTCAAGGCCCTGCTGGAGTCCGGCGCCCCGGTGATCACGCTGGTCGCCAAGTCCCACGACCGGCACGTCGAGCTGGCGCTGCGCACCACCCTGGACGAGAACCTGGAGATGGTCCGCGACACCGTCTCCTTCCTGCGGTCGCGGGGCCGCCGCGTCTTCGTCGACTGCGAGCACTTCTTCGACGGCTACCGCGCCAACCCCGAGTACGCCAAGGCGGTCGTCCGCACGGCCGCGGAGGCGGGCGCGGACGTCGTCATCCTGTGCGACACCAACGGCGGCATGCTCCCGGCGCAGATCCACGCCGTGGTCTCCACGGTCCTCGCCGACACCGGCGCGCGCCTGGGCATCCACGCCCAGGACGACACCGGGTGCGCCGTCGCCAACACCCTCGCCGCGGTCGACGCGGGCGCCACCCACGTCCAGTGCACGGCGAACGGCTACGGCGAGCGCGTCGGCAACGCCAACCTGTTCCCGGTCGTGGCCGCGCTGGAACTGAAGTACGGCAAGAAGGTCCTGCCCGAGGGCCGACTGCGCGAGACGACCCGCATCTCGCACGCCATCGCCGAGGTCGTGAACCTCACCCCCTCCACTCACCAGCCCTACGTCGGCGTCTCCGCCTTCGCCCACAAGGCCGGCCTGCACGCCTCCGCCATCAAGGTGGACCCCGACCTCTACCAGCACATCGACCCCGAGCTGGTCGGCAACACCATGCGGATGCTGGTGTCCGACATGGCCGGCCGCGCCTCGATCGAGCTGAAGGGCAAGGAACTCGGCATCGACCTCGGCGACGACCGGGAACTGGTCGGCCGGGTCGTCGAGCGGGTCAAGGAGCGCGAGCTCAAGGGCTACACGTACGAGGCGGCCGACGCCAGCTTCGAGCTCCTGCTGCGCACCGAGGCCGAGGGCCGGCCGCTGGAGTACTTCGAGGTGGAGTCCTGGCGCGCGATCGTCGAGGACCGCCCGGACGGCACCCACGCCAACGAGGCCACCGTCAAGCTGTGGGCCAAGGGTGAGCGCATCGTCGCCACGGCCGAGGGCAACGGCCCGGTCAACGCCCTGGACCGCGCCCTGCGCGTCGCCCTGGAGAAGATCTACCCGCAGCTCGCCCGGCTGGAGCTGGTCGACTACAAGGTGCGCATCCTGGAGGGCAAGCACGGTACCCAGTCCACGACCCGGGTCCTCATCTCCACCTCCGACGGGCAGGGGGAGTGGTTTACGGTGGGTGTCGGGGACAACGTCATCGCCGCCTCCTGGCAGGCCCTGGAGGACGCCTACACCTACGGGCTGCTCCGGGCCGGGGTGACGCCGGCGCAGTAGACGTCCCTCTCGCCGCGGGCGCCGCACCCCGGCCGGGGGCGCGGCGCCCGGCATCCCGAAGGGGCCGAGTCCATGCGCCATAAGTGACCTGTTTGGGTGATTTTCGGGTAGTTTCTAGGTATGAAGGCCGCGATAGCCACCCGAGGCCCGACCGGACTGCTGATCGCCCTGACGATCGCCGTCCTGACCGCCGTGGGCGCCCTGGCCGCCCCCGCCGCGGGCGCCGCCCCGCCGCGCGCCGCCACGGCCACGAGCGTCTCGGCCATCGCCGAGGCCCTGCGGGAGCGGCCCGTGTACGTCGATCCGGCCGCCTCCGCGCTGCTGTCGGAGGGCGAGGCCGAGGCCCTGGCCGACAGGATCGAGGACGCGGACAAGCCGCTGTTCGTGGCGGTGCTCCCGGCCGACTACCCCACCGAGAACCTCTTCACCGAACTGCGCACGGCGACCGGCGTCACCGGCCTGTACGCGATCCGGCTCGGCGACCGCTTCGACGCCCGCGCCGACTCCACGGTGCTGCCGCGCGCGGCCGTGAACAACCTCGTCGGCAGCGTGCAGGGCGAGGACGCGCGCACCCAGCTCGACGACTTCACCGACCGCGCCCTGGCCAACATGGGCGGCTCGGGGCCGAGCGGCTGGGACGAGGGGGCGGGCGGCGGAGTCTCCACCACCGCGCTGATCACCGCGGGCGCCGTACTGGTGGCCGGCGGCGCGGGCGTGTACACGCTCACGCGGCGCAACCAGCGCCGCCACGAGCGGGAGCAGCGGGCCGCGCTGGAGAGGCTGCGGGTCGTGGTCGACGAGGACATCACCGCCTTCGGCGAGGAACTGGACCGCCTGGACTTCCATCCGGCCGAGGCGGGCGCCGACGACGCGATGCGCGCGGACTACGCGCGCGCCCTGGACGCCTACGAACAGGCCAAGACCTACATGGCCGACGCGCGCAGGCCCGAGGACGTCCGCGCCGTCACGCAGGCCCTGGAGGACGGCCGTTTCTCGCTCGCGCAGCTCACCGCCCGCCGGGCGGGCCGCCCGCTGCCCGAGCGGCGGCCCCCCTGCTTCTTCGACCCGCGGCACGGCCCGTCCGTCGCCGACGTCACCTGGACGCCGCCGGGCGGCGCCACCCGCCAGGTCCCCGTCTGCGCCGCCGACCGGACCCGCCTGGCCGACGGCCGGGACCCGATGGTCCGCGAGGTGGAGACCGAGTACGGCCGCCGCCCGTACTGGGACGCCGGTCCGGCCTACGGCCCGTGGGCGGGCGGTTACTTCGGCGGCGGCATCCTGCCCGGCCTGCTGATGGGCACCCTGCTCGGCAGCATGATGGCCACCCCCACGTACGCCGCCGACTACGGCGCCGGCTACGGCGACTTCGGCGGCGGGTACGAGGGCGGTGACGTCTCCGGTGCCGACTTCGACACCGGTGACTTCGGCGGCGGCTTCGGCGACGGCGGCTTCGGCGGCGGTGACTTCGGCGGGGGCGGAGGGGACTTCGGCGGCGGGCTCTGACAGGGCGGGCTCCGACACGGCGGCCGGGCGCGCCCCAGCGGGCCCGGCCGACCGGCTCGTCTGACCGGTCCGTGCCCGCCTGGCCGGTCCGGCGGGCGCCCCCTCGGGTCAGGCGTCCCGGGGACCGAGCCGGGTGCCGCCTTCGCACACGGCGGCCCGCCGGACGGCAGCGGCCGCGGCCGCCGTCGCGAGGGCGGCGGCCACCAGCCCGGCGCTGACCCACAGCGGTGACCGGTAGCCGAACCCGGCACCGATCGCCGTACCTGCGAGCCAGGGCCCCAGCGCCGCGCCCACGTTGAACGCGGCGGTGGCGAAACCGCCGGCCAGCGTGGGCGCGCCGGGGGCCGCGTAGAGCGCCTGGGAGATCAGCGTGGAGCCGACGCCGAAGGAGAGGGCGCCCTGGACCAGGACCAGCGCGAGCGCCAGGACCGGCTCCCCGGCGCCGAGCGCGAACAGGGCCCACCCGGCGCACAGCGCGCCCCCGCCCGCCACCAGCACCGGACCGGGCCGGCGGTCGGCGAAGCGCCCCCCGAGGGTCACCCCGGCCAGCGAGCCCGCCCCGAACAGCGCGAGCACCCCCGGCACCCACCGGCCGTCCACCCCGGCGACCTCGGTGGCCAGGGGCGCGAGGTAGGTGAAGGTGCAGAAGGTCGCCCCGTTCACCAGGGCTCCCATGAGCAGGATGACCCGGAGCCGCGGGCCGCGCAGCGACCGCAGCTCGCCGCGCAGCGGACCGGGCGCGGCGCCGGCGGCGCCGCCCGGCACCGACCGGGCCACCGCCACCACGGCGGGCACCGCCAGCAGGGCCACCGCCCAGAACGCCGACCGCCAGCCCCAGACCTGGCCGAGCAGCGCCCCCGCGGGCACCCCGGCCACGCAGGCCAGGGTGACCCCGCCGAGCAGCATGGAGGTGGCCCGCCCCTTGGCGTCCGGCGCGACCATGGCCGCGGCCGTCACCAGGGCCACGGCCAGGAAACCGGCGTTGGCCAGGGCGCCGATCACACGCGTGGCGAGCAGCACCGCGAAGTTGTCGGTGAGGGCGCCGGCGATATGCGCGGCGAGGAAGGCGAGCAGGAAGGCCAGCAGGGCGCCCCGCCGGGACCAGCGCCGGCCGAGCCCGGCCATCAGCGGCGCCCCGACGACCATTCCCACGGCGAAGGCGGAGGTCAGCGCCCCCGCGGCCGGGACGGAGACACCCAGGTCCCGGGCGATGTCCGGGACCAGCCCGGACAGCATGAACTCGGACGTTCCCTGGGCGAAGACGGCAAGGCCCAGCAGAACAAGAGCGAACGGCATGAGGAAACCCCGCACCCCGAAGTCGATGGAGAAGATCCGATAAGCCGTGGAACACGGCATGGCGGACGGCCGTCCGGGGCGGGAGCGGGCCGGGCGACGGTGTCCGCGGACTTCGGGCGTGCGCGAGCGCGCGCCTGGAACCGGCGTCAGGGCCTCACGAGCAGCCACCGGAGAGCCGGTGGCCGGAGTCTGGACGCTTCGGGGCTGTTCACGGCAGGCAGGTTAACGCGGCCGGCGCGCGGGAGCCAGGGATTTCCGCACCGGCGCCGTGCGCACCGGGCATGCGGCCGCGCGACGGCCCTTGCCGGACACGCCCGTGCTCCTCGGCGTCGGCGGCACGGCGCCGCCCGGGGTGATCCGCCGGAGCGCCGGCCGGCCGGGGCGCGATATCCGCGCCGCGGCCGCGGCCGGGGCGGCGTCGGGGGCCCCGAGGGGCGGCGGGGCATCACGCCTGCTTGATCGCCGACACGTCGAAGACGAGCTTGATCTTGTCGGACACCAGAACGCCACCGGTCTCCAGCGCCGCGTTCCAGGTCAGGCCCCACTCCGAGCGCAGGATCTCCGCCTTGCCCTCGAAACCGACGCGCTCGTTGCCGAAGGGGTCCTGGGCCGCGCCGTTGAACTCCAGGTCGATGGTGACCGGCCGGGTGGTGCCGAGGATCGTCAGGTCGCCGGTGAGGCGGTAGTCGTCGCCGCCGAGGGCCTCCGCCCTGGTGGAACGGAAGGTCATCGCCGGGAACTCGTCGGTCTTGAAGAAGTCCGCGCTCTTCAGGTGCCCGTCCCGGTCCGCGGACCCGGTGTCGATGCTGTCCATGACGACGTCGATCGAGGCCGTGGACCGGGTGGGGTCGCCGCCGTCCAGGTGCAGCGAGCCGCTGAACTCCAGGAACTTGCCCTTGACGTTGGTGACCATGGCGTGTCGCGCCGCGAAGCCGAGGGTCGAGTGGGCCGGGTCGATCGTGTAGTCGCCGGTGAGCGCCGAGAGGCCGGGGCTGACGGCGGGGGAGGGGGCGGTGGACGCGGGGGCGGGGGTGTTGCCGGTCTTGCCGCGGCCGAAGATGCCCATGAGGTGCTCCTGAGGGGACGGGGCCGGGTACGGGTCACCCGGCCTGCTGTTGTTGAAGCTTCAACCACTTCAACGGGGACGACTGTAGACCCATTCCGTTCAACTTTCAACAGTAGGGTCGGTCTCGTGATCGCCGGGACCTGTCGGGTGACGTCCATGCGCCCGGCCGATCGGCGGCGCCCGGGCGCGCGGGCTCGCCCCGGGCGTGTGCCGCCGCCTGCCGAACCGTTTCGGCTGAACCATCGCGGCACGGCGGTTTCCCCGGCCCCGCACCGGTGGTAAACGGCATGAACATGACGCCAACTGCCTCCCCGGCCTTTCCCGGCCCCGCCTCGCCCCGCCGCCCCGCCCCGCCCGCCGCGCGCCGGGCACCCGCCCGCCGCACCGTCCTCCTCGCGGCGGCCCTCGCCACCGCCCTGCCCCCCATGGCCGCCAGCGCCGCCCCGCCGGCTCCCGCCGGTTCCGCCGACCCGGCAGACCCCTACGCCGCCCTGCGCCGCCGCTGGCTTGACATCGCCCTCGGCGGCGGCTACGACCCGGCCGCCGAGCCGTACGCCTCCCGGCTCGCCGAGACCGGCGGCCTCGCCCGCGCCTACCAGGCGGCCATGGCCCCGGCCCCCACCTCCCTGTGGCCCGGCCACCGCTTCGACCCGCCGTCCGGCATCACCTTCAGCTACGGCCGCCTGTGGACCATGACCCGGGCCTACGTCCAGCAGGGCACCGGCTCCACCGGCGACCCGGCCCTGCTCGCCGCCGTCCTGCGCGGCCTCGACCACCTCTCGGCCACCGTCTACCACCCCGCCACCACCCCCTACGGCAACTGGTGGGAATGGCGGATCGGCAGCCCCCGCCTGCTGATGGACATCACCGCCGCCCTGTACGACCTGCTCGGCGCCGAGCGGATCGGCGCCGCGTGCGCCGCCGTCGACCACTTCGTCCCCGACACCGCGCTGGGCGAGTACACCGGCACCTCCACCGGCGCCAACCGGGTCGACCTGTGCCGCTCGGTCGCGCTGCGCGGCGTCCTGGGCCGCGACCCCGCCAAGATCGCCCTGGCCCGTGACGCGCTCTCACCGGTCTTCCCGTACGTCACGCGCGGCGACGGCCTGTACGCCGACGGCTCGTTCGTCCAGCACACCTGGGTGGCGTACTCGGGGACCTACGGGCAGGTCCTGCTCGACGGCCTCGGCCGGCTCTTCGCCCTCCTCGCCGGGTCCCCGTGGGAGGTCACCGACCCGAACCGGCAGGTCATCCTCGACAGCGTCGAGCACGCGTTCGCGCCGTTCGTCCATGACGGGCTGATGATGGACAGCGTCAACGGGCGTGCCATCAGCCGCGGTTACCTCAAGGGCGACGACCGGCGGGTCATGCGCGGCGACCACTTCCACGGCCAGGGCGTCATCGCGGCGATCGCCCTGCTGGCGGGCGCGGCGAGCCCGGCGGAGCGGGACCGCTGGCACGCGCGCGTGAAGGGGTGGATCGAACGGGACACCGTCAGCCCCATTCTGACGGCTCGTCAGTTCGACGTGGCGGACCTGGCCCGGCTGCACGCCGTCGCCGCCTCGCCCGTCCCGGCCGCCCCCGAACCCGTCGGGCACCGGCTCTTCCCGGCCATGGACCGCGCCGTGCACCGCCGCCCCGGCTTCACCGTCGCCCTCGCCATGGCCAGCGACCGCATCGCGCACTACGAGTGCGGCAACGGCGAGAACCCGCGCGGCTGGCACACCGGTGCCGGGATGACGTACTGGTGGGCGGGGTCCGGCGACCGGTCCGGCCAGTACACGGACTGGTTCTGGCCGACCGTCGACTGGTACCGCCTGCCGGGCACCACCGTCTCCACCAAGCGGCTTCCCGACCGGGCGGGCGGCGAATGGGGCGCGCCCAGACCGGACGCGCGCTGGGTCGGCGGCACCACCGACGGCGCCTACGCGGCGATCGGGCAGCACCTCAAGGGCCTCGGCTCGACCCTCGACGCCCGCAAGTCCTGGTTCTGCCTCGACGACGCGGTGGTCTGCCTCGGCGCGGGGATCACCTGCGCCGACGGGGTGCCCGTCGAGACGGTCGTGGACAACCGCAATCTCGGCGAGGGCGGCACGGACACCTTCACCCGCGGCCCCAACTGGGCGCACCTGGAGCACCACGGCGGCTGGATCGTCCTCGACGGCGAGCTGAGAACCCTGCGCGAGGACCGCACCGGCGCCTGGTCCGACATCAACACCGGCAGCAGCACCGAGCGCCGCACCCGCCGCTGGCAGACCCTCTGGCTGGACCACGGCACCGACCCGGTGGACGCCGCCTACGCCTACGTCCTCCTGCCCGGCGCCAGCCTCCGGACCACCGCCCGCCGCGCCACCGGCGTCCGCCGGCGGCTGTCCGTGCTCGCCAACGACGCCGCGCGCCAGGCGATCGCCGTGCCCTCCCTCGGGGTGACGGCCGCGAACTTCTGGCGGGCCGGCGCGGCGGGCCCGCTCACCGCCTCCGCGGGCGCGAGCGTGCTCGTCCGCCGCGGGGGGCGCACCGCTACCCTCTGCGTGAGCGAGCCGCCGCGCACCGGGGAGCCGCTGGAGATCGTCTGGGACCACCCGGTGCGCGGGGTGGTACGGGCCGGCGCGGGGGTCGCGATCCTCGCCACGGGCCGCCGGTTGCACCTGCGCGTCACTCCGGGGATGGAATGTGCCACCCACGAATGTGAGGTGACTCTCAGCTGACGGCTTTGTGAGACCCCTACAACCAGCGGACCCCCTGAGCAGTCGAAATGGCTGCATGCCGTTGACGTTCTGTTCAGTGGCACCAGGAAAACCCTCCGGAGACTGTACGGAGTCGACGGCTCGCTTTTCACCGTCCCCTTCGTATGGTCGCTACATGACCGTTTTGGATGATGCGCCGAGCGAACCGACGGACGCGCGCGGGCGAGTGGCCGAACTGCACGAGATCCGTGCGCAGGCGCTGGCGGGCCCCAGCGAGAGGGCCACGCAGGCGCAGCACGCCAAGGGCAAGCTGACGGCGCGGGAGCGTATCGAGCTCCTCGTCGACCCGGGCTCCTTCCAGGAGGTCGAGCAGCTGCGCCGCCACCGGGCCACCGGGTTCGGCCTGGAGGCCAAGAGGCCGTACACCGACGGTGTGATCACCGGCTGGGGCACGGTGGAGGGCCGTACGGTCTTCGTCTACGCCCATGACTTCCGCATCTTCGGCGGCGCGCTGGGCGAGGCCCACGCCAAGAAGATCCACAAGATCATGGACATGGCCATCGCGGCCGGCGCCCCGCTGGTGTCCCTGAACGACGGCGCCGGCGCCCGCATCCAGGAAGGCGTGGTCGCCCTCGCCGGATACGGCGGCATCTTCCAGCGCAACACCAAGGCGTCCGGCGTCATCCCGCAGATCAGCGTGATGCTGGGCCCGTGCGCGGGCGGCGCGGCCTACAGCCCCGCCCTGACCGACTTCGTCTTCATGGTCCGCGAGACCTCGCAGATGTTCATCACCGGCCCGGACGTCGTCAAGGCGGTCACCGGCGAGGAGATCACCCAGAACGGCCTGGGCGGCGCGGACGTGCACGCCGAGACCTCCGGCGTGTGCCACTTCGCCTACGACGACGAGGAGACCTGCATCGCCGAGGTGCGCTACCTCCTGTCGCTGCTGCCGCAGAACAACCGGGAGACCCCGCCGCGGGCGGAGTGCTCCGACCCGGTCGACCGCCGCTCGGACGTACTGCTGGACCTCGTCCCGGCGGACGGCAACCGGCCGTACGACATGACCAAGGTCATCGAGGAGATCGTCGACGACGGCGAGTACCTGGAGGTCCACGAGCGCTGGGCGCGCAACATCATCTGCGCCCTGGCCCGGCTGGACGGCCAGGTCGTCGGCATCATCGCCAACCAGCCGCAGGTGCTGGCGGGCGTACTGGACATCGAGGCGTCCGAGAAGGCCGCCCGCTTCGTCCAGATGTGCGACGCCTTCAACATCCCGATCGTCACCCTCCTCGACGTCCCGGGCTTCCTGCCCGGCGTCGACCAGGAGCACGGCGGCATCATCCGCCACGGCGCGAAGCTGCTGTACGCCTACTGCAACGCCACCGTGCCGCGGATCTCCCTGATCCTGCGCAAGGCCTACGGCGGCGCCTACATCGTCATGGACTCCCAGTCCATCGGCGCCGACCTCACCTACGCCTGGCCCACCAACGAGATCGCCGTGATGGGCGCGGAGGGCGCCGCCAACGTGATCTTCCGCCGGCAGATCGCCGAGGCCGCCGACCCCGAGGCCACGCGCCAGAAGATGGTCAAGGAGTACAAGTCGGAGCTGATGCACCCCTACTACGCGGCCGAGCGCGGCCTGGTCGACGACGTGATCGACCCCGCCGAGACCCGCGAGGTGCTGGTGAAGTCCCTGGCCATGCTCCAGACCAAGCACGCCGACCTGCCCTCCCGCAAGCACGGCAACCCGCCGCAGTAATCCCGCGCAACCCGCCGCGGCGATCCCGCGGACCCCTCTCCCACGGAGACTGACGCCCATGAACACTCCTGACATCCGCGTCGAGAAGGGCCACGCCGGGCCCGAGGAGGTCGCCGCGATCACGGCCCTCCTGCTGGCCCGCGCCGCGGCCCGCCCCGCCGAGATCGCCCCGGCCCGCCCGGGCCGCGCCCGGGCCGGCTGGCGCCGCCTGGAGCGCGAGCGCGGCTTCCGGGCCCCGCACAGCTGGCGCTGAGCCCCGATACCGCTGACGGCCCCGTCCTCCCCCTGGGGAGTACGGGGCCGCTGTGCGTCCCGGGGCCGTTCGCACCCCGGCGCGGGGCCGGCCGGGACAGGCGTACGCCCGGGCGCCGACGAGCTCCCCGGCCGGTCGCGCACCGCTTCCGTGGAGGCGTACCGGTGCCGGGACCGGAAGACCGGCGGCCCCCGCCCCTCCCGCCGGAGGAACGAGGGCCGCGGGGAAACCTGCCGCGAACGGGGGCGCTTACCGCAGCCGTGCCATCAGCGCGTGCTCCACGAGCGTGATCAGCGTCGACTTGGCGTCGGCGCGGTGGCGGGCGTCGGTGGTGATGATCGGGGTGTCGGGGCCGATCTGGAGCGCCTCGCGCACCTCGTCCGGCGTGTACGGCTGCTGGCCGTCGAAGCCGTTGAGCGCGATGACGAACGGCAGTCCGCTGTTCTCGAAGTAGTCGACGGCGGGGAAGCAGTCGGCGAGCCTCCTCGTGTCGACCAGGACCACCGCGCCGATGGCGCCGCGCACGAGGTCGTCCCACATGAACCAGAAACGGTCCTGCCCGGGGGTGCCGAACAGGTACAGGATCAGGTCCTGGTCCAGGGTGATGCGGCCGAAGTCCATGGCGACCGTGGTGGTCGTCTTGTCCCCGGTGTGGGTGAGGTCGTCGATGCCCGCCGAAGCAGACGTCATGACGGCCTCCGTGCGCAGCGGGTTGATCTCCGAGACGGCGCCGACGAACGTGGTCTTGCCCACGCCGAAGCCGCCCGCCACCACGATCTTCGCGGAGGTGGTGGAGCGGGAAGGACCGCCGCTAGAGCTTGCGAAGTCCACTGAGCACCCTTTCGAGCAGTGTCACGTCTGGCTGGCCGCCGGCGTTCTCGTCGCCGCCGGGCTGATGGATGGCGACCAGTCCCGCCTCCGCCAAGTCGGCGACGAGGATCCTGGCCACGCCGAGGGGGATCGTCAGCAGCGCCGAGATCTCGGCGACCGACTTGATCTCTCGGCAGAGGTTGCAGATCCGCTGATGCTCGGGCAGCTGGCCCTGCATCTGGTGCGGCTGCGCGGTGGTGTGCACCAGCGCCTCGATGGCGAGCTGGTAGCGCGGCCTGGTACGGCCGCCCGTCATGGCGTACGGACGTACCAGGGGGTTGTTCGACGCCCCGGAGGGCGCCGGCTCAGGGGTGCGGCGCGGTGGCTGCACGGGCTGGATGCGCGGAGCCTGCGGCTGGTCGTACGGCGAGGGACCGGGGACCGGCGGGACGTACGGCTGGCCGTGGTGGGGTGCGGAGGGGAAGTTGTACCGGTTCTGGGAACCGTCGCCGGCTCCCTGCGCAGGGCCGTACGACCAATCGCCCGACGACGAACCACCTGGGGGTGTTGCCACTTTCTCCTCCTCCGACTGTGCCTGGCACCCATCATTGTGGAGCCGCGTCCCGAAACCTTACGGCCCCGGGACGCCAAAACGCACCGTCTGTCCTTTAGTTGAGAAGGCTCCCTTGGAGCTCCGCGCGCAGATCCGGAGTCAGGACCGTTCCGGCGCGGTCGACGAGAAGGGCCATCTCGTACCCAATGAGGCCGATGTCCGCCTCCGGGTGCGCGAGCACCGCGAGCGAGGAACCGTCGGAGATGGACATGATGAAGAGAAATCCTCGCTCCATCTCCACAACCGTCTGGTTCACGTTGCCGCCTTCGAAGATGCGCGAGGCACCGGCGGTCAGCGAGGTCAGACCGGAGGCGACGGCCGCGAGCTGGTCGGCGCGGTCGCGCGGGAAGCCTTCGGACATCGCCAGAAGGAGTCCGTCGGCGGAGACCACCACCGTGTGGGACACCCCCGGGGTGTTGTCCACGAAGTTGGTGATCAACCAGTTCAGGTTCTGTGCCGCCTGGCTCATCGGGCTCACACTAACGCTCCTGGTTGTAGGTGCTGTCAGGACCGAAGCCCTGGCCGTTCGTTTCACTGCCTGCGTTGCGGCCGCGCTGGACGCCGCGCCGCAGGTTGCTCAGCCTGCCCCGGACGTCCTCCGGGGCGCGGGAGACCTGTGGGCCGCCCTGGGGGGTGGATTCGGCGGAGCCGTCGACCAGGTTGGCCTTGGGTATCCGCCGCGGCAGGCCGGAGGAGGTCACCCCGCCCGCCTTGGGCTTCCGGAGCTGAGCGGCCTGCTGCCAGCGCTCGTCGTTGGCCGAACGCCAGTCACGGCCACCGCTGTTCTCCGGGGCGGAAGCCGGCGCTTCCTGCTGCACGGACCCCGCCTCGCCCGGATCGCCCCCGGTGGAACCGCGGCGGGGAAGCCCGGCGTCGGTCAGCTCGTGGGCGGCGGAGGGAGCCGGTCCCGGACGCTCGAAGCCTACGTGGTCCGCCTCGCCGGCGTCAGCGGCCTGCGCGGATTCCGCTTCCGGGGCTTCCGCAGGGTACTGGGTCGGGTAGCCGTTCTGGTAGCCGTCCTGCTGGGGCCAGTCGTCCTGCTGACGCCGCTGCTCGAAGGCGGTGAAGGCGTCGCCCGCGCCGGTGCCGGAGGCGGCCGGCTCCTCCTGGTACGGCTCCGCGTACCCGGCCTCGGGGTAGCCGCCGTTGGACGAGAAGCCGTCCGGCTGGGGCAGACCGCCGTTCGGCGCGAAGTACTGCTCGCCGTACGTCTGGTGCTGGCCCGTGTCGTAGGGCGTCTGGTGCTGGCCCGTGTCGTAGGGCGTCTGGTGCTGGCCCGTGTCGTAGGGCGTCTGGTGCTGGCCCGTGTCGTAGGGCGCCTGGTGCTGGCCCGTGTCGTAAGGCGCCTGGTGCTGCCCCGTGTCGTAGGCCGTCTGCTGCTGGAAGCCCCCCTGGCCGTCGTCGTAGCCGGGCTGCGGGTGCTGACCGGTGAACTGGTCGGGGTACGCGGCGTTTTCGGCGTCCTGGGCGTTGTGGGCCGGCTGCGCGTCCTGCTGGCCGTGCGTCTGGGCCTCCAGGGCCGCGCGGCGCTCCTCGCGCAGCAGGGAGCGGCCCACGGGGTTCAGTCCGCGCAGGTCGCCGGGGACCTCGCTGTAGCGGCTGTCGTCGAAGCCGAGCTCCGCGGCCGTCCGCATCGGCTGCTGCTGGAAGTCGTCGCCCCGGACGTTCTGCTCCGGGATGATCTGGGAGACGGTGAACTCGTCGCGGTCGGCCTGCTGCTCACCGCCGCCGCCGTGCGTGATGGCGTCCGGCAGCATGACCAGCGAGGTGGTGCCGGCCTGCTCTCCCGAGGGGCGCAGCTGGACGCGGATGCCGTGCCGGTCGGACAGACGGCCGACCACGAACAGGCCCATGCGCTGCGAGATCGCCGCGTCCACGGTGGGCGGATTGGCCAGCTTGTGGTTGATGTCCGCGAAGTCCTCGGCGGTCAGGCCGATGCCCTTGTCGTGGATCTCGACCATCACGCGGCCGTCGGGCAGCCGGGTCGCGGTGACGCGGACCTTGGTCTGCGGGGAGGAGAACGTGGTGGCGTTCTCCAGCAGCTCGGCCAGCAGGTGCACGAGGTCGGTCACGGCACGGCCGTGGATCTCGCAGTCGGGCACGCCCGACAGCTCGATGCGCTCGTACTGCTCCACCTCGGAGGAGGCGGCGCGCAGCACGTCGATCAGCGGCACCGGCTGGTCCCAGCGGCGGCCGGGCTCCTCGCCGGCGAGGACGAGGAGGTTCTCGCCGTTGCGGCGCATACGGGTCGCGAGGTGGTCCAGCTTGAAGAGGTTCTCCAGCTGGTCGGGGTCGGCCTCGTTGTTCTCGAGATCGGTGATCAGGGTCAGCTGGCCCTCGATCAGCGACTGGTTGCGGCGCGAGAGGTTGGTGAAGATCGCGTTGATGTTGCCCCGCAGCAGGGCCTGCTCGGAGGCGAGCCGGACCGCCTCGCGGTGGACCTGGTCGAAGGCGCGGGCGACTTCGCCGATCTCGTCGGTGGAGGTGATCGGGATCGGGGCGACGCGGGTGTCGACGCGACCGGGGTCGGTACGGGAGAGCTGGTCGACCAGCATCGGCAGGCGCTGCTCGGCGATGCCGAAGGCGGCGTTGCGCAGCTGGCGCATCGAGCGGCTCATCTGGCGGGCCACCATGCCGGCCAGGATGAACGCGGCGAGCAGGGCGATCACGACGATGGCGCCGGTGATGAACGCGTCGCGCTGGGCGTCATCGGCGATGCCGGCGGCCTCGGTCACCGCGGCGTCGGACATGTCCGTCTCGATCGTGCGGTACGCGTCGAACTTGAGAGTGTTGACCGCCCACCAGTTCTCCGGGGTGATGCCCTGCCGGGCCAGGGCCGCGCGGGCGCCGGAGTCCGTGGAGGAGAGCTGGGCGAGCTCCGTGACCATCGTCGTCGGGTTCGACGGCGGCGCCACGTAGTCGGGGTCCTTCGCCTTGGCCTCCTTGGCCAGGGCCGCGCCGTCCGCGCGGACCTTCGCCTCGGCCTCCTCCAGCTTCTCGGCGTCCTTCTCGGTGCCACCGCCCAGGTACTCCTCCATGGCGATGCGCTCGAGGTAGGCGTACGACGACAGCGCGACGCGCTGGCTGGCCAGGTGGCTGGGCTCGGGGCCCGGCTTGACCAGCAGCTGCATGCCGATGGACCGCTCCAGCGACAGCGCCGCCTTGGTCAGCGACAGCGCGTAGACGGTACGGCCGTAGGAGGTGATGTTGCCGGTGCCCAGACCGAGCTCGTTGGCGAACTCCATCAGCGGGTGGGCGACCTGGGTGTAGCCCTCCTGGGTCTCCACGCCCTTGAGCTTGGAGGTGTAGGCGGAGGCGCGCAGCATCTGGAGCTTGGGCTCCTGCTCGCGGAACAGCTTCAGGCGCCGCTCCAGGCCCGGCTTCCGCGGCATCTCCTGCGCCGCCTCGTCGAAGGCGTCGGCGGCCTTGTCGGTGGCCTTGCGGACCTTCACCACGGTCTGGTCGTCCTGGCCCTTGCCCTGGAGCAGCGGCGCCGCCGAGACGTCCCGCTCGTTGTAGAGGGCGTCGGCGTACGCCAGCGAGGTCCGCACCAGACGCGCGGTCTTCTCGGCGTCCTCGGCCTCCTGCCAGGTGTCGATCGAGCTCGTCACCTGGAAGCCGCCCATGACGAGGCCGACCAGCACGGGAATGAGCAGGATCGCGTTGAGCCGGGTCGTCACCCGCCAGTTGCGCGGAGAGAGGCGGCCGCCGCTCGGGGCGGGGGCGGCCGTCGGTTCCGGACCGGGCACGGGGGCGGGCGCCGCTGTGCGCGGCGGCGGGGTGAAGTTGCCCCGGGCCGTCGACGGCTCGGGACTGTTCTTGCTTCGCCTCACTCGACCAACAACCTCTCGGCGGTCGGCACCAACGTTGTGCCGCAGTGTCTCAGAGCCCGGTACGCCATCGAGTACGCAGTACGGCTGAGTACGTCTTTGACCAGGGGGCAGTTCTGGCATTCCAGCACGACGACCAGCGCTCTTCCAAACAGTGGAAGCAGGGGTTTCCGTGCGAGGCAAACGCCCGATAAAACGGTCATAAAGAGCGAGCCCCGTCAAAAGACGGGGCGTTCGTGAGCACAGTGAGACCAGATGTGCGCGACGCGTGGTTGTACCACCCGATTCCTCTGCCGAAACGTTATGAACCCCGGAGCCGACCGTGTCAAAGGACACAGCCGGCTCCCGGCGTCCGGACAACTGCCGCGACCCGCCGCCGATTTGGCCGTCAGGGACGGTCGTCCGGGCCGGGTCGCGGGAGGGCGGCGGCGCCGGATCCCGCGTCCGCGACGTGGTCCGAGCGGCAGGATCTACCGCAGCCGTGCCATCAGCGCGTGCTCCACGAGCGTGATCAGCGCGCCCTTCGCGTCGGTGCGGTGGCGGGCGTCGGTGGTGATGATCGGGGTGTCGGGGCCGATCTGGAGCGCTTCGCGCACCTCGTCCGGCGTGTGCGGCTGCCGGCCGTCGAAGCCGTTGAGCGCGATGACGAACGGCAGTCCGCTGTTCTCGAAGTAGTCGACGGCGGGGAAGCAGTCGGCGAGCCTCCTCGTGTCGACCAGGACCACCGCGCCGATGGCGCCGCGCACGAGGTCGTCCCACATGAACCAGAAACGGTCCTGCCCGGGGGTGCCGAACAGGTACAGGATCAGGTCCTGGTCCAGGGTGATGCGGCCGAAGTCCATGGCGACCGTGGTGGTCGTCTTGTCCCCGGTGTGGGTGAGGTCGTCGATGCCCGCCGAAGCGGACGTCATGACGGCCTCCGTGCGCAGCGGGTCGATCTCCGAGACGGCGCCGACGAACGTGGTCTTGCCCACGCCGAAGCCGCCCGCCACCACGATCTTCGCGGAGGTGGTCGACCGGCCCCCGTCAGAGCTTGCGAAGTCCACTGAGCACCCTTTCGAGCAGTGTCACGTCCGGCGCTCCGCCGGCGTTCTCGTCGCCGCCCGGCTGGTGGATGGCGACGAGCCCGGCCTCGGCGAGGTCGGCGACGAGGATCCTGGCCACGCCCAGCGGCATGTTCAGCAGCGCCGACACCTCGGCGACCGACTTCACCTCGCGGCACAGGTGGCAGATCCGCTGGTGCTCGGGAAGGAGCCCCATGAGCGCTGCCGGGTCGGCCGTCGTGCTGATCAGCGCCTCGATGGCCAGCTGATAGCGGGGCCGGGTCCGGCCGCCGGTCATCGCGTACGGACGTACCAGCGGCTGGTCGCCCTCGTCCTCGTACGGCTCCGCGTACGGATCATGAGAGGCGGTGGGCGGGTTCATGAATCCTCCGGGCGGGACAGCAAGTCGGTCAGTCAAGCCGTCTGACGGGGCCGGTGGGGGGATTGTGGCGGCCGGACGGTGATTTGGTGAGGTGGGTGGTGCCGGGGCCGGTCAGTGGAGCAGACTGCCTTGCAGTTCGGCGCGCAGGTCGGGCGTGAGTACCGCCCCCGCGCGCTCGACGAGGAGTGTCATCTCGTAGCCGACGAGGCCGATGTCGCACTCCGAGTGGGCGAGCACGGCCAGAGACGAGCCGTCCGAGACGGACATCAGGAAGAGGAACCCGCGTTCCATCTCCACCACCGTCTGCGCCACGGGGCCGCCCTCGAAGATCCGGGACGCCCCGGCCGTCAGCGAGGTCAGCCCGGAGGCGACGGCGGCGAGCTGGTCGGCGCGGTCGCGCGGGAAGCCTTCGGACATCGCCAGAAGGAGTCCGTCGGCGGAGACCACGACCGTGTGGGACACCCCCGGGGTGTTGTCCACGAAATTCGTGATCAACCAGTTCAGGTTCTGTGCCGCCTGGCTCATCGGGCTCAACTAACGCTCCTGCTGGTGAGTGGGCCGCGGGTGACTGCCGGTCTGGGCAGCCCCCGCCTGTCGGCCCTGTGCGATACCCCGACGGAGATTGGTCAGCCGGCCGCGCACGTCGTCGGGCGCGCGCGAGACCTGCGGACCGCTCTGGTGCGGCTGCTGCTGAGCCGTGCCGGGCACGAGGTTGGCCCGGGGCACCCGGCGCGGCAGGCCGGAGGTGGTGACACCGCCCGCGGCCGGCTGCCGCACCCGCTCGGCCTGCCGGACGAGTTCGTCGTTCGGCGAGCTGCGCCAGGTGGCGGAGGCGGCAGGCTGCGCGGGGGAGGGGGCCTGCGGCCGCTGCGGCTCGGAAGCCGCCGGGCCGCTCTCCTGCTGCCGCTGCTCACCGCGGAACCAGTTGGTCTCCAGTGTGTCGTACAGCGGTGTACGCCCGTCGCCGGGACCCGGGGCCGGGGGCAGTGCCTCGGGCTCCTGGCGGACGGGGCGCGCCTGCGGGGCGTCGAAGCCGGACTCCGCGCGCCCGCCGTCGGCCTGGGGCCGCTCGAACCGGCCCGTGGCCGCGGACGGATCCGGGCGCTCCGGCAGAGCGTGCCGGCCCGTGGACCCGTTGTCGTACGCCTGCGGCGCGGCGAACCGGCCCGCGGACGACGGGTCGTTCTGCCCGGCGGGCGTGCCGAAGACGTCCGGGCGGACGAACTGGCCGTCGTTCCGCGCGTCGGCGGCACCGCTCCGGCCGAACAGGTCGGCGGGCGCCTCCGGCCGGGGGAACGCGCCGGTGTTCCGCGCGTCGGCGGCACCGGGAGCCGGGGCACCGAAGTCGGGGCGGGCGGACTCGGCGGTGGCGCCGGGACCCTGGCGGTCGCCGGTGCCCGGGAACGCCGGGATCTCCGCGGTGGCGCCGGGGCCCTGGCGGTCGTCGACGCGCGGCATACGGGCCGTGGCGGAGACGTCCGGCTCCTCGTGGCCGCGCGGGGTGTCCAGCGAGGCGCGCGGCACCGGCGGCTGGGCGTTGCCGTCGCTCCAGCTGGGCACGCGGGGCTGCGGGGTGCCGCCGGGCAGCTCGGGCCGCGGGCCACCGCGGGCCGGAAGCTGCGGACGGGGGCCCCGCTCGGCGTCGTTGCCGCCCTTGCCGCGCCGCGGCGAGGGGGCCGCGCCCGGCCGGGGCTGCTCCGGGCCGGCGGAGGGGCCGTGGCCGCCGAAGGCGTCGGGGCGCTGCGGCGCGTGCAGGCCCGCGGCCTGGAGACCCTGCGGGGCGCCCGGGGCCTGACCGGCACCGGCACCCGGCCCGGCGGGAGCCGGACGGCCCTGCTGCGGGGCGGCCGGACCCTGCGGGCCCCGCGGCGCTCCGGGCTGACCCGGACGTCCGCCGTCACGCGGGGGCAGCGCGGCACGCGCGCCCGGGCCGGCACCGAGCCGGCCGCCGCCCGGGCCTCCGGCTCCGGGACCACCGGCCCCGCGAGCGCCGCCCGGGCCGGCCGCCGCCCGCCGGGCCGCCGCGGCACCCGCCGCGGCCTGCGCGGCGGCCGGACCGCCGCCGGTGCCCGGCTGGCCCTGCTTGGGCTGGGGCTTCTTGCCGCCCTGGGCGACGTCGACGGGCAGCATGACCAGCGCGGTCGTACCACCGGAGTCGGACGGGCGCAGCTGGATGCGGATGCCGTGCCGCTGCGACAGCCGGCCGACCACGAACAGACCCATGCGGCGGGAGACGGAGACGTCCACCGTCGGGGGCGAGGCGAGCCGCTCGTTGATCGCCGCCAGGTCTTCCGGCGACAGGCCGATACCGGTGTCGTGGATCTCGATCAGGACCCGGCCGTCGGGCAGCGCGTGACCGGTGACCTTGACCTTGGTCTGCGGCGAGGAGAACGACGTGGCGTTCTCCAGCAGCTCGGCGAGCAGGTGCACGAGGTCGTTGACGACCCGGCCGGCGACCTCGGTGGCCGGCACGGAGGACAGCTCGATGCGCTCGTACTGCTCCACCTCGGACGCGGCGGCGCGCAGCACGTCGACCAGCGGGACCGGGCGGGTCCACCGGCGGCCCGGCTCCTCACCGGCGAGGACGAGGAGGTTCTCGCCGTTACGGCGCATACGCGTCGCGAGGTGGTCCAGCTTGAACAGCGAGGAGAGCTGGTCCGGGTCGGCCTCGCGGGACTCCAGCTCGGAGATGAGCGACAGCTGGCGCTGGATCAGACCCTGGGAGCGGCGCGAGAGGTTGGTGAACATCGCGTTGACGTTGCCCCGCAGCAGGGCCTGCTCGGCGGCGAGGCGAACCGCCTCGCGGTGCACGTCGTCGAAGGCCGCGGCCACCCGGCCGATCTCGTCCCGGGAGTGCAGGCCGACCGACTCCACGGAGGTGTCCACGTCCTGCGGGTCGGACTCCGACAGCTGCTTGACCAGCTCGGGCAGGCGGTCCTGGGCGACCCGGGTGGCGGTGTCCTCCAGCCGGCGCAGCGAGCGGATCATGCTGCGGGCCATGACGAAGGCGCCGACCAGCGACACACCGAGCACGAGCAGGATCAGCGCACCGGAGATGATCGCCTCGCGCTCCGACTCGCTGCGCAGCTCACGCGCCTTCTGCTCCATGTCCTCCAGCAGCGTGTGCTCGATGTTCTTCATCTGCTGGATCTTGGTGGAGCTGTCGTCCAGCCAGTCCTGGTAGGACCGCTTCTCGATCTCCTCGATGGCGCCGTCGGTGCCCAGCACGCGGCCCGCGTACTTGTCGGTGGCCTCGATGGTCGGGTTGCCCTGGTCGATGGGCTTGAGGAGTTCCTCGGCCCCGTCGCCGTAGATGCTGGTGAAGCTGCGCAGCTCCGAGCGCTGGCTCTGGAGGGCGGCCTCGGCGTAGAGCCGGTCGTTCTCGGAGAGGTCACCGGCCTTGGTGTTGGTGGCGGGCAGCGCCGCGGCGATGACCGCGCGCTGCACGGAGGCGTACTCCTTGGCGGTCGAGAAGGCCGCCAGCGCGCGCGTGCGCTGGATCATCTCCGGGTTGCTGGTGGCCTCCGCCATGTCCTGCGAGAGGTCGAGCAGGTGGGAGATCAGGCGGTGGTAGGCGTCGACGGTCCGGGTCGAGTTCTCCCTGGACTCGTAGGCGGTGCTGCGGATCTTGTTGAGGTCGTTCAGGTCGCTCGCGAGACCGACGAGGCTGTCGCGGACGCCGTGGAGGGTGCCGTCCTTGCTGGCGCTGTCGATCTCCTCGGAGCTCTCGAGGAAGTTCTTCAGGGCACGGTCGGTCTTCTCCCGGTCGCCCTTGATGGAGATCGCGCTGGCCTTGGAGCCGTGCGCCAGCGGACCGGCGGACTGGTCGCGCTCCTCCTGGAGCGCGGCGGCCAGTTCGGTGGCCTGCTTGGTCATGTCCGTCAGCAGCTTCATGTTGTCGAGCTGCTGCATGTCGTCCAGGGACTGGCTGATGCGCATCGCGCCGAGCGAGGTGGCCGCGACCACCGGGAGCGCGAGCAGGGAGACCAGGCGCGTGGAGATACGCCAGTTGCGCAGGGCCACGCGCGAGCCGGGGCCCACCGGGCCCTTGGGCTGCTTGGCCGCCGGAGCCGGGCCCGTCTGCCCGGAGGGAGCCGGCGCGCCGTGACGTCCGGGGCGCTCGCCGCCGTCGCCGGCGGGCGTGCCCTGGTTCCGGGCGTGCTGGGGCGAGGAGCTGACGGCCATGGGGCCAGTCCCGCCGTGCGGCTCCGGCTCCGCCGAAGCGCTGCCATCCCTCTTGAAACGTCCCTGCACTAGCGTCGCAACCTCTGGACCAGGCGCCCTGCCGCACGAACGGCAGGACACGGTGTCGGCGTCATAGGGGCGCCCTGAACTACGCCCCCGTGGTGGTCGTGAGTGACCGGCGCTGGTTCCCCCTTCTCGCCCGCCGCTCGGCGCTTGTCTGCGCTCCCTGTGCGTCGGCTCGATCCTGCGGCGGTCCGTGGAATTCCAGCACAGTGCCGGATCTCCAACAAGGCCCGTGAGGCACGCCGTGACGTACGTGACAGGTGGTGAGGGATGAGTCACCACGCGTAGAAAGTGATCTTCCATAAATCGGGCATATGCGCTCGATTCGCCCAAGCTTGAGAGGTGTCCCAGTCGCCATGATCAGGAGCGGAATGAGGGCTTCGGGGGTCCAATGTCCGTTTCGTTGCGGTGGGATGTGAGCCTGGATTGACCGATTTGCCCCTGGTTAAGTGAGCAAACTCACATACCGATCGTGAGACCACTCTGCCTTGTGCGGGAATCGCATGTTTAGCCTGACGCTTTACAGAGATGGCAAAACCGACAACCCGCGCTCGCGCGGGGGTCCCCGGACCCTCCCGGCGCCCGGACACGACAGGGTCTCGTACAACCGTGAAGACGACGATGATGTTCCACAAGATCGCCAACCCGCGGCGCACGACGCTGGCGCACCTGAAGGACGCCGACGAACTGCGGACGCCGGAGCGTCCGGAGCACCGCGTCGAGCTCCCCGCCCAGACCGCCAACCCCAGGCGGACCGTGCTGAACGAGGTCCCGGTCACGGCCGCGGCGGCAGAGTAGTACGCGGCGGACCGCGCGCAGGACCCCCGGCCGCCGGCCTCCCGCCGGCGGCCGGACGCGTGTCCGGACCCGGTCCGCGCCGGGCATCCGGCAGCCGCGAGGCCCGACCGCGCGAGGCACCCGCCCGGAATGCGCGAGGCACCCGGCTCCCGCCGCGTTAGCCTGGAGCGTCAGACTCCAGCCAGCAGTCAAGGGGCCAAGCAACCCGTGCGCATCGCCAGGTTCTCCATCGACGGGAACGTCGCCTTCGGCGCGGTCGAGGGCGACCAGCCGGACGAGCTCGTCCTCGACATCATCAAGGGCATCCCGTTCGCGGACTTCGAGCTCTCCGGCACCAAGGTGCCCGTGAGCAAGGTACGCCTGCTGCCGCCGGTGCTCCCCAACAAGGTCGTGGCCTTCGGCCGCAACTACGCCGAGCACGCGCGGGAACTGGGCAACGAGGTGCCCGACGCCCCGTTCGCCTTCTTCAAGCCGTCGACCTCCGTCATCGGCCCCGGCGACGAGATCCAGTACCCCTCCTTCTCGCGGGAACTCCACCACGAGGCCGAGCTCGCCGTCGTCATCGGCCGCATGTGCCGCGAGGTGCCGCGCGAGCGCGTCCAGGACGTGATCCTCGGCTACACCTGCGCGATCGACGTCACCGCCCGCGATGTGCAAAAGCGCGAGAAGCAGTGGGCCCGGGCCAAGGGCTTCGACACCTCCTGCCCGCTCGGCCCCTGGGTGGAGACCGGCCTGGACCTCGCCGCAGCGTCCGACCTGACCATCCAGCTCACGGTCAACGGGCAGCAGCGCCAGCTCGGCCGCACCAGCGAGATGATCCACCCGATCGCGGACCTGATCGTGAACATCTCCGAGGCGATGACGCTGCTCCCCGGCGACGTGATCCTCACCGGCACCCCCGCGGGCGTCGGACCCCTCAGTGTCGGCGACGAGGTCGCCGTCACCATCGAAGGCATCGGCACTCTCACCAACAAGGTTGTCAAGCGTGGCTAGCGCACCCGGCTCCGTACGCGTCCGTTTCTGTCCCTCGCCCACCGGTAACCCCCACGTGGGCCTGGTCCGCACCGCCCTGTTCAACTGGGCGTTCGCCAAGCACCACGGCGGCACCCTGGTCTTCCGCATCGAGGACACCGACGCGGCCCGCGACTCCGAGGAGTCGTACCACCAGCTCCTGGACTCGATGCGCTGGCTCGGCTTCGACTGGGACGAGGGCCCCGAGGTCGGCGGCCCGCACGCGCCCTACCGCCAGTCGCAGCGCATGGACCTCTACCAGGAGGTGGCCCGGAAGCTGCTGGACGGCGGGTACGCCTACCACTGCTACTGCTCCCAGGAGGAGCTGGACACCCGCCGCGAGGCCGCCCGCGCGGCCGGCCGGCCGTCCGGCTACGACGGCCACTGCCGCGAGCTGAGCGCCGCACAGGTCGAGGAGTACAAGGCGCAGGGCCGCGAGCCGATCGTCCGCTTCCGGATGCCCGACGAGACGATCACCTTCACGGACCTGGTCCGCGGCGAGCTGACCTTCACCCCGGAGAACGTCCCGGACTACGGCATCGTCCGCGCCAACGGCGCCCCCCTCTACACGCTCGTCAACCCGGTCGACGACGCGCTGATGGAGATCACCCACGTCCTGCGCGGCGAGGACCTGCTCTCCTCCACCCCGCGCCAGATCGCCCTGTACAAGGCGCTGATCGAGCTGGGCATCGCCCAGCGCGTCCCCGAGTTCGGCCACCTGCCGTACGTGATGGGCGAGGGCAACAAGAAGCTCTCCAAGCGCGACCCGCAGTCGTCGCTGAACCTCTACCGCGAGCGCGGCTTCCTGCCCGAGGGCCTGCTCAACTACCTCTCCCTGCTCGGCTGGTCCCTCTCGGCCGACCAGGACGTCTTCACGATCGACGAGATGGTCGCGGCCTTCGACGTCAAGGACGTCAACCCCAACCCGGCCCGCTTCGACCTCAAGAAGTGCGAGGCGATCAACGGCGACCACATCCGCATGCTGGAGGCGAAGGACTTCGCCGAGCGCTGCCGCCCGTGGCTGAAGGCCCCCTTCGCCCCCTGGGCGCCGGAGGACTTCGACGAGGCCAAGTGGCAGGCGATCGCCCCGCACGCGCAGACCCGCCTGAAGGTCCTCTCCGAGATCACCGACAACGTCGACTTCCTGTTCCTGCCGGAGCCGGCCTGGGACGAGGCGTCCTGGACCAAGGCGATGAAGGAGGGCTCGGACGCGCTCCTGCGCACGGCCCGGGAGAAGCTGGAGGCGGCCGACTGGACGTCCCCGGAGTCCCTGAAGGAGGCCGTCCTGGCCGCCGGCGAGGCCCACGGCCTCAAGCTCGGCAAGGCCCAGGCCCCGGTCCGCGTCGCCGTCACCGGCCGCACGGTCGGCCTGCCGCTCTTCGAGTCGCTGGAGATCCTCGGCAAGGAGAAGTCGCTGGCCCGTATCGACGCGGCGCTGGCGAAGCTCGCCGCGTAACGGGGCGCCACGCGCGCGTGAGGGGCGGCACCCGGCTCGTACGGGTGCCGCCCCTCGGCCGTACCGGCGCCCCGGGGCCGCTGTCGGTGCCGGGCGCTACTGTTCCGGCACGCGGCGTTCCGGCGCCGCCCGCAGGCCCGCGACCGCGCCGGCCGCGGCCCCCACCCCGGAAAGGCGCCTCCATGCCGATGTCCGCCCCCGACTACACCTGGCTGTTCACGCCCGGGAGCACGTTCACGTACGAGTCCGGAACCACGGGCGTGATCCATGTCGCACCCGGGGGCGAGCTCTGGCTGCCCACCGGGCGGGTCGTGGCCTGCGACCCCTTCGTCTGCCTCGGCCAGGGCGAGACGGAGCCCTTCACGGCCGCCGTCGAGCCCGGCCGCTACCGCGTCGAGGCGGCCGTAGCGACCCTCACCCAGCCCGGCGAGCCCCCCTCCGACGAGCCCCACCTGCGGGTGGCCGCCGCCCGCCTGGTCATCCGCGACGAACCCGCCGCCGCCTGGGAACTCGCCCTGCTCCCCGGCCAGGACCCGGCCGAACTCGGCGACGGCGAGTTCTACGGCTACGGCGTCGACGCCGGCACCGGCTGCTTCTACGACGCGGCGGCCGAGGAGTCCTTCCCCGAGTGCGAGGGCGACGAGGGACCCCTGTGGGACGCCTTCGAGAACAGCGACTGGGCGCCCGGCCCCCACCTGATCACCGCCCCGGAGACGGGGCACGCCGTCGCCGCGTTCACCTCCGGCTGGGGCGACGGCGCCTATCCGACCTGGATAGGCCGCACCGCGGCCGGCGAGATCACCTGCTTCGTCACGGACTTCTTCGTCGCTCCGGACCCCTCCGAGTCCGCCGGGCCCCAGGCCCCCGCCGCGGCCACCGCCTGATCCGTCCGCCCGCCGGTCGCGGCTGATTCCCGCCCGGACCCGCCCGCCCGGCGCTACCGTCGGAACCATGGCGATCAGAGCCGTCGTCTGGGACGTCGACGACACCCTCTTCGACTACACCACCGCCGACCGCGAGGGCATGCGCGCCCATCTCGTGGCCGAGGGCCTGCTCGACGGGTACGGATCCGCCGAGCGGGCCCTGGCGCGCTGGCGGGAGATCACCGAGGTCCAGTGGGCGCGGTTCGCGGCCGGCGAGGTCGACTTCGTCACACAGCGCCGCGACCGCACCCGGGTCTTCCTCGGCCGCGACCTGACCGACGCCGAGGCCGACGACTGGTTCGAGCGCTACCTGGCGCACTACGAGGCCGCCTGGGCCCTCTTCCCCGACGTCCTGCCCGTCCTCGACGCCCTCGCCGCCAGCCACCGCCACGCGGTGCTGTCCAACTCCAGCCTCACCGTCCAGGACCACAAGCTGCGCGTGCTCGGCGTCCGGAACCGTTTCGAGGCCATTTTGTGCGCCGCCGAGCTGGGCGTCTGCAAGCCCGAGGCCGGTGCCTTCCTGGCCGCCTGCGACGCCCTCGGCCTCGCCCCGCACGAGGTCGCCTACGTCGGCGACCATCCGGAGATCGACGGCCGCGGCGCCGCCGACGCCGGGCTGCTGTCGGTGTGGATCGACCGCGGCGGCTCCTGTGCGACGGCCGTGCCGCCCGCCGGTCCGCGGCGTATCGCCACCCTCGCCGAACTGCCCGCCCTCCTCGGTCCGGATACTCGTTTTGGAGCCCCGTCCACCTTCGGGTAATGTTCTTTCTGCGCCGCGGGGAGCGGGCCGAAAGGCCGGAGCCCCGAAGCGCGAAACTAGAACAAAATCCCCTCCGGGGCTTGCGTTCCAGTGGCCTATGGTGTAATTGGCAGCACGACTGATTCTGGTTCAGTTAGTCTTGGTTCGAGTCCAGGTAGGCCAGCTCGCAGAGCTCATCTGCACCCGCGGATCTCATCCGCAAGCCCCCGTTGTGTAGCGGCCTAGCACGCTGCCCTCTCAAGGCAGTAGCGCCGGTTCGAATCCGGTCGGGGGTACTGGTTCCGGTCAGATCATGGATCATGTCGGAATCGCTAGGGCCCCCGTTGTGTAGCGGCCTAGCACGCCGCCCTCTCAAGGCGGTAGCGCCGGTTCGAATCCGGTCGGGGGTACTGAAGGTGAACGACCCTAGTGGTCTAAACCACCTTGGTCTATGGTGTAATTGGCAGCACGACTGATTCTGGTTCAGTTAGTCTTGGTTCGAGTCCAGGTAGACCAGCTCGGACCTGCGGAAACGCAGAGTCCACGCCCCCGTTGTGTAGCGGCCTAGCACGCCGCCCTCTCAAGGCGGTAGCGCCGGTTCGAATCCGGTCGGGGGTACACAGAGGATGGCCCTCCGCTTCGGCGGGGGGCCATCGGCGTTTCAGCGCGCACCCGGTGCCGGTCCGTCTCGGGCGTCAGCCACGTCCCCCCAACTCCCTGCACGGAGCCGTCGATTCGATCAGGGCGTTCAGAGTGATCAGAGCGATCCAGGTGATGAGGCTGATCAGGGCGATAAGGCTGATCGGGTGCGGTCGGATGCCGGGGAGGGCCTGCCGCGGCGTTGAGGCCGGCCCTCCCGGTGGGCGGTCCGCGGGGATCAGCCGGAGCGGCGCAGCGCCTCGGAGAGGCGGGCGGCGGCGTCGATGACCGCCTGGGCGTGCATCCGGCCCGGGTGGCGGGTCAGTCGCTCGATGGGCCCGGAGACCGAGACGGCGGCCACCACGCGGTTGGAGGGGCCGCGCACGGGCGCGGAGACGGACGCCACGCCCGGCTCCCGCTCGCCGATCGACTGGGCCCAGCCCCGGCGCCGCACACCCGACAGGGCGGTCGCCGTGAAGCGGGCGCCCTGCAAGCCCCGGTGCAGGCGCTCCGGCTCCTCCCAGGCGAGCAGGATCTGCGCCGAGGAACCGGCCTTCATCGTGAGGGTGGAACCGACCGGGACCGTGTCCCTGAGGCCCGACAGGCGCTCCGCCGCGGCGACGCAGATGCGCATGTCGCCCTGGCGGCGATAGAGCTGCGCGCTCTCGCCCGTCACGTCCCTGAGGTGCGTGAGCACCGGGCCGGCGGTCGCCAGGAGGCGGTCCTCGCCCGCCGCCGCGGCCAGCTCGGCCAGGCGCGGGCCGAGGATGAAGCGGCCCTGCATGTCGCGGGCCACCATGCGGTGGTGTTCCAGGGCCACGGCCAGGCGGTGGGCCGTGGGTCGTGCCAGTCCGGTCGCTCCGACCAGACCCGCGAGGGTGGCCGGACCGGACTCCAGAGCGCTCAGGACGAGTGCCGCCTTGTCCAGAACGCCGACGCCGCTACTGTTGTCCATGCAACGATACTTGCGTCTCACTCTGTGAAACGCAAGTTCAATTTTCCGTGGAACACGCCACCCTGGATGTCACGAAGGCACAGCGGCCCGTGGACGTGCGGGCCTGACGGCGGATGCCCGGAAAACAGGGGTGCGGGCAGCGCCTCCTCAAGATCTCTAGTTGGGTCGGCGCACGTTCGCCGGCCGGAGGGAAAGCGATGGGTAGGACACTCGCGGAGAAGGTCTGGGACGACCATGTCGTCCGGCGCGCCGAAGGCGAGCCCGACCTCCTCTACATCGATCTGCACCTGCTGCACGAGGTGACCAGCCCGCAGGCCTTCGACGGCCTCCGCAAGAGCGGCCGGACGGTGCGCCGCCTCGACCTCACCATCGCCACCGAGGACCACAACACCCCGACCCTCGACATCGACAAGCCCATCGCCGACCCGGTCTCGCGGGCCCAGCTGGAGACGCTGCGCAAGAACTGCGCCGAGTTCGGCGTCCGGCTGCACCCGCTGGGCGACGTCGAGCAGGGCGTCGTCCACGTCGTCGGTCCGCAGCTGGGCCTGACCCAGCCCGGCACCACCGTGGTCTGCGGCGACTCGCACACCTCCACGCACGGCGCCTTCGGCGCGCTGGCGTTCGGCATCGGCACCTCGCAGGTCGAGCACGTGCTGGCCACCCAGACGCTGCCGATGGCCCGCCCCAAGACCATGGCGATCACGGTCAACGGCGAGCTGCCCGACGGCGTCACCGCCAAGGACCTCATCCTGGCGATCATCGCCAAGATCGGTACCGGCGGCGGTCAGGGCTACATCCTGGAGTACCGCGGCGAGGCCATCGAGAAGCTCTCGATGGAGGCCCGGATGACCATCTGCAACATGTCGATCGAGGCCGGCGCCCGCGCGGGCATGATCGCCCCCGACGAGACCACGTTCGCCTACCTCAAGGGCCGCCCGCACGCCCCCGAGGGCGCGGACTGGGACGCGGCGGTGGAGTACTGGAAGACGCTGCGCACCGACGACGACGCCGAGTTCGACGCCGAGGTGGTCATCGAGGCCGCCGAGCTGTCGCCGTTCGTCACCTGGGGCACCAACCCGGGCCAGGGCGCGCCGCTTTCCGCGGCCGTCCCCGACCCGGCCTCGTACGAAGACGCTTCGGAGCGCCTCGCCGCCGAAAAGGCCCTGGAGTACATGGGGTTGGAGGCCGGGCAGCCGCTGCGCTCCATCAAGGTGGACACCGTCTTCGTAGGCTCCTGCACCAACGGCCGCATCGAGGACCTGCGCGCCGCCGCCGGCATCCTCAAGGGCCGCAAAGTCGCCGACGGCGTACGGATGCTGGTCGTCCCGGGCTCCGCGCGGGTCGGTCTCCAGGCCGTCTCCGAGGGCCTGGACGTGGTCTTCAAGGAGGCCGGCGCCGAGTGGCGGCACGCGGGCTGCTCGATGTGCCTGGGCATGAACCCCGACCAGCTCGCCCCCGGTGAGCGCTCCGCGTCCACCTCCAACCGCAACTTCGAGGGGCGGCAGGGCAAGGGCGGCCGTACCCACCTGGTGTCGCCGCAGGTCGCCGCCGCGACGGCGGTCCTGGGCCACCTGGCCTCCCCGGCCGACCTGTCCGCCGACGCCCCCACGCCCGCTGGAGTCTGATCAGCCATGGAAGCCTTCACCACCCACACCGGCCGGGCCGTCCCGCTGCGCCGCAGCAACGTCGACACCGACCAGATCATCCCCGCCCACTGGCTCAAGAAGGTCACGCGCGACGGGTTCGAGGACGGGCTGTTCGAGGCCTGGCGCAAGGACCCCGAGTTCGTGCTCAACCGCCCCGAGCGGCAGGGCGCCACGGTCCTGGTCGCCGGCCCCGACTTCGGTACCGGCTCCTCCCGTGAGCACGCCGTCTGGGCGCTCCAGAACTACGGCTTCAAGACCGTGATCTCCTCCCGCTTCGCCGACATCTTCCGCGGCAACTCGCTGAAGAACGGCCTGCTCACCGTCGTCCTCGACCAGGAGATCGTGGACGCGCTGTGGGAGCTGACCGAAGCCGACCCCACCGCCGAGGTCACCGTCGACCTGGTCGGGCGCGAGGTGCGGGCCGAGGGCATCACCGCCTCCTTCGAGCTGGACGAGAACTCCCGCTGGCGGCTGCTGAACGGCCTCGACGACATCTCGATCACCCTGCGGAACGAAGCGGACATCGCCGCGTACGAGGAGAAGCGCCCGGCGTACAAGCCCCGAACGCTCCAGGTCTGATCCCCGGCCGAGCGCAAGGTCGACTTTCGGCCACGCCGACACCCCCGCTGTACCCCCGATCGGTCCGATCGGGGGTACAGCCATGTCTGGGCCCGGACGGCCTCGCGCGCCGTCGCCGGCACCGTCAACGCCCCACGTTAAAGCGGGTGTTACCGGGGTACGAGAGGCGGGTGACCGAGGCTTCGGCGAACGCCCGGAAGGCCGCCAGGGGCGGCAGTTGCCCCCCTGCGCAGGCGACAACTCGCCCCAGATGGCACAATCTGTGCATGGAACACGACGGCCAACTCGAGCTCTATACGGCGGTCGCGGTCCAGCTCAAAGAAGCGCACGCCAGGGTGCGCGCACTGCAAGTCCCGGAGGGCGTACGGGTGGCGCTGACCCGGAAGCTGCTGGTCATTACGGCCGCGGCCAAACATGATCTCGCCGGTGCGGCAAGGCGCCTGGAGCGGTTCAGCGCGGACCTCGACGCGGGGCGATTCCCCGAAGAGGAACGCTGAACAGGCCGGGACAGTCGAGTCGGTTGCGGCACAAGGGTGATAAGCCCGTTTCGTGTTTGATTTGCGGTATATATCTGCCTAACGTGCGAAAAAGCTGGAACACTTTCGTTCCGGCGATGTCTCCGAAGGGGAAGACGTGAACAAGGCGCAGCTCGTAGAAGCGATTGCCGACAAGATGGGCGGCCGCCAGCAGGCTGCCGATGCCGTCGACGCGGTACTGGACGCCATCGTCCGTGCGGTGGTCGCGGGTGACCGGGTCTCGGTCACCGGCTTCGGTTCCTTCGAGAAGGTCGACCGCCCGGCCCGCTACGCCCGTAACCCCCAGACGGGCGAGCGGGTTCGGGTCAAGAAGACCTCCGTTCCCCGTTTCCGCGCGGGTCAGGGCTTCAAGGACCTGGTCAGCGGCTCGAAGAAGCTCCCGAAGAACGACATCGCGGTCAAGAAGGCCCCCAAGGGCAGCCTCTCCGGCCCCCCGCCCACCATCTCCAAGGCCGCGGGCAAGAAGGCCGCCGCCAAGAAGACCACGGGCGCGGCCAAGAAGACGACGGCCAAGAAGACCACCGCCGCGGCGAAGAAGACCACGGGCGCGGCGAAGAAGACCACCGCCGCCGCGAAGCAGACCGCCGCCAAGAAGGCCCCCGCCACCAAGGCCGCCGCCAAGACCACCGCGGCGAAGAAGACCGCCGCCAAGAAGGCTCCGGCGAAGAAGGCGACGGCCACGAAGGCCCCCGCCAAGAAGTCGACCGCGCGCAAGACCACCGCCAAGAAGACCACCGCCCGCAAGAAGTAGCGGACGGCAGGGGACCAGGGCACTCACGCGCCGGGCCGGACTCCCTCACGGAGTCCGGCCCGCGGCCTGTCCGGAGCCCCTCGGGGCCCGGGGATCAGAACGTGTGCAGGGTCACCAGCGTGATCCGGCGCCCCTCGCCCTCGCCCTCGGTCTCGATGCGCACCCGCTGGCCGGGGCGCAGCAGCCGCAGGCCCCCCGCGTCGAACGCCGCCGCGTCGAAGGGGACGGGCGTGCCGTCGTCGAGCAGCACCTGCCCGCTGCGGCTGTCCGGGTCGTACGTGTATGCGGTCGCCTGCATGACGGCAGCCTACTGCCCCGGTACGGGGTCCCGCCCGGCCAGCAGCGCCGCCGCCGCGGCGGTGTGCGGGCCCACGCCCAGTGCCAGCGCCGCCCGCAGATCGTCACCGGTGTCGACGTCCTGCCGTACGGAATCCACCGCGTCCAGCCGGAGTTCCGCCGCGCCGGACGCGCGGTGGCGGGCCCGGGAATCCGGGCCGAAAGCGGGCCGCAATGCCTGGCCCGGGGCGGCGGCCAGCACGGTCGTGCCGATTGCGGCGGCATCGGCGAGAAAAGAGCGCGGGAATTGTGCGGCCTCCCCGAGAACACGCGCCAATTCCGCGGGGCGCAGCGCCGGGAGATCGGCGTTGAGCGTGGCCACCGGGCGCCCGGGACGCGCGGACCGCACGACCGTCGCCGCGTGGGCCAGGGCGGCGTTCAGGCCCCCGCGGGGTTCGTCGCGGACGATGGCGGCGCCCAGCGCGGCCAGTTCCCGGCCGGCCCGCGGATCGTCCGTGACGACTGCCACATCCGCCACCGCCGGGCAGGCCAGCGCCGCCGTCACCGTGTCCAGCGCGAAGGCGAGCGCGAGCCCCGGCCGCACCCCGTCGTCCGCGGTGTCCGACAGCCTGCTCTTGGCCCGGGCCAGGGGCTTCACGGGTACGACCAAGGTCCACTGCACGAGCGTTCCGTCCCTCTCTTGTCGTGACCATTGTCCCCCCGGGGACCCGGCCGTGTCCGGGGCGGGGCGTACGGTGTTCTCGACAGACCGGCGGCCCGGGGCGACACTTGTGCGGCTCCCCTGGCCCCGTTCCAGGCCCTAGAGGAAGGTGTCCGCGTGCCCCGCCGGAGAATCGGCTTCTGGTACCGCTTCGCCGCGGTGATCTGCAAACCGCCGCTGGTGGTTCTGCTCAAGCGGGACTGGCGCGGAATGGAGCACATTCCGGCCGAGGGTGGATTTATCACGGTCGTGAACCACAATTCGCACATCGACCCCTTCGCGTATGCGCATTTCCAGTACAACACCGGACGAGTGCCGCGATTTCTGGCGAAGAGCGGTCTTTTCAAGAAGGGATTCGTCGGCGCCGCGATGCGCGGCACCGGGCAGATCCCCGTCTACCGGGAGAGCACGGACGCGCTGAGCGCCTTCCGCGCCGCGATCGACGCCGTGGAGCGCGGCGAGTGCGTCGCCTTCTACCCCGAGGGCACCCTGACCCGCGACCCGGACGGCTGGCCCATGACGGGCAAGACCGGTGCCGCGCGCGTCGCCCTGCAGACCCGCTGCCCGGTGATCCCCGTCGCCCAGTGGGGCTGCAACGAAGTGCTGCCGCCGTACGCGAAGAAGCCGGACCTGTTCCCGCGCAAGACCCACCGTGTGCTCGCGGGCCCGCCGGTGGACCTGTCCCGCTTCTACGGCAAGGAGATGACCGCCGACGTCCTGAAGGAGGCGACGGAGGTCATCATGGCCGCCATCACCCGCCAGCTGGAGGAGGTCCGCGGCGAGAAGGCGCCCGACACCCCCTACGACCCGCGCCGCGAGCGGATCGAGCAGCGGCGCCGGACGCAGGCGCAGAAGCGGGGGCGCAGGCAGGCGGAAGGGCAGGGCACGTGAGGGAACCCGTCAAGGCGGCCGTCTTCGGCACCGGATCGTGGGGGACCGCCTTCGGCATGGTCCTCGCCGACGCCGGCTGCGAGGTCACCCTGTGGGGGCGCCGCGCCCGACTCGCCGAGGCCGTCAACTCCACCCGCGCCAACCCCGACTACCTGCCCGGCGTGGAACTGCCCGAGAACGTGCGGGCCACCACCGACGCCGCCGAGGCCGCGCGGGACGCCGACTTCACCGTCCTCGCGGTCCCCTCCCAGACCCTGCGCGGCAACCTCGCCGCCTGGGCGCCGCTGCTGGCGCCCGGCACCGTGCTGGTGTCGCTGATGAAGGGCATCGAACTCGGCTCCGCGATGCGGATGAGCGAGGTCATCGAGGACGTCGCCGCGGTCGGCCGGGACCGGATCGCCGTGGTCTCCGGGCCCAACCTCGCCCGGGAGATCGCCGCCCGCAGGCCGGCCGCCTCCGTGGTCGCCTGCACCGACGAGGCCGTCGCCCGGCGGCTCCAGACCGCCTGCCACACGCCGTACTTCCGCCCGTACACCAACACCGACGTCGTCGGCTGCGAACTCGGCGGCGCGGTCAAGAACGTGATCGGGCTGGCCGTCGGCATCGCGGACGGCATGGGCCTCGGCGACAACGCCAAGGGCTCGCTGATCACCCGCGGCCTCGCCGAGACCACCCGCCTCGGGGTCGCGCTGGGCGCCGATCCGCTCACCTTCTCCGGACTGGCGGGCCTGGGCGACCTGGTGGCGACCTGCTCCTCGCCGCTGTCCCGCAACCACACCTTCGGCACCAACCTCGGCAAGGGCATGACCCTCCAGGAGACCATCGCGGTCACCAGGCAGACCGCCGAGGGCGTCAAGTCCTGCCAGTCGGTGCTGGATCTGGCCCGGCGCCACGGCGTCGACATGCCGATCACCGAGACGGTCGTCGGCATCGTGCACGAGGGCAAGCCGCCGGTGGTCGCGCTGGAGGAGCTGATGTCGCGCAGCGCGAAGCCGGAACGACGCTGAGCGACGGCCGCGCCACGCGGCCCCGCCGACGCTGTGCCGTGACCCTACGGGCGGGTACCCTCATCGCGATATGAGCACCGAGAACCTCCCCCAGAGCCCCGGGCGGCCGACGCGGAAACCGCGCGTGGCCGTCGTGTTCGGCGGGCGCAGCTCCGAGCACGGGATCTCCGCGGTCACCGCCGGCGCCGTCCTGAAGGCCATCGACCGGACCAAGTACGACGTCCTGCCGATCGGCATCACCCGGGAGGGCCGCTGGGCGCTCACCGCCGACGAGCCCGAGCGCATGGCGATCACCGAGCGGCGCACGCCCAGCGTCGAGGACCTCACCGAGTCGGCCGAGGGCAGCGTGGTGCTCTCCGTCGACCCCGGCAGCCGCGAGGTCGTCTACAGCGAGCCCGGCTCGGTGCCCAAGGCCCTCGGCGAGGTCGACGTGGTCTTCCCGGTGCTGCACGGCCCCTACGGCGAGGACGGCACCCTCCAGGGCCTGCTGGAGCTGGCCGGTGTGCCGTACGTGGGCTCCGGTGTGCTCGCCTCGGCCGTCGGCCAGGACAAGGAGTACATGAAGCGGGTGTTCACCTCCTTCGGGCTCAGGGTGGGCCCGTACGTGGTGATCCGGCCGCGCGAGTGGCAGCGGGACGCCTCCGCCGCCCGCAAGAGGATCGTCGACTTCGCCGGCGAGCACGGCTGGCCGCTGTTCGTGAAGCCCGCGCGCGCCGGCTCGTCGATCGGCATCACCAAGGTCGACGACCTGTCCGGACTCGACGAGGCGATCGAGGAGGCCCGGCGGCACGACCCGAAGATCCTCGTGGAGGCGGCCCTGCGCGGACGTGAGATCGAGTGCGGGGTGCTGGAGTTCGAGGACGGCCCGCGGGCCTCCGTACCCGCCGAGATCCCGCCGCCCGAGACGCACGCGTACTACGACTTCGAGGCCAAGTACATCGACTCCACGCCCGGCGTGGTGCCCGCGCCGCTGACGCCCGAGGAGACGGCCGAGGTGCGGCGGCTGGCGGTGGAGGCGTTCGAGGCGGCCTCCTGCGAGGGGCTGGTGCGCGCGGACTTCTTCCTCACCGAGGACGGGGAGTTCGTGATCAACGAGATCAACACCATGCCCGGCTTCACGCCGATCTCCATGTACCCGCAGATGTGGCAGGCCAGCGGCGTCGGCTATCCGGAGCTGGTGGACCGGCTGGTGCAGGCGGCGCTGCGCCGCTCCACGGGGCTGCGCTGAGGAGCGTCCCGGCCGGGTGACCGATCAGTCGGCGATCCCCTCGGGGATCGCCTTCTTCACGGCCGGGGCCAGGTCGACCAGCGGGGCCAGGCCGTCCCGCGCGCGCTCCTCGGGGATCGTCACCTCGACATAGGCCCTGCGCAGTGCGGTGGTGAACCGGAACGATCCGTCCCCGCGCTTGTGCAGCAGCCATCCGACGCCGTCCACCTCCACTCCGTCGGCCTGCGGATCGCTCATCGCGGCGGGCCGCGGCACACCGCAGCGCAGTATGATCACCGGGTTTCCCCAGCCCGCCGTCAGGGCGGACGGGGGCTCCGGGTCCTCACGGCTCAGACCGTCCGCCTTCGAGGGCAGTTCCTTGTCCAGGTTCCGGCACAGTCGCGTCGCGTCCGCGCCGGGGCTGGGAACCGCCGCCGAGACGCTGCCGTCCGCCCCGGAGCAGCCCGCCGCGGCGAGGAGCAGGGCGAGCGCGGGCGGTGCGAGGACGAAGCGGTGCCGGTGGGAGAAGGAGTTCACCCGGCACAGGGTAGACGGGGGCTACAGATGGACGACCGGGCAGGTCAGGGTACGGGTGATGCCGTCCACCTGCTGGACCTTGGCGACCACCATGCGGCCCAGCTCGTCGACCGTGTCGGCCTGGGCGCGCACGATGACGTCGTAGGGCCCGGTCACGTCTTCCGCCTGGATCACCCCAGGGATCTTGCCGATCGTCTCGGCGACGGTCGACGCCTTGCCGACCTCGGTCTGGATCAGGATGTACGCCTGTACCACGGAACCTCCAGGGCGGCCACGAGGATCATGTGGGGGAAAGGAACGTTACGGTATCGCGTCGCCGCTCGTCACGGGGAGACCCGGGGGGTGCGGGGCTGGCGTGGCGGGGCAGGGGGAGGATACGAGTCGACGGACCGGGCGGCCCTCGCGGCGGTCCCGCCGGCCGTCGCGGCGGTGGCCGCGGCCGTGCCGCCGGCCGGTGCACGGGCCCTCGCACGGACCGTCGCTCCGGACGGTACGCCGGCCGGTACTTCGACCGTAACGAGGACAGAGATGACGCGCGACCGGGCACGGACAGGGACAGGGACAGAAGGGGAGCAAGGGCGATGAAGGGCACTGTTGGTGAGCTCGGGGAGTTCGGGCTCATCAGGGAGCTCACCTCCCGTCTCACCACGACCCCGGCGGTCCGTATCGGCCCCGGTGACGACGGAGCGGTGGTCGCCGCACCCGACCGCCGGGTCGTGGCCAGCACCGACATCCTGGTGGAGGGCCGGCACTTCCGCCGTGACTGGTCCACCGCCTACGACGTGGGCCGCAAGGCGGCGGCGCAGAACCTCGCCGACATCGCCGCCATGGGCGCCGTGCCCACCGCCCTGCTGCTCGGCCTGGTGGTGCCGGCCGACCTGCCGGTGACCTGGCCGACCGAACTGATGGACGGGCTGCGCGACGAGTGCCAGGTCGCCGGAGCCGCCGTCGTGGGCGGCGACGTGGTGCGCGGCGACACCATCACCGTGTCCATCACCGCCCTCGGTGATCTGCGCGGCCAGGAGCCGGTGACGCGGGGCGGCGCGCAGCCCGGCGATCTCGTCGCGGTGACCGGCTGGCTGGGCTGGTCCGCGGCCGGGTACGCCGTGCTCTCCCGCGGTTTCCGCTCGCCGCGCGCCTTCGTGGAGGCCCACCGCCGCCCGGAGCCGCCGTACCACGCGGGCCCGGCCGCCGCCGGGCTCGGCGCCACCGCGATGTGCGACGTCAGCGACGGGCTGATCGCCGACCTCGGGCACATCGCCGAGGCGAGCAAGGTGCGCATCGACATCCGCTCCGGGCAGATCGACATCCCCACTCAGATGAACGACATCGGGCAGGCCGTCGGCGTCGACCCGATGCAGTGGGTGCTGACCGGGGGAGAGGACCACGCGATCGTGGCGACCTTCCCGCCGGACGTGAAGCTGCCCGCCCGCTGGAAGGTCATCGGCGAGGTCCTCAACCCCTCGGCGCTGCCCCAGGTGACCGTCGACGGGGCACCCTGGACCAGCACGGGCGGCTGGGACCACTTCGGAGAGGACATCGAGTCATGAGCGCGTTGCCGAGGGTGCTGACGGTCGCGGGGTCCGACTCCGGCGGCGGCGCCGGCATCCAGGCCGACCTGAAGACGATGCTCGCGCTCGGCGTGCACGGGATGAGCGTGGTCACCGCGGTGACCGCGCAGAACTCCGTCGGTGTGCAGGGCGCCTGGGAGCTGCCCGTGGAGGCGGTGCGGGCGCAGTACCGCAGCGTCGTCGGCGACATCGGCGTCCAGGCCGTCAAGACGGGCATGCTCGCCTCGGCGGAACTGGTCGAGACGGTCGCCGAGTTGATCGCCGGCACGGACGCGCCCGCGGTCGTCGACCCGGTGGGCGTCTCCAAGCACGGCGACGCGCTGCTGGCCGTCTCCGCGCTGGACTCCGTACGCACCAAGCTGCTGCCGGCGGCCACCGTGGCCACCCCGAACCTGGACGAGGTCGCGCAACTGACCGGTGTCCGGGTCGAGTCCGAGCCCGACCTGCGCCGGGCCGCCGCGGCCGTACTGGAGTACGGGCCGCGCTGGGTGCTGATCAAGGGCGGTCACCTGCCCGGGGAGGCCGTGGACCTGCTCACGGACGGCTCCGAGGAGCACTGGCTGCGGGCGCCCCGCCACGACAACCGGCACACGCACGGCACGGGCTGCACCCTCGCCTCGGCGATCGCCTCCGAGCTGGCCAAGGGGCGGTCCGTACCGGAGGCGGTGACGACGGCCAAGGAGTACGTGACCGGGGCGATCGCCGCCGGGTTCCCGCTCGGCGCGGGCATCGGGCCGGTGGACCACGGGTGGATGACCAGGCCGGGTGGCCCCGCGGCCTGACGCCGGTGCGGGCCTGTTCCGCCTCGGCCGCCCGTGCGGTCCTCCGCTCGGCGGGGGCGCGGCGCGGGCGGCGGCGGCCGCCGTTCCGGTACGGGCCGCGGACCGCCGCCGGGCGCCGGGTCCGCCTCCATCCGGCCCCGCGCGGCGGCCGGCCGCGGCTCCGTGAGCCGTGTCACCCCCGGGTGCGTGCCCGGCAGGACGGCCGGGGCCGGGCCGGGCCGTGCCACCGGGTGAGCGCCTCGCGGAGCGGGGCGGCGTCGCTGGCTTCCGGCAGCCGCGGACGGCCGCGGGCATGGTTGTGCGCGGGTAGCGGTCCCGGCGGCCCGCACGGCGGTTTCCGGGCATGCAAAAAGCCGGCCCACGTTGGTGGACCGGCTCAGTGCAAGCGAACCAGCAGTGGCCGCGCGCTCTTGCTGAGCGTCAGCGCGAGACCTTGCCGGCCTTGATGCACGAGGTGCAAGCGTTCACGCGCTTCGGCGTCCCGCCGACCACGGTACGCACACGCTGGATGTTCGGGTTCCAGCGACGGGACGTACGGCGGTGCGAGTGCGAGATGTTGTTGCCGAAGCCCGGCCCCTTGCCGCAGACGTCGCAGTTGGCAGCCACGGGTCACTCCAAAGACTTCAGATGCACTTACGGTTAATCCCGGCATGCCGGGATCGAGATCTTAGGCTCTTGCGAGCGTTCCGAGATCTGAGTGGCGCTGCCAGGGGAACTAGCCCGATCGGATCGGGCAACCGGAGCAGCATACAACGGCTGCTCCCGTACAACGAAACTACCATGGCAGCTCAGGGGCGGGGCCCCGGCCCCGTTCCGGTGGGCGGCGCCCCGGGGTCTACGCTGCGTGCCACGTCCAGCAGCTCAGGGAGGCGCAGGTGGCGCAGGTGCCGCAGAGATTCTTCGACGCTCTGGCGGTGCGCTCCTGGTGCGGTCTGGCGCTGCGTGCCCTGGGGCGGGCGCGCGAGGAGATCGACGCGATCAACGTCTATCCCGTCGCGGACGGGGACACCGGGACAAACCTGTATCTGACCGTCGAGTCGGCCGCCGCCGCGCTGGAGGCGGTCTTCGCCGCGCACGAGGCGGGCGGCGGCCGCGGCGACGCCCCCGGTATCGGTGGGGCCGAGGCGTGCGGTGCGGGCCCCGGCGGCTCGGGCACGCCGGCCGGCCCGTCGCTGGCCGACGCGGCGCGGGCCATGGCCCACGGTGCGCTGATCGGCGCGCGCGGCAACTCGGGGACGATCCTGGCGCAGCTGCTGCGCGGCATGGCGCAGGTGTTCGCAGGCCGGGGCGAGGACGCTCACGCGGACGGGACCGACCTGCGGCTCGCCCTGCGGCACGCGGCCGACTCCGCCCGCCGGGCCGTGGCCCACCCGGTCGAGGGCACCATCCTGTCGGTCGCCTCCGCCGCCGCGGACGCGGCCGACGGGGCGGAGGGCGACTGCGGCGCCGTGGCCCGCGCGGCCTACGAGGGCGCCCGCGCGGCGCTGGCCGCGACCCCCGGCCAGCTTCCGGTGCTGCGCCGCGCCGGAGTGGTCGACGCCGGCGGGCGCGGGCTCGTGTCGGTGCTCGCCGCGCTGGTGGAGGCGGTGACGGGCGAGGCGCCGGGGGCCGAGGCGGCCCCGTTCCGTCCGGCCGCCCCGCTCGGCGGCGCCCACGCGCGCGCGGGGGGCGTTCCGCCCGCAGGCGCTCACGCGCGCGGGGCGGCCGCTCCGCTCGAAGACGCCCGCGCGTGCGCGGCGCAGGCCGACCCGGACGGCTCCGCCGACGCCCCCGGGGCGAGCGGCCTTCCCGGCGTTTGCGATCTTCCCGCCGCCGGTCCGGCCTTCGAGGTGGTCTACCTCCTGGAGGCCGGCGACGACGCCGTCGCGCGGCTGCGGGAGCGGCTCGACGCTCTCGGGGACTCCCTCGTGGTGGTCGGCGGAGACGGGCTGTGGAACGTCCACGTGCACGTCGACGACGCCGGTGCCGCCGTCGAGGCGGGCGTGGAGGCCGGGCGGCCGTACCGCATCCGGATCACCCACTTCGGGCAGGGCGACGCGCACACCGCGGGCGCCGGGCAGCCGCCCCCCGAGCGGGCCCAGCGCGCCGTGGTCGCCGTGGTGCCGGGCGAGGGGCTGGCCGGGCTGTACTCCGAGGCCGGGGCCACCCCCGTGCTGGCTCACCCCGGGGAGCCGCCGGCGAGCGGGGAGCTGGTGGAGGCGGTACGGCGGGCCCACGCGCGCGAGGTCGTGCTGCTCCCCAACGACGCCGAGCTGCGGCACACCGCCGCCGCGGCGGCCGAGCAGGCCCGCGCGGCGGGCGTCCGCGTGGCCCTCATCCCGACCCGTTCCGCGGTCCAGGGCATCGCGGCGCTCGCCGTGCACGAGCCAGGGCGGCGCTTCGACGAGGACGTGGTGGCGATGACCTCGGCGGCCGGCGCCACCCGCTACGCCGAGGTCACCGTCGCCGAACGCGAGGCCTGGACCACGGCCGGCATCTGCCAGGCCGGGGACGTCCTCGGCCTGATCGACGGCGATGTCGCCGTGATCGGGTCGGACGTCACCGCCACCGCCCGGACCGTCCTCGACCGCATGCTCGCCGCCGGGGGCGAACTGGTCACCCTGGTCCTGGGCGACGAGGCCCCCGAGGCCGTCGCCGGACACCTCGAAGCCCGGGTCCGGGAGGCGTACCTGGCCGTCGACACGGTGGTGTACCGGGGCGGCCGGCAGGGATCTCTGCTGCTCATCGGGGTCGAGTAGGCGCCGGTCTCCGCGGCGCGTTCGCAGGGAGTCCGGCGTGCGCCCCGTGCGGCCCGGGGGATGCCGCCGAGGCGTGCGGCGGCGCCGGATTCCGCGCGGGCCCGGGAGGGGTTGTCACCGAGGCGCTGGTGGACGCGTCTACGGCTTTGTCAGTGGCGTGGTGTGCAATGGATCTCGTGCCCGCACTGCGAGAACCACTGCAACAGCCACTGAAGTCGGTGCTCGGCCCCGCCACCGCGAAGGTGATGGCCGAGCATCTCGGCCTGCACACCGTCGGCGACCTCCTCCACCACTACCCGCGCAGATACGAGGAGCGGGGCCAGCTCACCCACCTCGCCGACCTCCCCATGGACGAGCACGTCACCGTGGTCGCCCAGGTCGCCGACGCCCGGCTGCACACCTTCGCCTCCCCCCGGGCCCCGCGCGGCAAGGGGCAGCGCCTGGAAGTGACCATCACCGACGGCAGCGGCCGGCTCCAGCTGGTCTTCTTCGGCAACGGCGTGCACAAGCCGCACAAGGAACTCCTGCCGGGCACCCGCGCGCTGTTCGCGGGCAAGGTGTCGGTCTTCAACCGCCGTCTCCAACTGGCCCACCCCGCATACGAGTTGCTGCGCGGCGACGACGAAGACGGAGCGGCGGAGACGGTCGAGAGCTGGGCCGGCGCCCTGATCCCCATCTACCCGGCCACCGCCAAGCTGGAGTCGTGGAAGATCGCCAAGGCCGTCCAGACGGTGCTGCCCAGCGCCCAGGAGGCCGTCGACCCGCTCCCCGGGGCACTGCGCGAGGGCCGCGGCCTGGTCCCCCTCCCCGAGGCCCTGCTGAAGATCCACCGCCCGCACACCAAGGCGGACATCGCTGACGCCCGCGCCCGGCTGAAGTGGGACGAGGCGTTCGTCCTCCAGGTCGCCCTCGCCCGCCGCCGCCACGCCGACGCCCAGCTTCCCGCCGTCGCCCGCGAGCCCCGGCCCGACGGCCTGCTCGCGGCCTTCGACGCCCGCCTCCCCTTCACCCTCACCGAGGGCCAGCGGAAGGTCTCCCGGGAGATCTTCGCGGACCTGGCGACCGAGCATCCGATGCACCGGCTGCTCCAGGGCGAGGTCGGCAGCGGCAAGACCCTGGTGGCCCTGCGCGCCATGCTGGCCGTCGTCGACGCGGGCGGGCAGGCGGCGATGCTGGCGCCCACCGAGGTGCTCGCCCAGCAGCACCACCGCTCGGTCGTCGAGATGATGGGGGAGCTCGCCGAGGGCGGCATGCTCGGCGGGGCCGAACACGCCACCAAGGTGGTGCTGCTGACCGGCTCCATGGGCGCCGCCGCCCGCCGCCAGGCCCTGCTGGACCTGGCCACCGGCGAGGCCGGCGTCGTGATCGGCACCCACGCGCTGATCGAGGACAAGGTGCGGTTCCACGACCTCGGCCTCGTCGTCGTCGACGAACAGCACCGTTTCGGCGTGGAGCAGCGCGACGCGCTGCGCGGCAAGGGCAGGCAGCCGCCGCACCTGCTGGTCATGACCGCCACACCCATCCCGCGCACGGTGGCCATGACCGTCTTCGGCGACCTGGAGACCTCCGTCCTGGACCAGCTCCCGGCCGGGCGTTCGCCCATCGCGAGCCATGTCGTCCCGGCCGCCGACAAGCCGCACTTCCTCGCGCGGGCCTGGGAGCGGGTGCGCGAGGAGGTCGGCAACGGCCACCAGGCGTACGTCGTCTGCCCGCGCATCGGCGACGACGCCGACGAGGCGGCGGACGCCAAGAAGGCCGCGAAGAAGGAGGCTTCCGAGGGCGAGGCGGACAAGCGCCCGCCGCTGGCCGTCCTGGACGTCGCCGAGCAGCTCGCCCGGGGGCCGCTCAAGGGGCTCCGGGTGGAGGTGCTGCACGGCCGGATGCAGCCCGACGACAAGGACGCGGTCATGCGCCGGTTCGCCGCCGGGGAGGCGGACGTGCTGGTGGCCACCACCGTCATCGAGGTCGGCGTCAACGTCCCCAACGCCACCGTGATGGTGGTCATGGACGCCGACCGCTTCGGTGTCTCCCAGCTCCACCAGCTGCGGGGCCGCGTCGGCCGGGGGTCCGCCCCGGGGCTGTGCCTGCTGGTCACCGAGATGCCCGAGGCCAGCGCCGCCCGGCAGCGGCTCAACGCGGTCGCCGCCACCCTCGACGGCTTCGAGCTGTCCCGCATCGACCTCGAACAGCGCCGCGAGGGCGATGTCCTCGGCCAGGCGCAGTCCGGCGCCCGGTCCTCCCTGCGCGTGCTCGCCGTCATCGAGGACGAGGAGGTCATCGCCGAGGCGCGCCGCGAGGCCGCGGCGGTCGTGGCGGCCGACCCGGACCTGGAGTACCTGCCGGGACTGCGCACCGCGCTGGACGCCCTGCTGGACGAGGAGAGAGAGCAGTACCTGGAGAAGGGCTGAGGACCGCGCGGACGGCCGGGCGCGCGGCGGCCCGCCCGGCACCACGGGCCGGCACCACGGGCCGCGGCCGCCCACGGCGGCCGGGCGCCCCGTGCCCCGCCCGCGGAAAAGGCGGCGAGGCGCCCCCGTGTGCCGCCTGCGAAACTGGATCCACCACCGCACTACTCACAAGGACCCCAGATGACCCGCGTGATCGCCGGCGCGGCCGGCGGACGTCGCCTGGCCGTCCCGCCAGGGACCGGCACCCGCCCCACCTCCGACCGCGCGCGCGAGGGCCTCTTCTCCACCTGGCAGTCCCTGCTCGGCGGCCCCCTCCAGGGTGAGCGGGTCCTCGACCTGTACGCGGGTTCCGGCGCCGTCGGCCTGGAGGCGCTGTCCCGGGGCGCCGGCCACACGCTGCTCGTCGAGGCCGACGCCCGCGCCGTCCGCACGGTCCGGGAGAACGTGAGAGCCCTCGGCCTGCCCGGCGCCGAGGTCAGACAGGGCAAAGCGGAACAGATCATCCGCACGGCACCCCCGGCCGCGCCGTACGACCTGGCCTTCCTCGACCCGCCGTACGCCGTCTCGGACGACGATCTTCGGGAGATTCTGCTCACACTCCGCTCGGAGGGCTGGCTCGCGGAGGAAGCCCTCGTCACCGTGGAGCGCAGCACCAGAGGCGGCGAATTCCGGTGGCCCGACGGCTTCGAGGCGATCCGGGACCGTCGCTACGGCGAGGGAACGTTTTGGTACGGTCGCGCCGCCTCTACGTGCGAAGACGCACGATGACCGGACCGGAGAGCGAGGGATCACAAGTGCGCCGCGCCGTCTGTCCCGGGTCGTTCGACCCGATCACCAATGGACACCTCGACATCATCGCCCGCGCGTCCAGGCTGTACGACGAGGTCTACGTCGCGGTGATGATCAACCAGTCCAAGAAGGGCCTGTTCGCCATCGAGGAGCGGATCGACCTGATCCGCCAGGTCACCGCCGAGTACGGCAACGTCCGCGTCGAGTCCTTCCACGGCCTGCTCGTCGACTTCTGCAAGCAGCGCGACATCCCCGCCATCGTCAAGGGCCTGCGCGCCGTCAGCGACTTCGACTACGAGCTCCAGATGGCGCAGATGAACAACGGCCTCTCCGGCGTGGAGACGCTCTTCATCCCCACCAACCCCACCTACAGCTTCCTGTCGTCCTCCCTCGTCAAGGAGGTCGCGACCTGGGGCGGCGACGTCTCCCACCTGGTGCCCGAGCCGGTGCTCCAGGCGCTGACCGAGCGGCTGCGCACCGACTGAGCGCCACCGGGCCGGATGCCGCCGGACCGCCACGGGCGCGGCCGGCCCGGCCGCTCGTCACCCGGTGTCCCCCGCCCGCCCCGGGGCCGTACAGTCGTCCCGTCCGTCTCCAACACAGCTGTAGAGAGTGGCGAGCACAGGTGGACGTGCAGAAGAAGCTCGACGAGATCGTCGCGGTGGTCTCCGGCGCCCGGTCGATGCCCATGTCGGCGTCGTGCGTGGTCAACCGCGCCGAACTGCTCTCCCTGCTGGAGGAGGTGCGCGCGGCGCTCCCCGACTCCCTCGCCAGAGCCCAGGAACTGATCGGCGACCGCGAGCAGATGGTGGCGCGGGCCCGCCAGGAGGCCGAGCGCATCATCGAGAGCGCGCACGCCGAGCGCGGCTCCCTGATCTCCGGCACCGAGGTCGCCCGCCGCTCGCAGGCCGAGGCCGACCGGATCCTGGCCGAGGCCCGCCAGGAGGCCGAGGAGATCCGCGCCGAGGCGGACGAGTACGTCGACTCAAAGCTCGCCAACTTCGAGGTCGTCCTCACCAAGACCCTCGGCTCCGTCGGCCGCGGCCGCGAGAAGCTGCTGGGCACCGGCCCCGGCCTCGACGAGGACGGCTACGCGGACGCGGACGCCCCCGAGCGCAGCCACGACCCGGAGACCCTGCGCCGCGACGCCGACGCCTACGTCAACGCCAAGCTGGGCGCGTTCGAGGCGGTCCTCGCCAAGACGCTGGAGGCGGTCGGCCGCGGCCGGGAGAAGCTGCACGGCCGGATCGCCACCGACGACCTCGGCGCCCTCGCCGACGACACCACCAGCCTCCAGCACTCCAGCGACGCCGACTACCTCGCCGACCTGGCGGCCCTCGCCGCCGGGCCCGCGACCCCGCCGCAGCCCCCGGCGGCACCCCCGACGGTGCCGTCCCAGCCGTCGTACGGCGCCCAGGAGTCCTACGCCTACCAGCAGGCGCCCCAGGCCGACCCGTACGGCTACCAGCAGCAGTACGGCGGCCAGGACCCCTACGGCTACCAGCAGGCCGACCCGTACGCCTATCAGGGCTACGAGGCCCCGCAGGAGGCCCGGGAGGGCCACCCGGGCGCTCCCGGAGCCGGCGGCCCCCAGGCAAGCCCTCAGCCGGACTCCCGGGGAAGCCACCAGGGGTACGCCCTGGACGAGACCAGCCTGTTCGACACGAGCATGATCAGCGCCGAACAGCTGCGCCGGTACGAGCAGCAGTACGAGCAGCGGTACGAGCAGGACCGCTGACCGCGGATTGGGCCGAGAGCGAAAGGTCCAGTATCCTGGCTGTTCGGTCGCGTGTACGTCCGCGATCAGCGCTGCCCGGGGACACCGCTGGGCGGCGTCCCCTGAGCTCGAAGACCGAAAGCAGGAATGGCCCTGAACGCCCGTCTCGACCACCGCAACCCTCTCGTGATCGACACCCACGAGCTGGGGCGGCGGCCCGGTGCGCTGCAGCGCCTGACCCGCACGGTCGACGCTCCCCGGGACCTCGGTATCCAGGGAGTGATCGGGGTGCCGGAAGGCGCCCCGGTGGAGCTCGAACTCCGCCTTGAGTCGGTCATGGAAGGTGTGCTCGTCACAGGCACCGCCCGTGCGACGGCCGAGGGGGAGTGCGTAAGGTGTCTGGAGCCGGTCGAGCTGGAGCTCGAAGCGGACTTCCAGGAGATGTTCTCGTACCCTGACGCCGACGACCGGGGCCGCCCTGTGGCGGAACCGGGCGACGACGCCGAGGACGACGAGGACAGGCTCTTTGTCGAGGACGGTCTGATCGACCTCGAAGCCGTGCTGCGTGATGCGGTGGTGCTCGCACTGCCGATGCAGCCGGTGTGCCGGGAAGACTGCCCCGGTCTGTGCGCCGAGTGCGGGGCACGGCTGGCGGACGACCCGGACCACCACCATGACGCCGTCGACATCCGTTGGGCGGCACTGCAGGGACTCGCCGGTTCACTCGAACCCGGTGATAAGGACGACAAGAGCGGCGCCGAAGCGGGCGTCGACGAGAAGCAGGAGAAGTAGCCGTGGCTGTTCCGAAGCGGAAGATGTCGCGCAGCAACACGCGCCACCGCCGGTCGCAGTGGAAGGCTGCGGTCCCCACCCTGGTTGCGTGCGAGCGCTGCCACGAGCCCAAGCTGCAGCACATCGCGTGCCCGTCGTGCGGCACCTACAACAAGCGCCAGGTCCTCGAGGTCTGAGCGGCTGGTGAGAGGCACTGTGTCCACTGCCAAGAAGGCGGAAGACGCCGAAGCCGGCAGTTCCCGCCGACGCGGGGGCGGCCCGGCGGACAACCAGGCCTCGTCCCACACGCTTCTGGAAGGGCGGCTCGGCTATCAGGTCGAGTCCGCCCTTCTGGTGCGAGCACTGACCCACCGTTCCTACGCGTACGAGAACGGCGGTCTGCCGACGAACGAGCGGCTGGAGTTCCTCGGGGACTCCGTGCTCGGTCTCGTCGTCACCGACACGCTGTACCGCGCCCACCCCGACCTGCCCGAAGGCCAGCTGGCCAAGCTGCGGGCCGCGGTGGTCAACTCGCGCGCGCTGGCGGAGGTGGGACGTTCGCTCGACCTCGGCTCCTTCATCCGGCTCGGCCGCGGTGAAGAGGGCACGGGCGGCCGGGACAAGGCGTCCATCCTCGCCGACACCCTCGAAGCGGTGATCGGCGCGGTCTACCTCGACCAGGGTCTCGACGCGGCGTCCGAACTGGTGCACCGCCTGTTCGACCCCCTGATCGAGAAGTCCTCCAACCTCGGAGCCGGCCTGGACTGGAAGACCAGCCTCCAGGAGCTCACCGCGACCGAGGGGCTCGGCGTGCCCGAGTACCTGGTCACGGAGACCGGCCCCGACCACGAGAAGACCTTCACTGCTGCCGCCCGCGTCGGAGGCGTCTCGTACGGCACCGGCACCGGCCGCAGCAAGAAGGAGGCGGAGCAGCAGGCCGCGGAGTCCGCGTGGCGGGCCATCCGGGCCGCGGCGGACGAGCGCGTCAAGGCGACGGCCGCCGAGGTCGTCGCACAGAACGGCGCCGACACCTCGGCCTCCGCCTGACACCGAGCCCTACCCGAGCGCCCGCCCCCGCCCAGGGGACGGGCGTTCGGTTCTCGATACGGCCCGGCCCTCGCGGCGGGCCCCTCGACGGCCCGGCCGCGATCGGCACGGGCCATACGGCGGCCCCGACAGGTGTTCGGGCCGCACACGTGCGGACAGGGGAGCACATGCCCGAGTTGCCCGAGGTCGAGGTCGTCCGGCGCGGCCTGGAACGGTGGGTCGCCCACCGCGCCGTCGCCGACGCCGAGGTCCTGCACCCGCGCGCGATACGCCGCCACGTCGCCGGTGCCGACGACTTCGCCCACCGCCTCAAGGGCCACCGCATCGGCACCCCCAGCCGCCGCGGCAAGTACCTGTGGCTGCCCCTGGAGGACACCGGCCAGGCCATCCTCGCCCACCTCGGCATGAGCGGCCAGCTGCTGGTCCAGCCGCACACGGCACCGGACGAGAAGCACCTGCGCATCCGGGTCCGCTTCGCCGACGGCCTGGGAACCGAACTGCGCTTCGTCGACCAGCGCACCTTCGGCGGCCTGTCGCTGCACGACACCACCCCCGACGGGCTGCCCGACGTCATCGGGCACATCGCCCGCGACCCGCTGGACCCGCTCTTCGACGACGAGGCGTTCCACCAGGCGCTGCGCCGCAAGCGCACCACGATCAAGCGGGCCCTGCTCGACCAGTCCCTGATCAGCGGCGTCGGCAACATCTACGCCGACGAGGCCCTGTGGCGCGCCCGCCTCCACTACGAGCGCCCGACGGCCGGCTTCACCCGCCCCCGCACACTGGAGCTCCTCGGCCACATCCGGGACGTCATGAACGCGGCCCTCGCGGTGGGCGGCACCAGCTTCGACAGCCTGTACGTCAACGTCAACGGCGAGTCCGGCTACTTCGACCGCTCGCTCGACGCCTACGGCCGCGAGGGCCTGCCGTGCCGCCGCTGCGCCACCCCGATGCGCCGGCGCCCCTGGATGAACCGCTCCAGCTACTACTGCCCCGCCTGCCAGCGGGCACCCCGCGTCCGGCCGTAGCCACGGCGCACGGCGTTAGGCGGAGGGCCGGCGGGCGTCGTAGCGCTCCCGCGCCGCGAGCACCTGGTCCATGCTGCCCTCCAGGAACTCGATGAGACCGGCCAGCCGCTCGGCCACCTCGCGCCCGAGCGGCGTCAGCTCGTAGTCCACGCGCGGCGGGTTGGTGGGCTGCGCCTCACGGTGCACCAGACCGTCGCGCTCCAGCGCGTGCAGCGTCTGGGAGAGCATCTTCTCGCTGACGCCGTCGACCCGGCGGCGCAGCTGGTTGAAGCGGAAGGACCCCTCGCACAGGGCGCCGAGCGTCAGCGCGCCCCAGCGCCCGGTGACGTGCTCCAGGATGCCGCGCGAGGGACAGTCCCGTGAGAACACGTCGTACGGAAGGTCCCGCTCCGCCGTACGCCCCTGTGTGATCGCCATGACTCCAGCGTAGGCGAGCACAGCGCTGACCGAGAGCTTGCGCTCACCGCAAGACAGCGTAGGTGTGCGGCTCAGTAGCCGAAGTTCTGCGTCCACCACGGGCCGCCCGACCCGAAGTGCACGCCGACTCCCAGCGTCGTGAAGTCGCAGTTGAGGATGTTGGCGCGGTGGCCCGGGCTGTTCATCCAGGAGTCCATGACGGCCTGGGCGTCGGCCTGGCCGCGGGCTATGTTCTCCCCGCCGAGGTTGCTTATCCCGGCCTTCTCGGCCCGGTCCCACGGGGACGCGCCGCTGGGGTCGGTGTGGTCGAAGAAGCCCTGCTCGGCCATGGCGTCGCTGAAGTCCCCGGCCAGGTCGGCGAGGGCGCTGTTGGCCGCGAGCGCACTGCACCCCACCTTGGCCCGCTCCTCGTTGACCAGCCGGAGCACCTCGGCCTCGGCGGCGGCCTCGCGGGACACGGTGACGGGTGCGCCGGACTTCTCCGGCTCCTGTGTGGCCGTGCGGGTGGGCGCCGGGGCCGTCCCGCCGGCGGAGACCGTCGGCCGCTCCGCCTCCTTCGGGGCCTGTGACCCCTGCGGCTCGCCGGACTTCGAGGGCGTCCCGGACTTCGAGGGCGTCCCGGACTTCGAGGGCGTCCCGGACTTCGAGGGCGTCCCCGACTTGGACGGTGTCCCGGACGGTGACGCCGACGGGGTCGTCGGGCTCGCGGCGGGGGAGGACGGGGAGCCCGGGCCGGTCGTGCCGGGGCTCGTGGCCGTGCCCTCCTCGCTCTCGGCGCTGCCGGAGGTGCCGCCCTGCTCGGCGGGGGTGTTGGTCGGCAGGTCGGCGGACTGCACCCGGTCGCCGCCGGAGCCGCCGCCGAGCCGGTAGTTGTCCAGCCCGGGCACCGCGCCCGTGGTGACGGCGACCGCGCCGATGGCGACGGCGGCGGAGATGCCGAGCAGGCCCGTGCGGACCGGCGTCGCGGCCCTCTTCTTCCGGCGCCGGCGGGGGCCCGCGCCGCGCGTGCCGTGCTCGGGCGTGAAACCGCCGTGACTCCCGTCGGGAGGGGAGGCGGGACCGGCGGCCACCCCTTCGACTTCCCGGCCGGCGTCGCTCGCGCCGCCCGTCGCGTCGTCCGTCCCGAACAGGTAGGCGTCGCTCTTGGCGCGGACCTCGGCGTACGCCTGGGAGTCCAGCGAGGGCGGGGTCCCCATCGCGGGGCGGCCTGCCGCGGGAGAGTCCAGCGGGGGGCGCTCCCCCGGGGCGGAAGCGTCGGTGTGTCCGGCCGTCGTGGCGCGGCCCGTGGCGGCGCGGCCGGCGGCGGAGCGTCGGTGGCGTCCCATGTCCTGGCCTTCCCTTGTCCTCGCGGTCGACTCGTCCTCGCGATCCACACCCAACTCACACGATCGAGTGAGTTTCATATGAGATGCATTGCGTCGGGACGGTACCTCATGCTGGGAAGGGACGACGTGTCCGGAGAGGCATCGCCCGGTTAGGTTGCCCCCATGAGCGAGGATGTACGGATGGTCGCCTGGGTGCGCGGACGCGTCCAAGGTGTGGGTTTCCGCTGGTTCACGCGGGCGAGGGCCCTGGAACTCGGGAGTCTGAGTGGTTTTGCTCTCAATTTGGACGACGGGCGGGTCCAAGTGGTCGCGGAAGGCCCGCGAGAGCGCTGTGACGCCCTCCTGGACTGGCTGCGCGGCGACGACACGCCCGGGCGCGTGGACGGAGTGACAGAGATCTGGGACACACCTCGCGGCGGCTACGACGGCTTCGCCGTCCGCTGACCGCGCGCCACCGGCGGCCCCGGCGGCGGTCCGCGAGACCGTCCGCCGGGGGCGCCGGAAGGAAAACGAGCAGGTGATTGCGGACGAGGGCTTGCCCTGCGGAGCCGCGCACGACAGGATGATCGCCACGCCCTGAGGGCCCCGCAGAAGTCGCCGCGCCGCCGGTTCCGGCCGCGCGCCCCGGGTCGCCCGCCCCTACAGGGCGTGATCGTGTTGACCGTCAAACTTTTTGGTGAGACGCTGAAAGCCCGCGCACCTTAGCTGTTTGGCATGGCTGAACGGCAGCACAACTCCAGGCCCTGCCAAGCACCGCGGGTGCGGAACCCTCACGACCCACACCGCTTCGGTCGGTCACTCATTGTGGAGGACCATCCATCATGGCAAAGGCGCTTCTCGGTTACGTCGGCGGCTCGGACCCGCGACTCCTCGCCGAGATGCGACGGCTCCAGCAGCGCGTCCAGGACCTGGAATCCGAGCTCGTGCGGATTCAGGCGGAGAACGACGCGCTGACGGCTGCCGCTTCTCACGACAGGATCATGGAGAGCGTTGACGCACACCAGGCGGAGCCTGCGCTGACCTGATCACTGCAACGCTCCACGAAAGCACCAGCAGTGGTCGGGCTGCCCGTACAACCGCTCAGTTCTCAGAGTTGCAAGGGACGCCTCCGGCGTCCCTTCTTTCTTTCCCCCGCGCCCTCGCCCGCCGGCCGCGCCGCCTTCTCTTCCCCGCGCATCCTTTCAGTGTCTTAACGTCTGGTGTGCCCTGCGCGTTGATCCGTGAAACCGCGCGAGGCGGCCGCTTCATGGAGCGGGGCACCCCCGGAAGGTAGAGTCCACCGGCGTGCACCTGAAGGCCCTGACCCTGCGCGGGTTCAAGTCGTTCGCCTCGGCGACCACGCTCCGGTTCGAACCGGGGATCACCTGCGTGGTCGGACCGAACGGCTCGGGCAAGTCCAACGTCGTCGACGCGCTCAGCTGGGTCATGGGCGAACAGGGCGCCAAGTCGCTGCGCGGCGGCAAGATGGAGGACGTCATCTTCGCCGGCACCACGGGCCGCCCGCCCCTGGGCCGCGCCGAGGTCTCCCTGACCATCGACAACTCCGACGGGGCCCTGCCCATCGAGTACTCCGAGGTCACCATCACGCGGACGATGTTCCGCAACGGCGGCAGCGAGTACCGGATCAACGGTGACACCTGCCGCCTGCTCGACATCCAGGAACTGCTGTCCGACTCCGGCATCGGCCGGGAGATGCACGTCATCGTCGGCCAGGGCCAGCTCGACTCCGTCCTGCACGCCGACCCGATGGGCCGCCGCGCCTTCATCGAGGAGGCGGCCGGTGTCCTCAAGCACCGCAAGCGCAAGGAGAAGGCGCTGCGGAAGCTGGACGCGATGCGGGCCAACCTCGCGCGCGTGCAGGACCTCACGGACGAGCTGCGCCGACAGCTCAAACCGCTCGGCCGCCAGGCGGCCGTGGCCCGCAGGGCCGCCGTCATCCAGGCCGACCTGCGCGACGCCCGGCTCCGCCTGCTCGCCGACGACCTCGTACGGCTGCGTGAGGCACTCCAGGCCGAGATCGCCGACGAGGCGGCGCTGAAGGAGCGCAAGGAGGCCGCCGAGCAGGAGCTGAACCGGGCCCTGAAGCGCGAGGCCCAGCTGGAGGACGAGGTGCGCCGCCTCACCCCGCGCCTCCAGCGCGCCCAGCAGACCTGGTACGAGCTGTCCCAGCTCGCCGAGCGGGTGCGCGGCACCGTCTCGCTGGCCGACGCGCGCGTGCAGAGCGCCGCGTCGGCGCCGGTGGAGGAGCGACGCGGCCGGGACCCGGAGGACCTGGAGCGCGAGGCCGCCCGCGTCCGCGAGCAGGAGGCCGAACTCGAAGCCGCCCTGGAGGCGGCCCGGCACGCCCTGGACGACACGGTCGCCCACCGCGCCGAGCTCGAACGCGAGCTGGCGCAGGAGGAGCGGCGGCTGAGGGACGCCGCCCGCGCCCTCGCCGACCGGCGCGAGGGCCTGGCCCGGCTCACCGGGCAGGTGGGGGCGGCCCGCTCGCGGGCCGCCGCCGCCCAGGCCGAGACGGAACGCCTGGGCGCCGCCCGGGACGAGGCCAGGGAACGGGCGGTGGCCGCCCAGGAGGCGTACGAGGCGCTCAAGGCCGAGGTCGACGGCCTCGACGCCGGTGACACCGAACTCGCCGAACGGCACGAGGCGGCCAGGCGCGACCTCGCCGAGGCGGAGGCCGCGCTGGCCGCCGCCCGGGAGGCCGCCACCGCGGCGGAGCGCCGGCGCGCCGCCACCCAGGCCCGGCACGACGCCCTCGCCCTGGGCCTGCGCCGCAAGGACGGCACCGGCGCGCTGCTCGCCGCGCGGGACCGGCTCACCGGCCTGCTGGGCCCGGCCGCCGAGCTGCTCACCGTGACCCCCGGGTACGAGGTGCCGCTCGCCGCCGCCTTCGGTGCCGCCGCCGACGCGCTCGCCGTGGCGAGCCCGGCCGCCGCCGCCGACGCCCTGCGCCTGCTGCGCAAACAGGACGCCGGCCGGGCCACCCTGCTGGTCGCCGGCGCCCCCGGCGACGTACCCGAGGAGACCGGCAGCGGCGGGCCGCCGTACGCGGCCGACCTGGTGCGCGGGCCGGACGAGCTCATGCCCGCCGTACGGCGGCTGCTGCGCGGGATCGTCGTCGTCGCCACCCTGGAGGACGCCGAGGAGCTCGTCTACGCGCGGCCCGGCCTGACCGCCGTCACCGCCGAGGGCGATCTGCTGGGTGCGCACGTCGCGCACGGCGGATCCGCCGGGGCGCCCAGCCTCCTGGAGGTGCGGGCGTCCGTGGACGAGGCCGCCGCCGAGCTGGCGGAGCTGGCCGTACGGTGTGCGGAACTGGCCGGGGCGCAGCAGGCGGCGGGGGAGCGGCGCCGGGAGTGCGCCGCGCTGGTGGAGGAGCTGGGGGAGCGGCGGCGGGCCGCCGACCGGGAGAAGTCGGCCGTGGCCCAGCGGCTCGGGCGGCTGGCCGGGCAGGCGCGGGGCGCCGCAGGTGAGGCCGAGCGGTCGGAGGCCGCCGCGCGACGGGCGCAGGAGGCGTTCGACGAGGCGGCGGCGCGGGCCGGGGAACTCGCCGAGCGGCTCGCCGTCGCCGAGGAGACGCCGGCCGGGGAGGAGCCCGACACCACGCGCCGCGACCGGCTCGCCGCCGACGGGGCCAACGCCCGCCAGACCGAGATGGAGGCCCGCCTCCAGGTCCGTACGCACGAGGAACGGGTCAAGGCGCTGGCCGGGCGGGCCGACTCGCTGGACCGGGCCGCCCGCGCGGAGCGCGAGGCACGCGCGCGTGCCGAACGGCGCCGGGCCCGGCTGCGGCACGAGGCGGCCGTCGCCGAGGCGGTCGCCTCCGGTGCCCGGCAGCTCCTCGCCCACGTCGAGGTCTCCCTCACCCGTGCCGAGCAGGAGCGGACCGCCGCCGAGGCGGCCAAGGCGCGCTGCGAGCGGGAGCTGGCCGCCGCGCGCACCGCGGGCCGGGACCTCAAGGCGGAACTCGACAAGCTGACGGATTCAGTCCACCGGGGAGAGGTACTCGGCGCCGAGAAGCGGCTGCGGATCGAGCAGCTGGAGACCAAGGCGCTGGAGGAACTCGGTGTGGAACCGGCGGGGCTCGTCGCCGAGTACGGTCCGGATCAGCCGGTGCCGCCCTCGCCCGCCGCCGACGGCGAGCAGCCGCCGGACGATCCGGACCATCCGCGCAACCGGCCCCGCCCCTTCGTACGGGCCGAGCAGGAGAAGCGGCTGAGGGCGGCCGAGCGGGCCTACCAGCAGCTCGGCAAGGTCAATCCGCTGGCCCTGGAGGAGTTCGCGGCGCTGGAGGAGCGGCACCAGTTCCTCAGCGAGCAGCTGGAGGACCTGAAGAAGACCCGCGCCGACCTGCTCCACGTCGTCAAGGAGGTCGACGAACGGGTCGAGCGGGTCTTCACCGAGGCGTACCGGGACACCGCCCGCGAGTTCGAGGGCGTGTTCGGCCGTCTGTTCCCGGGCGGTGAGGGCCGGCTCGTGCTGACCGACCCCGACCGCATGCTGACCACGGGTGTGGACGTCGAGGCCCGGCCGCCGGGCAAGAAGGTCAAGCGGCTGTCGCTGCTGTCCGGCGGGGAGCGCTCGCTGACCGCCGTGGCGCTGCTCGTGTCGATCTTCAAGGCGCGGCCCAGCCCGTTCTACGTCATGGACGAGGTCGAGGCCGCGCTCGACGACACCAACCTGCGGCGGCTGATCCGGATCATGCAGGAGCTGCGGGAGACCTCGCAGCTGATCGTGATCACGCACCAGAAGCGGACGATGGAGGTCGCCGACGCCCTCTATGGCGTGTCCATGCAGGGCGACGGTGTGTCGAAGGTCATCTCCCAGCGGCTCCGCTGAGGTTCGGGCGGGTCTGGACCGGTCGCGACCTGCACATCTGAAAACTTCCACCCCCAGGACTTCAAGTCTTGAACACTAGGACGCCAACTATGGCTGAAAACTCACAGGCTTTGGCCTATTGACTTCGAAACTTGAAGGCATAGTCTCTGCAACGTTGCTTTTACCTTCAGGTACCTTCAGGTCACCTCGAAGGGCTTCACCCACCCCGGCAGCGTTGCCGGTGGCCCGAGGAGTACACGTGACCAGCACAGCGCAGGCACCCAAGTCAGGAGCCAGGACGGCTCACCCCGAACATCTCGGGCACGTCATCTTCATCGCGGCGGCGGCCGCCATGGGCGGCTTCCTCTTCGGCTACGACAGCTCCGTCATCAACGGCGCCGTCGAGGCCATCCGGGACCGCTACGACGTCGGCTCCGCGGCGCTGGCCCAGGTCGTCGCCATCGCGCTGATCGGCAGCGCCATCGGCGCGGCGACCGCCGGCCGCATCGCCGACCGCATCGGCCGCATCCGCTGCATGCAGATCGCCGCTGTCCTCTTCACCGTCAGCGCCGTCGGCTCCGCCCTGCCCTTCGCGCTGTGGGACCTCGCCTTCTGGCGCGTCATCGGCGGTTTCGCCATCGGCATGGCCTCCGTGATCGGCCCCGCCTACATCGCCGAGGTCGCCCCGCCCGCCTACCGCGGCCGGCTCGGCTCCTTCCAGCAGGCCGCCATCGTCATCGGTATCGCCGTGTCGCAGCTCGTCAACTGGGGGCTGCTGAACGCCGCCGGCGGCGACCAGCGCGGTGAGCTGCTGGGCCTGGAGGCCTGGCAGGTCATGCTCGGTGTCATGGTCGTCCCGGCCATCCTCTACGGCCTGCTGTCCTTCGCCATCCCCGAGTCCCCGCGCTTCCTGATCTCCGTGGGCAAGCACGACCGCGCCCGCGAGATCCTCGCCGAGGTCGAGGGCAAGGACGTGGACCTGGACGCCCGCGTCACCGAGATCGAGACGGGCATGAAGCGCGAGGAGAAGTCCTCCTTCAAGGACCTGCTCGGCGGCACCTTCTTCTTCAAGCCGATCGTCTGGATCGGTATCGGCCTGTCGGTCTTCCAGCAGTTCGTCGGCATCAACGTCGCGTTCTACTACTCCTCGACGCTGTGGCAGTCGGTCGGCGTCGACCCGTCGGACTCGTTCCTCTACTCGTTCACGACGTCGATCATCAACATCGTCGGCACCGTGATCGCCATGATCTTCGTGGACCGCATCGGCCGTAAGCCGCTCGCCATCATCGGCTCGGTCGGCATGGTGATCGGCCTGGCTCTGGAGGCCTGGGCCTTCTCCTACGACCTGGTCGGCGGCAAGCTGCCGGAGACCCAGGGCTGGGTCGCCCTGATCGCCGCCCACATGTTCGTCCTCTTCTTCGCCCTGTCGTGGGGTGTGGTCGTCTGGGTCATGCTCGGCGAGATGTTCCCGAACAAGATCCGCGCCGCCGCGCTGGGCGTCGCCGCCGCCGCGCAGTGGATCGCCAACTGGGCCATCACCGCGAGCTTCCCGTCGCTGGCCGACTGGAACCTCTCCGTCACCTACGTGATCTACACGGTCTTCGCCGCGCTCTCCATCCCGTTCGTCTGGAAGTTCGTGAAGGAGACGAAGGGCAAGGCCCTGGAGGAGATGGGCTGACCGGCCCGCCGCACAGGCCCGAGGAGAAGGGCCAAGTCCCCGCTGCCCCTCTCCTCGTACCCGAGGCGCGCTGCCCCGGCTCCCCCCGACCGCGAGGTCGGCGGAGCCGGGGCAGCGCGCCTTTCGGTGTTCGTGGACGTTCGAGCGTTCGGGAGTCCCGGGGTCTACGGGGGCGTGGCGGCAGGCAGCGCTGAGTGCTCCACAACGTGGGCGCGGGGACGGCGGGGGAGAGGCGGCGAGGGCCCCCGTGTGAGGGGAGCGGCGGACGGGAGCGGAGCCAAGCGCGGTCCGGTGCGTCTCCCGGCACCACCCGGACGTCCCCCCTTCTCCTGGACGTTCACGTCCCCCCTTCTCCCGGACGTTCTCCTGGACGCCGGACACCGCTCCCGAAAGCCCGCTCTCCGGACGCTGTCCCGTGCTCTACGGGGCGCTCCCGTCCCCGCTCCCTTCGCGCCACGACCGCCGCCGGAATCGGGCGCACGGCAACGGCCCACGACAGCGACACGGGAACGGGCGCAGAAGCGGGGCACACGACAGCGGGCACAGGAGCAGCCGGGCACACGACCGCGGGTGCAGAGCAGCCGGGCACACGACCGCGGCGGCACAGGAGGGGGGCACCCACCGCGTCCGGCCGCGCGAACGACGACGTCCCCCTCCGCCCGGCGGGGCGAGGGGGGACGTGGGCGGAGGCCGAGGCCGAGGATCAGACGGTGAGCGAATCCGGTCGCGCGGCCTGGCCGGCCTGCCCGGGGACCCCTGCCCGCTCGGTGGGCCCGCCCGGCTTCCCCGGGGTGACCACGGCGGGCTTGGGCAGGGCCAGATACAGCAGACCGGAGATCACGACCGTGGCCACCCAGCCGAGGCCGTACTCGCCGATGACGTTGTTGGTGGCGAGCGGCCCGGTGAACCAGTCGGACGTGCTGAACATCAGGCCCGCGACCAGGCCCACCGCCCAGGCGGCCACCGCGGCGGGGGAGAACCCGCCCCGGTACCAGTAGGCGCTGGTGCGTCCCGTGTCGGCCATGGCCTCGCCGTCGTACTCCCGGCGGCGCAGCATGTCGGCGCCGAAGACGCCGACCCAGGCGGAGAAGGCCACCGCGAGCAGCGACAGGAAGGCGATGAAGGAGCCCATGAAGCTGGTCGCCACCAGCATCAGCACCCCGCCGAACACCAGGGAGATCACGGCGTTGACCGAGACGGCCCAGTGCCGGGGGACCTTGATGCCCAGGGTCTGCGCGGTGAAGCCCGCCGAGTACATCGACATCGAGTTGATCAGCAGCATGCCGATCAGGGCGATCAGCAGGTACGGCACCGCGATCCACGTCGGCAGGATCTCGCCGAGGAAGGAGACCGGGTCGGCGGCCGAGGCCAGATCCGGCGTCGAGACGGCCATGACCACGCCCATCAGGACCATGGGCAGGACGACGATGCCGGCCCCGCCGACCGTGACGCCCACGATGCCCTTGGCGGAGGCGGTACGCGGCAGGTAGCGCGTGAAGTCGGGGGCGGACGGGATCCAGCTGACGCCGCCCGCCGCGATCAGCCCCACGCCGGCGATCATCGCCGCCACCGAGCCGGCGGACCGGTCGAAGACCCGCGCCCAGTCCGTGTCGACGACCAGATAGACCAGCACCAGCACCGAGAAGACGCCGAACAGGTACGTCGCGTACTTGTTGCACTTCTGGACCGCGTTGATGCCGAGGCCGGAGATCGCGAAGGTCGCGACCACGAAGGCGAGCAGCATCACCATGTCCAGGACGCTGTTGGCCCGTACGCCGAAGAGGATGTCGACGACGGAGAGCATGGCGTAGGCGCCGGTGACCGCGTTGATCGTCTCCCAGCCCCAGCGGGCCACCCAGATCAGCGAACCCGGCAGCAGATTGCCGCGCTGCCCGAACACCGCGCGGGACAGCGCCATGCCGGGCGCGCCGCCGCGCTTGCCCGCGATGCCGATCAGCCCGACCAGGCCGTACGACACGATCGGCGCGGCCACGGCGACGACGAGGGCCTGCCAGAGGTTCAGGTGGTAGGCCACGACGAGGCTCGCGCCCATCGTCAGCAGCAGGACGCTGATGTTGGCGCCCACCCAGGTGGGGAACAGCTCGCGCGTCCTCGCGGTGCGCTCCTGGTCGGGCACCTGCTCGATGCCGCGGGTTTCCAGGGCGCCTTCGGTCTCGGCGGTTTTGCTCATGAACGTGGGGTTTCCATGCCTCGGTCGTGGGGGGTCCGCGCCCCGGGGAGCCGCTGCGTTCCGGGTCCTCGGGCGGCGGGAGAGGTGGAGCGGGGGGCAGTGGGGACGACGGGGACTCTACGCGCGTTGAAGCGCTGTCTTCCATCGTACTTTGCTCCGAGTCCTGCCCCCCAGGGGCCTTTGTCCTTTGGATGAAGTCACAAACGGGGTGTCCCCGGGACCCATGGCTGATACTGGACGGGTTATGGACATCGTCATCCTTGCTGTAGTCATCGCCGTGGTCGTGATCGGCGCCCTCGGCGGGCTGGTGGTGGGCAGTCGCCGCAAGAAGCGGCAGCTGCTCCAGCCGCCGCCCACCGCGCCCGACATCACCGCCCCTCCGGCCGAGCCGCACGTCGGCGAAGAGGCCGAGACACCGCGCGACGAACCGCGCCGGACGGTAGAGGAGGTGGACCTCCCGGACGGCGGCACCGGCCCCGTCGCCGTCGAGGAACCGCCCGCCGTCGAAGAGCTCGAAGTACCCGCGATCGAGGTGCCCGAGCCCACCGCCGGCCGTCTGGTCCGGCTCCGCGCCCGCCTGTCCCGCTCCCAGAACGCCCTGGGCAAGGGCCTGCTCACGCTGCTGTCCCGCGAGCACCTCGACGAGGACACCTGGGAGGAGATCGAGGACACGCTGCTGACCGCCGACGTCGGCGTGATGCCCACCCAGGAACTGGTCGAGCGGCTGCGCGAGCGCGTGAAGGTGCTCGGCACCCGCACGCCGCAGGAGCTGCGCGGCCTGCTGCGCGAGGAACTGCTCACGCTGGTCGGTCCCGACCTGGACCGCACCGTCAGGACCGAGCCCGAGGGCCGCAAGCCGGGCATCGTGATGGTCGTCGGCGTCAACGGCACCGGCAAGACCACCACCACCGGCAAGCTCGCCCGCGTCCTGGTGGCCGACGGCAACTCCGTCGTCCTCGGTGCCGCCGACACCTTCCGCGCCGCCGCCGCCGACCAGCTCCAGACCTGGGGCGAACGGGTCGGCGCCCACACCGTGCGCGGCCCCGAGGGCGGCGACCCGGCCTCCGTCGCCTTCGACGCGGTCAAGGAGGGCAAGGAGATCGGCGCCGATGTCGTCCTCATCGACACCGCCGGCCGCCTGCACACCAAGACCGGCCTCATGGACGAGCTGGGCAAGGTCAAGCGCGTGGTGGAGAAGCACGCCCCGCTGGACGAGGTGCTGCTCGTGCTCGACGCCACCACCGGCCAGAACGGCCTGGTCCAGGCCCGTGTCTTCGCCGAGGTCGTCGACATCACCGGCATCGTGCTCACCAAGCTGGACGGCACCGCCAAGGGCGGCATCGTGGTCGCCGTGCAGCGTGAGCTCGGCGTGCCGGTCAAGCTGATCGGTCTCGGCGAGGGCGCGGACGACCTCGCGCCGTTCGAGCCGGAGGCGTTCGTGGACGCGCTGATCGGTGACTGAGACGCGGTTACCGAGCACGACGGCCCGGTCGCCGGCCCCGGTGGCCGCGTACGAAGAGGCGCCCGCCCCGAGACTCAGCCGGGAGCGGGCGCTTCGCCGTACCGGCCGGCGAGCCCCGGGGCCCGCCTGACGGTTCCCGCCCCGCCCCGCGGCGTCCGGCGGGACCGCTCACCGGCGCCGGTCAGGCGCCGTCGTTCGCCCGCGAGCCGATCCGGGACGGCCGGCCCCGGGCCCGCGACCGGTGCGCCAGATGGGCCAGGGTCCCCAGCAGCAGCCGCGCCTCCGGCGGGCTGGCCGCCGAGTCGAGAGCGGGCGGACGCAGCCAGCGCACCGGGCCCAGCCCGCCCCGGTCGGAGGGCGGGGCCGTCAGGTACGCACCCGGGCCGAGGCCGCGCAGGTCGAGGGTGGAGGGAGTGTCCCAGCCCAGGCGGTACAGCAGCCGGGGCAGCTCGGCCGCGCCGCCCGGAGCGACGAAGAAGTGGGCGCGGCCCTCAGGGGTCGCCGTGACCGGGCCGAGCGGCAGGCCCATGCGCTCCAGCCGGGTCAGCGCCCGGCACCCGGCCGGCTCCGCCACCTCGATCACGTCGAAGGCCCGGCCGACCGGGAGCATCACGGAGGCGCCGGGGACCCGGGCCCATGCCTCGGTCACCTCGTCCAGCGTGGATCCGGCGGGGATCTCCGGCGCGAAGTCCAGCGGATGCGCGCCCGGGGCCCGGCAGTCGCCACGGCCGCAGGAACAGGCCCCCGCGGCGGCCCGCGCGCCCGGCACCACGTCCCAGCCGTACAGCCCGGTGAACTCGGCCACCGCCGTGCACTCCGACGAACGGCCACGGCGGCGCGAGCCGGACCGGATGTCGCGGATGCCCCGACTGCCGCCGATGGTGAACCCCATACCCCCTCCAACGGGTCCGGCGCACCGATGGTTACGCAACGGACGCACGACGTGACTCTCTGTTTCCACATCCCCGGTGCCGCGCGATTCAGTCAGCGCCTTGTGGCACTCGGGGTGGCGGACCGGGCGACGCGCGCCCCGGTGTGTACCGCCGCGCTCACCCCCGTCCGGGCTCTGTCAAGTGAATCGTGCGAAGGTTGCCGGGCGTTCATTCGTTGGGGTGGCGAATGGTGGCGTTTCCGGGAACCGCGTGGCCGGAGGGGTGATCGTGGGATTACGGTGCGTGCACACCGCCTGGCGGCACATGCACATGCGGGTATGCCGGAGGCAAGGCGGCGATCTTGCTCGAAGGGCGGGAACCGCCGGACGGCCGGCCGTGTCCACCGGCATTCTGATAGGGCTTGGCGCACCCGGCGCCACGTGGTCTCAGGGATGGGGGCGTTCGAGTGGGCGGCAACGGCGGAAGCGGGACGAGCGCTGGAGACGCTGCCCACGCTGGACACGCTGTGAGCACCGAGAAACGCCCCAACGAGCTGCTGGCGTCATGGTTCGTGCGCAGCGGCTGGTCCAAGGGGGAGCTCGCCCGCCAGGTCAACCGGCGCGCCCGCCAGCTGGGCGCCCACCACATCTCCACGGACACCTCGCGCGTGCGGCGCTGGCTCGACGGGGAGAACCCCCGCGAGCCGATCCCGCGCATCCTGTCCGAGCTGTTCTCCGAGCGCTTCGGCGTCGTCGTCTCCATCGAGGACCTGGGCCTGCGCATCTCCCGCCCGCTCCCCTCGGCGATCGGTGTCGACCTGCCCTGGACGGGCCCGCAGACCGTGGCCCTGATCAGCGAGTTCTCGCGCAGCGACCTGATGCTGGCGCGGCGCGGCTTCCTCGGGAGCTCGCTGGCCCTCTCCGCGGGCCCGTCCCTCATCGAGCCCATGCAGCGCTGGCTCGTCCCCACGCCCCAGGCCCCGCAGCCCGAGCCCGAGCCGGTCCCCGCCACGCGGGCGCGCGGACGCCTGTCCAAACCGGAGCTGGACCTGCTGGAGACGACCACGATGATGTTCCGGCGGTGGGACGCCCAGTGCGGCGGCGGCCTGCGCCGCAAGGCCGTCGTCGGCCAGCTGCACGAGGTGACCGACCTCCTCCAGGAACCCCAGCCCGAGGCCGCGCGCCGCACGCTGTTCAAGGTCGCCGCCGAGCTGGCCGAGCTCGCCGGCTGGATGTCGTACGACGTCGGGCTCCAGCCCACCGCGCAGAAGTACTTCGTCCTCGCCCTGCACGCCGCCAAGGAGGCGGGCGACCGGCCGCTCGGCTCGTACATCCTCTCCAGCATGAGCCGGCAGATGATCCACCTCGGCCGGCCCGACGACGCGCTGGAGCTCATCCACCTCGCCCAGTACGGCAGCCGGGACTGCGCCAGTCCGCGCACCCAGTCGATGCTGTATGCGATGGAGGCCCGCGCCTACGCCAACATGGGCCAGCCCGGCAAGTGCAAACGGGCCGTCCGGCTGGCCGAGGAGACCTTCGCCGACGCCGACGAGTGGGACGAGCCGGACCCCGACTGGATCCGCTTCTTCTCCGAAGCCGAACTGCACGGCGAGAACTCCCACTCCTTCCGCGATCTCGCCTACGTCGCCGGCCGCAGCCCCGCCTACGCCTCCCTGGCCGAGCCCCTGATGCGGCGGGCCGTGGAGCTGTTCGAGAAGGACAGCGAACACCAGCGGTCGTACGCGCTGAACCTGATCGGCATGGCCACCGTGCACCTCCTGCGGCGGGAACCGGAGGAGAGCACGGTCTATGCCAAGGAGGCCCTGCGGATCGCCGCCAAGGTCCGCTCCGAACGCGTCAACACCCGGATCCGCAAGACGGTCGGCACGGCCGCACGCGACTTCGGCGACCTCGCCGATGTCGCCGACCTCACCGAACGGCTCGCCGTCGAGCTGCCCGAGACCCCCGTGGCGGTCTGACGCCCCGCAAGCCCCGGCCGCGGCCGGCCTTCCCGAACCGCCCGACTCGGCTCCCCCACGCCAGGTCAGCGGAAGGCCGCCGCGGCCGGTTCGGTTCGGTTGCGCCACGATAACGATCGCGCGGCCGGACATCTCGCGGTTCATCGACGCGTAACACGCACGGCGCCTTCGTCACGGCGGCGAAACAACGAGGGGCACCCACCGAAACCGCGCTGCGCCAATCTCATGGCGCACAACCGGCCCACCCCTCATTCCGCTCTGGCTTCGCCCGCACGGGGCCGTACCAACGACGAGGAGACGCCGATGGCTCCAGCCATCACGCTTGCCGCAGAGACGGAGCTCTCTGCCGCCAACACAGGCTTCATGCTCATCTGCTCCGCCCTGGTGATGCTCATGACCCCGGCGCTGGCCTTCTTCTACGGGGGCATGGTCCGCGTCAAGAGCACCCTGAACATGCTGATGATGAGCTTCATCAGCCTCGGGATCGTCACCGTCCTGTGGGTGCTGTACGGCTTCTCCCTCGCCTTCGGCACGGACTCCGGCGGCCTCATCGGCTGGAACTCCGACTGGGTCGGCCTGAGCGGCATCGGCCCGGCCGAGCTGTGGGACGGCTACACGATCCCCGTCTTCGTCTTCCTGGTCTTCCAGCTGATGTTCGCCGTCCTCACCCCCGCCCTGATCAGCGGCGCCCTCGCCGACCGGGTGAAGTTCACGGCATGGGCGCTGTTCGTCGCCCTGTGGGCCACGGTCGTCTACTTCCCGGTCGCCCACTGGGTGTGGGGCGCCGGCGGCTGGGCCTTCGAGCTGGGCGTGATCGACTTCGCGGGTGGCACGGCGGTGCACATCAACGCCGGTGCGGCGGCGCTCGGCGTGATCCTCGTCATCGGCAAGCGCATCGGCTTCAAGAAGGACCCGATGCGCCCGCACAGCCTGCCGCTGGTCATGCTCGGCGCCGGTCTGCTGTGGTTCGGCTGGTTCGGCTTCAACGCCGGCTCCTGGCTCGGCAACGACGACGGCGTCGGCGCGCTGATGTTCGTCAACACCCAGGTCGCCACCGGCGCCGCCATGCTGGCCTGGCTCGCCTACGAGAAGATCCGCCACGGCGCCTTCACCACGCTGGGCGCCGCCTCCGGCGCGGTCGCGGGCCTGGTCGCCATCACCCCGGCCGGCGGCGCGGTCTCCCCGCTCGGCGCGATCGCCGTCGGCGCCCTCGCCGGTCTGCTGTGCGCCATGGCCGTCGGCCTGAAGTACAGGTTCGGCTACGACGACTCCCTCGACGTCATCGGCGTCCACCTGGTCGGCGGCATCGCCGGCTCCCTCCTGGTCGGCTTCTTCGCCACCGGCAAGGGCCAGTCCGACGTCGCGGGCCTCTTCTACGGCGGCGGCCTGGACCAGTTCTGGAAGCAGTGCGCCGGTGTCTTCGCGGTCCTCGCCTACTCCCTGGTCGTCTCCGCGGTCCTCGCCTTCCTCCTCGACAAGACGATCGGCATGCGGGTATCGGAGGACGACGAGGTGGCCGGCATCGACCAGGCCGAACACGCCGAGACCGCGTACGACTTCAGCGGAGCCGGCGGCGGTGCCGCCCGCACGACCGCCGCGCCGGCCCCCGTGGCCGTCCCGGCAGAGAACAGGAAGGTGGACGCATGAAGCTCATCACCGCGGTCGTCAAGCCGCACCGGCTCGACGAGATCAAGGAGGCCCTCCAGGCGTTCGGCGTGCACGGCCTGACCGTCACCGAGGCCAGCGGCTACGGCCGCCAGCGCGGCCACACCGAGGTCTACCGGGGCGCCGAGTACACCGTCGACCTCGTCCCCAAGGTCCGTATCGAGGTGCTGGTCGAGGACGACGACGCCGACCAGCTCATCGAGGTCGTGGTCAAGGCGGCCCGCACCGGGAAGATCGGCGACGGCAAGGTCTGGGCGGTCCCGGTCGAGACGGCCGTACGGGTCCGCACCGGCGAGCGCGGTCCCGACGCGCTCTGACACGGCACAGGACAGAACAGGAGCCACCGGGTGACGAGTACGGACGTGACGAAAGAAGCGGAGGACTCCGGACCCGGCGGCTACGCGGCGGCCCGGCTGCGCCTCCTCACCGAGGGGACGCGGTCCGGGCCGCCGCGCCGTACGGCCCTCGCCGAACTGACGGACGACTGGCTGGCCGGCCTCTTCGGCGCGGGAGCGGCGGGGCTGGAGGGCGTGGCGCTGATCGCCGTCGGCGGCTACGGCCGCGGCGAGCTGTCCCCGCGCAGCGACCTGGACCTGCTCCTGCTGCACGACGGCGGCGATCCGCGCGCGGTCGCCGCCCTCGCCGACCGTCTCTGGTATCCCGTCTGGGACCTCGGCCTCGCCCTCGACCACTCCGTCCGCACCCCGGCCGAGGCCCGCCGGACGGCCGGCGAGGACCTCAAGGTCCAGCTCGGCCTGCTGGACGCCCGGCACCTCGCGGGCGACCTGGAACTCGCCGCCCGGCTGCGCGCGGCCGTGCTGGCCGACTGGCGCGAACAGGCCTCCGAGCGCCTCCCCGAACTGCACGAGCTGTGCGCCGAACGTGCCGCGCGCCAGGGCGAGCTGCAGTTCCTGCTGGAACCGGACCTGAAGGAGGCGCGGGGCGGGCTGCGGGACGCCACCGCCCTGCGCGCCGTCGCCGCCTCCTGGCTCGCCGACGCCCCGCGCGAGGGCCTCGCCGACGCCCGGCGCCGGCTGCTCGACGTGCGGGACGCACTGCACCTGGCCACGGGCCGGGCGACCGACCGGCTCGCCCTCCAGGAGCAGGACCAGGTCGCGGCCGAGCTCGGCCTCCTCGACGCCGACACCCTGCTGCGGCAGGTGTACGAGGCGGCGCGGGTCATCGCGTACGCCAGCGACGTCACCTGGCGTGAAGTGGGGCGCGTACTGCGGTCCCGCGCGGCGCGCCCGCGCCTGCGCACACGGGCGAGGGAGCGGGGCGACTTCCTCAGAAGGACGGTGGCGGGCGACGGGAGGGCGCTGAGCGGGGGGAAGCCGGCCGCCGAGCGGTCACCGCTGGCGGAGGGCGTGGTGGAGCAGGACGGCGAGGTGGTGCTCGCCCGTACCGCGCGCCCCGAACGCGACCCCGTGCTTCCGCTGCGCGCCGCGGCCGCCGCCGCGCAGGCCGGGCTCCCGCTCTCGCCGCACGCCGTACGGCGCCTCGCGGCCGCCGCGCGCCCCCTGCCCACGCCCTGGCCCGCCGAGGCGCGCGAGCAGCTCGTCACCCTGCTCGGCTCCGGCCGCCCCACCGTCGAGGTCTGGGAGGCGCTGGAGGCCGAGGGGCTGATCACCCGCCTCCTGCCGGACTGGGAGCGGGTCCGCTGCCGCCCCCAGCGCAACGCCGTGCACGTGTGGACCGTCGACCGGCACCTCATCGAGACCGCCGTGCGCGCCTCCGCGTTCACCCGCCGCGTCAGCCGCCCCGACCTGCTGCTCGTCGCCGCCCTGCTGCACGACATCGGCAAGGGCTGGCCCGGCGACCACTCGGTGGCCGGCGAGATCATCGCCCGCGACGTGGTCGGCCGCATCGGCTTCGACCAGGCGGACGTCGCCGTCGTCGCCACCCTCGTACGCCACCACCTGCTGCTCGTCGAGACCGCCACCCGGCGCGACCTGGACGACCCGGACACCGTCCGCTCGGTCGCCGAGGCGGTCGGCACCCCGGGCACGCTGGAGCTGCTGCACGCCCTCACCGAGGCGGACGCCCTGGCCACCGGGCCCGCCGCCTGGTCGTCCTGGCGCGGCTCCCTCGTCGCCGACCTGGTCGAACGGGTCTCGGCGGTGCTCTCCGGGGACGCGCCCGCCGACCCCGAGGACGCCGCGCCCACCGCCGAGCAGGAGCGGCTCGCCGTCGAGGCGTTCCGCACCGGCGGCCCGGTGCTGGCGCTGCGGGCGCAGACCGAGCCCGCCGCCGAGGAGCCGGCCGGGGAGCCCGAGCCGCTCGGCGTCGAGCTGCTCATCGCCGTACCCGACCAGCCGGGCGTGCTGCCCGCCGTCGCCGGAGTCCTCGCGGTGCACCGGCTGACCGTCCGCACCGCCGAGCTGCGGTCCCTGCCGCTGCCGGACGGCGTCGACGGCTCCGTCCTGCTGCTGGACTGGCGGGTGGCCGCCGAGTACGGCTCCCTGCCGCAGGCCGCCCGGCTGCGCGGGGACCTGGTCCGGGCACTGGACGGCACCCTGGACATCGCCGCCCGCCTCGCCGAACGGGACGCCGCCTACCCGCGGCGCCGTGGCGTGGTCGCGCCCCCGCCGCGGGTGACGGTCGCCGCGGCCGCCTCGCGCCTGGCCACGGTGATCGAGGTGCGCGCGCAGGACGCGCCGGGGCTGCTGTTCCGGATCGGGCGGGCGCTGGAGGGGGCGGGCGTGCGGGTGCGCAGCGCCCATGTCTCCACGCTCGGCGCCAACGCTGTCGACGCGTTCTACGTCACCGGTGCCGAGGGCGCGCCGCTGCCGGCGAAGGAGGCGGTGGCCGTGGCGCGGAGCCTGGAGGAGACGCTGCGGGCGTGAGGTGTCCGGCACGACCGTGACCCGGGGGTGTGGAGCCGGGATACCCTGGAGGGCGATTCACCAGCCGTCACCGACCCCGAGGACCGCGAGCGCCGTGTTCGACACTCTCTCCGATCGCCTGTCAGCGACTTTCAAGAGCCTGCGTGGCAAGGGGCGGCTGTCCGAAGCGGACATCGACGCCACCGCGCGCGAGATCCGCATCGCGCTCCTCGAGGCGGACGTGGCCCTGCCGGTCGTCCGGACGTTCATCAAGAACGTCAAGGAACGGGCCCTGGGCGCCGAGGTCTCCAAGGCGCTCAACCCGGCCCAGCAGGTCCTCAAGATCGTCAACGAGGAACTGGTCACCATCCTCGGCGGCGAGACCCGGCGCCTGCGCTTCGCCAAGCAGCCGCCCACCGTGATCATGCTCGCCGGTCTCCAGGGTGCCGGTAAGACCACCCTCGCGGGCAAGCTCGGCCGGTGGCTCAAGGAGCAGGGCCACTCGCCGCTGCTGGTCGCCTGCGACCTCCAGCGCCCCAACGCCGTGAACCAGCTGAGCGTGGTCGCCGAGCGCGCCGGTGTCGCCGTCTACGCGCCCGAGCCGGGCAACGGCGTCGGCGACCCGGTCAAGGTCGCCAAGGACTCCATCGAGTTCGCCAAGGCCAAGGTCCACGACATCGTCATCGTCGACACCGCCGGCCGCCTGGGCATCGACCAGGAGATGATGCAGCAGGCCGCCGACATCCGGGACGCGGTCCGGCCCGACGAGATCCTCTTCGTCGTCGACGCGATGATCGGCCAGGACGCGGTCAACACCGCCGAGGCCTTCCGCGACGGCGTCGGCTTCGACGGCGTGGTGCTCTCCAAGCTCGACGGCGACGCCCGCGGCGGTGCCGCCCTGTCGATCCGGCAGATCACCGGCAAGCCGATCATGTTCGCGTCGAACGGCGAGAAGCTCGACGACTTCGACGCCTTCCACCCGGACCGGATGGCCTCCCGCATCCTCGACATGGGTGACCTGCTCACCCTGATCGAGCAGGCGGAGAAGACGTTCAGCCAGGAAGAGGCCGCCAAGATGGCCTCCAAGCTGGCGTCCAAGAAGGGCCAGGACTTCACCCTGGACGACTTCCTGGCCCAGATGGAGCAGGTCCGGAAGATGGGCAGCATCAGCAAGCTGCTCGGCATGCTTCCCGGCATGGGCCAGATCAAGGACCAGATCAACAACATCGACGAGCGGGACGTCGACCGCACCGCCGCCATCATCAAGTCGATGACCCCGGCCGAGCGCCAGGACCCGACGATCATCAACGGCTCGCGCCGCGCCCGTATCGCCAAGGGCTCCGGCGTCGAGGTCAGCGCGGTGAAGAACCTGGTCGAGCGGTTCTTCGAGGCCCGCAAGATGATGTCCCGCATGGCCCAGGGCGGCGGCATGCCCGGCATGCCGGGCATCCCCGGCATGGGCGGCGGGCCCGGCCGGGCGAAGAAGCAGCAGAAGAAGGCCAAGGGCAAGCAGCGCTCCGGCAACCCGATGAAGCGCAAGCAGCAGGAGCAGGAGGAGGCCGCCCGCCGCGCCGCCGCCGCGCAGAACGGCGGCGCCTTCAACCTGCCGCAGCAGGGCGGCCAGGACTTCGAGCTGCCGGACGAGTTCAAGAAGTTCATGGGCTGACGGACCGCCCGCGATCCGGGAACACGGCACTGGGGGCGCCCCTCGCACCGAGGGCGCCCCCAGTGCCGTATCCACACGTGCCCGCGAGGCATTCCTGGCGTAACGTCCGAATATGAGCGATGCCACCCCGCCGCGCGACGCCCCGGAACCGCCCTGGCGGACCGAGGGCACGCCGGAGGAGCCCCCGAAGCCACCGCCCGGCGGGCGGCGGATACGCGGCGGCTGGTGGAGCCTGGTCGTCGCCGCGCTGGTCGTCTACCTCGTCACCAACCTCGTGCTGTCCTTCCTCGACGAGGGCGACGAGCCGACGATCTCCTACACCGAGTTCAGCAAGCAGGTCGACGCGGGCAACGTCAGCAAGATCTACAGCAAGGGCGACTCCATCCAGGGCCAGCTGCGCAAGGCCCGGGACAACCCCGAGGGCGACGGGACCTACACCAAGTTCCAGACCCAGCGCCCGGCCTTCGCCGACGACCGGCTCTGGGAGGACCTGACCCGGCACCACGTCACCGTCACGGCCGAGCCGGTCGTGCGGCAGCGCGGCTTCCTCGCCAACCTGCTGATCTCGCTGGCGCCGATGCTCCTGCTGATCGTCCTGTGGATCCTCATCGCGCGGCGGATGCGCGGGGCGATGGGCGGCGCCGGCGGCATGCTCGGCCGCAAGGCCCCGCCCAAGCCGGTGGAGCTGGAGCCGGGCCGCGGCCGCACCACCTTCGCGGACGTGGCCGGCATCGACGAGGTGGAGGGCGAACTCAACGACGTCGTCGACTTCCTGAAGAACCCCGACGCCTACCGCCGCATGGGCGCCAAGATGCCCCGCGGCGTGCTGCTCTCCGGCCCGCCCGGCACCGGCAAGACGCTCCTCGCGCGCGCGGTGGCCGGTGAGGCGGGGGTGCCCTTCTTCTCGGCGTCCGCCTCCGAGTTCATCGAGATGATCGTGGGCGTGGGGGCGTCCCGGGTGCGGGAGCTGTTCGCGGAGGCGCGGAAGGTGGCGCCGTCGATCATCTTCATCGACGAGATCGACACCATCGGCCGGGCCCGCGGCGGCGGCTCCGGCATGGGCGGCCACGACGAGCGCGAGCAGACGCTGAACCAGATCCTCACCGAGATGGACGGCTTCTCCGGCGCCGAGGGCGTCATCGTCATCGCCGCCACCAACCGCGCCGACATCCTCGACCCCGCTCTGACCCGCCCCGGCCGCTTCGACCGGGTGGTCAGCGTCTCCCCGCCGGACCGGGGCGGCCGGGAGGCGATCCTGCGCATCCACACCCGCGAGATCCCGCTCGCTCCCGACGTCGACCTCCGGCAGGTCGCCCGCACCACCCCCGGCATGACCGGCGCCGAACTGGCCAACCTCGCCAACGAGGCCGCCCTCCTCGCGGTCAAGCGCAAGCAGCGGCAGGTGACGCAGACGGACCTGTCCGACGCCCTGGAGAAGGTCCAGCTCGGTGCCGAACGCGCGCTGGTGATGCCCGAGGAGGAACGCCGGCGCACCGCTTACCACGAGAGCGGGCACGCCCTGCTGGGCATGCTCCAGCCGGGCGCCGACCCGGTCCGCAAGATCACCATCGTCCCGCGCGGGCGGGCGCTCGGCGTGACCCTGTCGACGCCGGACTCGGACAAGTACGCGTACACCGAGGAGTACCTGCGCGGACGGATCATCGGCGCGCTCGGCGGCATGGCGGCCGAGCACGTCGTCTACGGCGTCATCACCACCGGCTCCGAGAACGACCTGGAGCAGGTCACCCGGATCGTGCGCGGCATGGTCGCCCGCTGGGGCATGAGCGAGCGGGTCGGCCGCCTCTCCGCCCTCCCCAACGACGGCCAGCAGACCTACGGGCTCGCCGCCGCCCCGCAGACCCTCGACGCCATCGACGGCGAGATGCGGCGGATCGTCGACGAGTGCTATGAGGAAGCCTGCCGCAAACTGCGCGACCACCGCGCCCGGCTCGACGCCCTGGCCCAGGCGCTGCTGGCGAACGAGACGCTGGAGGAGGCGGACGCCTACCGGATCGCCGGCATCACCCGCCCGCACAAGGAGGCGCCGGAGGCCTGAGGCCCCCGGCCGGGCCCGTCCCGGGCCGCCGGGCGGGCGTCACGGAGTCCGGGCGATCAGGTACCGGAACACGTTCGGCATCCACACCGTCCCGTCCCCCCGCCGGTACGGGTGCAGCGCCTCCGCCAGCTCCTTGTCCACCTGCTCCGGGTCCGTCGCGGCGATCGCCGCGTCGAACAGCCCCGTCGACAGCAGGCCCCGCACCGCGCTGGCGAGGTCGGCGTACCCGAAGGGACAGGCCACCCGGCCCGAGCCGTCCGGCCGGAGACCGGCGCGCTGGGCGACCTCCTCCAGGTCGTCCCGCAGGGCCGGCCGCCAGCTGCGCGCGCTGCGCAGCGGATCCGCCAGCCTGGTGGCCACCCGCAGCACGGTCGAGGTGGCGCAGCGCTCCGGCGGCCCCCAGCCGGCCAGCACCACCGGCGTCCCCCGCCCGGCGAGCGGCGTCGCCTCCGCGAGCAGCTCGCCGAGCCCCTCCGAGTCGCCGGCCAGGCACCCGATGGGCTCGAAGGCGGTCACCAGGGTGTACGCGGCCGCGCCGGCCTTCCGCGCGTCGTCCGCGTCGCGGGGTGAGCCCTCGACGATCCTGGTGTCCCCGCGCGCGCGGGCGTTCTCCGTCCCGGGCAGCAGCCGCTCCCGTGCGAGGGCCAGCCGCTCCGGGGCGCGCGCGTCGACACCGGTGACCGCGGCGCCCCGGGAGGCGGCCATCAGCAGGGCCAGCCCGGAACCGCAGCCGAGGCCCAGCAGCCGGGTGCCGGCGCCCACGTCCAGTCGCTCGTAGACGGCCTCGTAGAGGGGTACGAGCATCCGCTCCTGGATCTCGGACCAGTCACGCGCGCGTGCCCGCAGGTCCACGCGGGGGGCCGCCCCGGCGTGAGACGGGTGCTGCCGCACGAGCGTAGGTGTCATAGGAAAGCGCCCCAATCGCCGAGAGTTCTCGCAAGTTGCCGCTGTGCCGTGTCGTCGGTGGCCCCCGTGCAGTGCGCCCGCACTCCCCGTATGCCAGGAAACTCCGGGCGCGCCGTGACGTCCAGTGCTCGTAAGGGTTGGTTTGCGTAATCGGCGGGGCCGTGGCGAGATTTCACCTTCCCGAAACCTGGGCCCGCGGGAGCCGTGCCCGCGCGGGCCGCCGGCACCCTCACCCCGGAGGGCGGGACGGGCGGGGCGGGACGCTCCGGCCGGGCAGCGGCCGCGGGGCCCGCCGCGCCTCCGCCCGGGTCCGCCGCGCGCGGTCCCCGTCCGGCCGACGGGCGCCCGGAGCCCGCCCGGGGGCTGCTCCCCGCGCACGGCGGGTGGCCTGATTCATGCCGTACGGCGACGACGGCGGCCCCGGCCGCGCCCGTCCGGGCGGCCGTCCGCGCGGCGAAGGGCGGCGAGACGGTTTCGGCCAGGCTCCGCGAGCCCGGCGGCCGGCCGCGGTCCGCGGACGCCCGCGCCCGGGCCGGCGACCGCGCGGACCCGCCCTGGGGAGCCGCCGCGCCGTCGACGGGCAGCTCAGCCGGTACGCGGCGGGCCGGGGGCCCGTGACCGGGGACCTGGACGGCCCCCCGGCGCCGCCGCGGTGGCCGTGAAACCCCCGCCTCGGGCGTGCCGACGGCCGGGGAACGCGCCGGGGGCGCCACGGCGGGCGGGCCGGGCGCACCGGGCGGGCGCCCGCGTCAGCGGGACGGTGCGCGGCGAGCGGGGCGAGGCCGGACCGGCCGGGTAACCGGCCACCGTACGGTGCCCGGTCGCGTCGAGGGCGGGCCGGTGCCGGACGCCGACGGCACACCCGGTAACGTCGCCATCGGGACGCGCGCGCACCGCGGTGGTGCACACCGGCGCGCACCCGGCCGAAACGCCCCTTGCGCACCGGCGCGCCGACGGCCCCCGGCGCGTGGACACGCGCTCCACGCCCGCGCGTACGGCGGGCTACGCACCACCTTGATACGAGCTGTGCGGCTTCTCCGCAGATCGGCGCACCCGCCCTCGTCGGCGCGCATCAGCGGCAACTGACGGGTACGAGCAAAATATTTGGGATGCCCCGGAATAGGAACACAGCGGCACCCCGGCTCGTTGGCGTTACGTGAGCACGACACCACCTGTTCTCGCCGCAGAGCTGGCGCAGGCGTGGGCCGACATTCAGCGGCACCACCCCGAGCTGCCCGATCTTGCCGCGCCCGAGTCCCTGATCGGAGAGTCGTCGTCCGCCTGCGGGCACGAACTCTCCTTCGAACGACTGCTCCACGAGGCAGTCCACGGCATCGCCGCCGCGCGCGGTGTACGCGACACCTCCCGCGCCGGCCGCTACCACAACCGCAGATTCCTCGCGATCGCCGAGGAGCTGGGCCTGGACCACCCCGAGGAGCCGCACCCCAGCAGCGGCTTCTCCCTGGTCACGCTCACGCCCGAGGCGAAGCGCCGCTACCGCCCGACGATCGAGCGCCTCCAGCGCGCCCTGAAGGCCCACACCGCGGCCACCGCGGCCGACTCCGCCCGCACCTTCCGCGGCCCGGCCGCCCGCCACGGCTCCTCCGGCGGCGGCGTGCGCGTGAAGGCCGTCTGCGACTGCGGCCGCAACGTACGGGTCGTCCCGTCCGTGCTGGCCCAGGCCCCGATCGTGTGCGGCGGCTGCGGAAAGCCGTTCCGGATCCCCGAGGTCGTGGGCGCGGTGGCGAGCTGAGGGGCGCGGCGGCCGTCGCCGCCCCCCTGTCCGGCCGCGCGCCCCGGCGCACCCCTGGCCGGAAGCGCCCCGCGGGGTATGGCAGAATGGCTAGCTGTACTCGACAGCCGCATAGGACCCCTCTCTCCTCCGGCTGACGCGTCCATCGGGCACTCGGGTACCGCAACCCCACGCGGCCTTCCCGCCGTGCCCCACCACGTCAATTCCAGGAGAACCCACTCCCGTGGCAGTCAAGATCAAGCTGAAGCGTCTGGGCAAGATCCGTTCGCCTCACTACCGCATCGTCGTCGCCGACTCCCGTACCCGCCGTGACGGCCGGGCCATCGAGGAGATCGGCAAGTACCACCCGACGTACAACCCGTCGGTGATGGAGGTCGACAGCGAGCGTGTGGCGTACTGGCTCTCTGTCGGCGCCCAGCCCACCGAGCCCGTGCTCGCCATCCTGAAGAAGACCGGCGACTGGCAGAAGTTCAAGGGCGAGCCCGCCCCGGCTCCGCTGCTGCAGCCGGCCGAGAAGCCGGCGCGCCCGTCGTTCGAGGCTATCGGCGGTGACGACGAGGGCAAGGGTGAGGCCATCACCCAGAAGAAGAAGGCTGAGAAGAAGGACGAGGCTGCGGCTGAGTCCGAGTCGACCGAGGCCTGAGCATGCTCGAGGAGGCTCTCGAGCACCTCGTGAAGGGCATCGTCGACAACCCTGACGATGTGCAGGTCGCCTCGCGCAACCTGCGCCGTGGACGTGTGCTCGAGGTCCGGGTCCACCCGGACGACCTCGGCAAGGTGATCGGCCGCAACGGCCGCACCGCACGCGCTCTGCGCACCGTCGTGGGCGCCATCGGCGGCCGCGGCGTCCGTGTCGACCTTGTCGACGTGGACAACGTCCGCTGACGCTTTCGCAGCACCGGCTCGGGCCGGGGAGGGCCACAGGGCCGTCCCCGGCCCGCAGTCGTTTACGACAGGAGATTCACGCACGTGCAGCTGGTAGTCGCTCGCATCGGCCGCGCCCACGGCATCCGGGGCGAGGTCACCGTCGAGGTCCGTACCGACGAGCCGGAACTGCGGCTCGCCCCCGGTGCCGTCCTGGCCACCGACCCCGCCTCGGCCGGGCCGCTGACCATCGAGACGGGCCGTGTCCACAGCGGCCGCCTCCTGCTGCGCTTCGAGGGCGTGCGCGACCGCACCGCCGCCGAGGCCCTGCGCAACACCCTTCTGATCGCCGAGGTGGACCCGGACGAGCTGCCCGAGGAAGAGGACGAGTACTACGACCACCAGCTGATCGACCTCGACGTCGTCACCGAGGACGGCGTGGAGGTCGGCCGGATCACCGAGATCTCCCACCTGCCCTCCCAGGACCTGTTCGTGGTGGAACGCCCCGACGGCAGCGAGGTGTTCGTGCCGTTCGTGGCGGAGATCGTCACCGAGATCGACCTGGAGGAGCAGCGGGCGGTCATCGCCCCGCCGCCGGGCCTCATCGACGACCGGGCCGAGATCGCCTCGTCCAGGGACGGCGACGCATGAGGCTCGACGTCGTCACGATCTTCCCCGAGTACCTGGAACCGCTGAACGTCTCCCTCGTCGGCAAGGCCCGCGCGCGCGGGCAGCTCGACGTGCACGTGCACGACCTGCGCGCGTGGACGTACGACCGGCACAACACGGTCGACGACACCCCGTACGGCGGCGGCCCCGGCATGGTGATGAAGACCGGGCCGTGGGGCGACGCGCTGGACACCGTGCTCGCCGACGGCTACGAGACGGGCTCCGGCGAGCCCGCCCTGATCGTGCCGACCCCCAGCGGCCGCCCCTTCACCCAGGAACTCGCCGTCCACCTCTCCGAGCGCCCCTGGCTGATCTTCACGCCCGCCCGCTACGAGGGCATCGACCGGCGCGTCGTCGACGAGTACGCCACCCGCGTGCCCGTCTACGAGGTCTCCATCGGCGACTACGTCCTGGCCGGGGGCGAGGCCGCCGTCCTCGTCGTCACCGAGGCGGTGGCCCGGCTGCTGCCCGGCGTCCTCGGCAACGCCGAGTCCCACCGCGACGACTCCTTCGCCCCCGGCGCCATGGCGAGCCTCCTGGAGGGGCCCGTCTACACCAAGCCGCCCCTGTGGCGCGGCCGGGACATCCCCGAGGTGCTGCTCAGCGGCCACCACGGCAAGATCGCCCGCTGGCGCCGCGACGAGGCGCTGAAGCGGACGACGGCCCACCGGCCCGACCTGATCGAGCGCTGCGGTCCCGGGGTCTTCGACAAGAAGGACCGTGAGATGCTCTCCATCCTGGGCTGGGAACCGGATCCGGACGGGGAGCCGTATGGCCGATTTTGGCGCAGGACTCCGGGCGTGGAAGAATAGGCCGCTGTTGTGCGTCGGTCCGGCGTGCGCCCCTGCCACAGGGGGAGACGACGCCCGCCCCGACCCGCGCGACCCCGATCCGAACCACCTAGTTCCCGTTGATGACCTGTGGCATCAGCGAAGAAAGCAGACGAAATGTCTCACCTGCTCGACACCGTCGACGCCGCGTCGCTGCGCAGTGACGTCCCGGCCTTCCGCCCCGGCGACACCGTCAACGTCCACGTCCGCGTCATCGAGGGCAACCGCTCCCGTGTGCAGCAGTTCAAGGGCGTGGTCATCCGCCGCCAGGGTTCCGGCGTGCGCGAGACCTTCACGGTCCGCAAGGTCTCCTTCTCCGTCGGCGTCGAGCGCACCTTCCCGGTGCACACCCCGATCGTGGAGAAGATCGAGCTCGTCACCAAGGGTGACGTGCGTCGCGCCAAGCTGTACTACCTGCGCGAGCTGCGCGGCAAGGCGGCGAAGATCAAGGAGAAGCGCGAGAACTGAGCGCGCTCGGGGGTTCACAGCGGGGCCGGATAACATCTGGCCCCGATGGACACCGAAGCACAGCCGACGGAGCGCGACCGCTCCCCCCGTCCTTCCGGCACCGAGGAACCCTCGGAACCGGAGCGGCCGGAGGGGCGGTCGCGTTTCGCGTTGGCGGCACGGATCGCCCAGTGGGTGCCGGGCGGGTGGTTCACCGTGGCCGTACTGGCGCTGCCGCTGTGCCTGCTGCTGGTCTTCACCTTCGTCCTCCAGCCGTTCCGGATCCCCAGCGGATCGATGGAGAACGGACTGCGGATCGGTGACCGGGTCCTCGTCAACAAGCTGGCCTACCGTTTCGGGGCCGGGCCGCAGCGCGGCGACATCGTCGTGTTCGACGGCACCGGGTACTTCGGGCACGGCGACTACATCAAACGCGTTGTCGGTGTGGGCGGCGACCACGTGGTCTGCTGCGACGGCGAGGGGAGGATCGAGGTGAACGACAGGCCGGTCGACGAGTCGGCCTTCCTGTACCCCGGCGACAGCCCCTCCACGGTCCGCTTCGACGTCGTCGTGCCCGAGGGCAGGCTGTTCGTCCTCGGTGACCACCGCGGCGATTCCAGCGACTCCCGGGACCACCTGGGTTCGCCGGGCGGCGGCATGATCCCCGTGCACGAGGTGATCGGCCGGGCCGACTGGATCGTCTGGCCCTTCGGCCACGCCACCCGTCTGGACCGCCCCGGGGCCTACGCGCGCGTGCCCGCCGCGGGACGGGACGCCGGCCGGGCGGAGGCGGTGCCGGCGGGAGAGGGCGGCCATGGGTAACCGCGGCCGGCCCCGCGGCGCCTCCGGCGGCCCGGCCGGCGCCCCGCCGTCCACGGGAGCCCGCCGCACCGGCGGCCCGGCGGGCGGCCGGACCCGTGCCGAGCGGCGCAAGCTCCAGCGCAAGGTCAAACGGCGCCGCAGGCGCGGCGTGATGAAGGAGATCCCGCTGCTCGTCGGTGTCGCCGTCCTCATCGCGCTGGTGCTCAAGACGTTCCTCGTCCAGGCGTTCGTGATCCCCTCGGGTTCGATGGAGCAGACCATCCGGATCGGCGACCGGGTCCTGGTCGACAAGCTCACTCCGTGGTTCGGGGCGCGATCGCAGCGCGGGGACGTCGTCGTCTTCCGCGACCCCGGCGGCTGGCTCCGGGGCGAACAGACGCCCGCGAAGGAGGATCCGGTCGTCGTCAAGCAGATCAAGGAGGGGCTCACCTTCATCGGCCTGCTGCCCTCCGACGACGAGAAGGACCTCATCAAGCGGGTCGTCGGCGTCGGCGGCGACCGCGTTAGCTGCTGCGACGCCCAGGGCCGGGTCACCGTCAACGGCGTCCCGCTGGACGAGGATTACCTCCATCCCGGCGACGCCCCCTCCACCATCCGCTTCGACGTCACGGTCCCCGAGGGGCGGCTGTGGGTGATGGGCGACCACCGGTCCAACTCGGCCGACTCCCGCGTCCACCGGGACCGGGGCTACGGCGGCACGGTCGCCGAGGACCAGGTGGTCGGACGGGCCATGGTCATCGCCTGGCCGTTCGGCCACTGGAGCACGCTGGGGGAGCCGGACACGTACGCGTCCGTGGGCGACGCGGCCTCCGGATCGACCGCCGGGCCCGGCCTGTCGCATAGGGTTGCCCCCGACGATCCGAACGGAATGATCCAGCTCCCGAGCCCTGCGGAACTCCCGCTCGTTATGGGAGTGGTGGGCCTGCGCCGTACATGGGGCGGGCGGCGGCACAGAGTGAGGAGTTGGCGTGGGGGATGTGGCGGTTGGCGCACGGTCGGGACACGACGGCGAGGAGCACCGCGGACGCCCCGTGGAAGCGGCCGGTTCGGCCGGCACCCCCGCGGCCCCGGGCTCCCGGACGATGGCTGAGGACGGCACGGTGACGGGCGAGCAGACCGGTGGAAGCGAGGACCAGGGGCCGGAGGCGAAGCGGTCCCCCAAGGAGGCCAGGAAGCAGCGCTCCTTCTGGAAGGAACTGCCGATCCTGATCGGCATCGCGCTCGTACTGGCGCTGCTGATCAAGACGTTCCTGGTGCAGGCGTTCTCGATCCCCTCCGACTCGATGCAGAACACCCTCCAGCAGGGCGACCGGGTCCTGGTCGACAAGCTCACCCCCTGGTTCGGTTCCGAGCCCGAGCGTGGTGAGGTGGTCGTCTTCCACGACCCCGACAACTGGCTGGCAGGCGAGCCGACGGTCGACCCCAACCCCCTCCAGGAGTTCCTCAGCTGGATCGGGCTGATGCCGTCCGCCGAGGAGAAGGACCTCATCAAGCGCGTGATCGGCGTCGGCGGCGACACGGTCGAGTGCGACAGCACCGGGCCGGTCAAGGTCAACGGCAAGGCGCTGGACGACCGGGACTTCGTCTATCCCGGCAACACGCCGTGCAGCCTCGACGACAACGGCGGGCAGTTCAAGGTCAAGGTCCCCGAGGGCTACATCTGGGTCATGGGCGACCACCGCCAGAACTCCCGGGACTCCCGGTACAACCAGGCCGACCGGCACCACGGCATGGTCCCGGTGAGCGAGGTCGTCGGCCGCGCCATCGTGATCGCCTGGCCGGTCAACCGCTGGGACACCCTCCCGGTCCCGGACACCTTCGACCAGCCCGGCCTGAACGCCGGGGCCGCGGCGGCCGGTGCCCTCTCGGTGGCGCCGCAGGGCCTCGCCCTCGCCGGTGCGGTGCCGCTCGTGCTGTGGCGGCGCCGGCGGATCGCGCCCGCCGAGACCCGCTGACGCTTCGGCCGGGACAGCGGCCCGTACGCCCGCGGGGGTGATCCCCGGCGCGGGGCTGACCCGCCCGGGTACCGCCGGGTAGGGTGCCAACCCATGGGTGGCGAGAGCACGACACGTACGGCACCGCGCGGCGGTGGTGTGAACACGAGCCCGGCCGGCAGCCGGACCGGGCAGCGGCTGTCGGGGCTGGCCGTGGCGCTGGGGCTGGCGCTGTTCCTGGGCGGCTTCGCCTGGGGAGCGGTGGTCTACCGGCCGTACACCGTGCCGACCCGCTCGATGGCGCCGACCATCGACGCCGGCGACCGCGTCCTGGCCCAGCGCGTCGACGGCGGGGAGGTCCGCCGCGGAGACGTGGTGGTCTTCAAGGACGCCACCTGGTCCAACGCCCCCATGGTCAAGCGTGTGGTCGCCGTCGGCGGTGACACCGTCTCCTGCTGCCGGGACGGCAAGCTGACCGTCAACGGCGAGAAGATCGACGAGCCCTACCTGCCCGAGGGCGCCGCGGCCGAGACCGGTCCCTTCCCCACCGTGACCGTGCCGCGGGGACGCCTGTTCCTGCTCGGCGACGAACGCGACAGCTCCCTGGACTCCACCGCCCACCTGACCGAGGCGGCCCGGGGCACCGTGGCGAGCGGCGCCGTCGAAGCGCGCGTCGACGCCGTCGTCTGGCCCATGGACGGCATGCTCCAGCGGCCGACCGGCTTCGAGGCGCTCGGCGCCCTGTCCTCGCCCGGCCCGCTGCGCACGCTCGTGGCGCTGGTGGCCGCGGGCACCGTGCTGATCTTCGGCGGCGCGGCCTACGGTCCGCTGGCCAGGCGGGCCGCCGCCTCCCGCGCCCGGTCCGGGACGGAGACCGCCGGTGGCCGCTGAGCCGACGGAGGCGGGGCAGGACACGTACGAGGGCGGGCTGCGCAAGGTCGCCCGGGTGGTGCTGCTCGACCCGCGCGACCGCATTCTCCTGCTGCACGGGCACGAACCGGACGATCCGGCGGACGACTGGTGGTTCACCCCCGGAGGCGGGGTCGAGGGCGACGAGACCCGTGCCCAGGCCGCCCTGCGGGAACTCGCCGAGGAGACGGGCATCACCGACGTCGACCTGGGCCCGGTGCTGTGGCGACGGCGGTGCTCCTTCCCGTTCGCCGGTCGCCGCTGGGACCAGGACGAGTGGTACTACCTGGCCCGGACGGCCCAGACGGCGACCGTGGCGGCGGGCCTGACCGAACTGGAACGGCGCAGCGTCGCAGGAGCGCGCTGGTGGACGTGCGAGGAACTGGCGGGGGCACATGAGACGGTGTATCCGACCAGACTCGCCGAGCTGCTGCGCACGCTGCTCGACGAAGGTCCCCCGGCCGGGCCCGTGACCCTTGACCCGGAAATCGTCTAGGGGCTCGCGGGACTGGCGCACAATGGTGGGATCGCACGGCTGAAGGGGAACATGCCATGAGCGCCGAGGACCTCGAGAAGTACGAGACCGAGATGGAGCTCAAGCTCTACCGGGAGTACCGCGATGTCGTCGGTCTGTTCAAATACGTGATCGAGACCGAGCGGCGCTTCTATCTGACCAACGACTACGAGATGCAGGTCCACTCGGTCCAGGGCGAGGTGTTTTTCGAAGTCACCATGGCGGATGCGTGGGTCTGGGACATGTACCGGCCGGCCCGCTTCGTCAAGCAGGTACGGGTGCTCACGTTCAAGGACGTGAACATCGAGGAGCTCAACAAGAGCGATTTGGAGCTGCCGAGCGGGTGACGATCGGCCTGTCGCCGGGCGGCGCCGCGCCGCGACAGGGGTGATCGTCACCCGAGTGGGTGAGCGAGTTCTCCACAACCACCGAGCCGTCCACCGAGATCCAAAAGGTCGCCGGTCGGCCCTCATCGTTGGCACCGGAGGTGGTGCCGAGATGAACGCACGAGGTGCGCTGGGAAGGTACGGCGAGGATCTGGCCGCGCGGCGGCTGTCCGAGACCGGCATGACGGTCCTGGAGCGCAACTGGCGCTGCGGCCGGACCGGTGAGATCGACATCGTGGCCCGGGACGGGGACGTCCTGGTCTTCTGCGAGGTGAAGACCCGCCGGGGCGGCCGCTTCGAACATCCGATGGCCGCGGTGCGGCCGGAGAAGGCCGAGCGGCTGCGGCGGCTCGCCGAGCGCTGGATCCAGGCCCACGGCGCGGCACCCACCGGCGGCGCCCGGATCGACCTGGTCGGCGTGGTGCTGCCCGAACGCGGCGCGCCCGTGGTCGAGCACGTGCGGGGGGTGGCGTGATGGGGTTCGCGCGGACGTGCTCGGTGGCCCTGGTGGGCGTCGAGGGCGTGGTCGTGGAGGTCCAGGCCGACCTCGAACCGGGCGTCGCGGCGTTCACGCTGGTGGGACTGCCCGACAAGAGCCTGTCGGAGAGCCGGGACCGGGTCCGGGCGGCCGTGGTCAATTCCGGGGCCGAGTGGCCCCAGAAGAAGCTCACCGTGGGCCTCAGCCCGGCGTCGGTGCCCAAGGCGGGCAGCGGCTACGACCTCGCCGTCGCCAGCGCCGTCCTCGGCGCCGCCGAGCGGATCGACCCCCGCGTGCTCGCCGACATCGTGATGATCGGCGAGCTGGGCCTGGACGGGCGGGTCAGGCCGGTCAGGGGCATCCTGCCGGCGGTGCTGGCCGCCGCGGACGCCGGTTTCGACCAGGTGGTCGTGCCGGAGTGCGCCGCCGCCGAGGCGTCCCTGGTGCCCGGCGTCTCGGTGCTGGGGGTGCGCACCCTGCGCCAGCTGATCGCCGTCCTCGCGGACGAGCCGGTGCCCGAGGAGGAGCCGGCGGAGCCGGACCGCCCCGACCCCATGGCGGCCGGCCTGCGCGTCCCGGGGGCGGGCCTGCACGCCGTCGGAGCGGCGCCGCCCGATTACGGCCACGATCTCGCCGACGTCGTCGGCCAGCTCTCGGCGCGCACGGCGGCGGAGGTCGCCGCGGCGGGCGGCCACCACCTCTTCCTGGAGGGACCGCCGGGCGCCGGGAAGACCATGCTCGCCGAGCGGCTCCCCGCGATCCTGCCCCCGCTCGGCCGGCCGGAGTCGCTGGAGGTCACGGCGGTGCACTCGGTCGCCGGCCTGCTGCCGCCGGGCAAACCGCTCATCGACACGGCCCCCTACTGCGCCCCGCACCACTCGGCCACCATGCAGGCACTCGTGGGCGGCGGCCCCGGCATCGCCCGGCCCGGAGCCGTTTCGCTCGCCCACCGGGGCATCCTCTTCCTCGACGAGACCCCCGAGTTCAGCGGTCACGCCCTGGACGCCCTGCGGCAGCCCCTGGAAGCCGGACACGTCGTCATCGCGCGCAGCGCGGGCGTGGTGCGGTTCCCGGCGAAGTTCCTCATGGTCCTCGCCGCCAACCCCTGTCCCTGCGGGCGCTTCTCGCGGCGGGACGACCTGTGCGAGTGCCCGCCCTCGGCGGTCCGCCGCTACCAGGCCCGGCTCTCCGGCCCGCTGCTCGACCGGGTCGACCTGCGCGTCGAGGTGGACCGCGTCACCCGCGCCGAACTGGCGGGGCGCGGCGCCCGCGGCGAGTCCACCGCGACCGTCGCCACACGCGTCCGGGCGGCCCGGGAGCGGGCCGGCGCGCGTCTGGCCGGCACGCCGTGGCGCAGCAACAGCGAGGTCCCCGGGCGCGAGCTGCGCCACCGCTGGCCGGCCGCGCCGGGCGCGATGGACGAGGCGGAGCGGAGCCTGGAGCGGGGCGTGCTGACCGCCCGCGGCCTGGACCGGGTGCTCCGCGTCGCCTGGACCGTCGCCGACCTGGCCGGCCACGACCGCCCCGACGCCACGGACGTGGCCCTCGCCCTGCAACTGCGGACCGGCGTGCCGCGCGGCGTGCCCATGGCCATCGGGGCGCTGCCGTGAACGCCGGGGGCGCGGCGGACCCGGAGCTGCTCGACCGGGTCTTCCTCACCAGGGTCATCGAGCCCGGCGACGAGGCCGGCGGGCGATGGGTGCGGGAGTGCGGAGTCCGGGAGGCGGCCCGGCGGCTGCGCGCGGACGGGCCGGCCCTGCCGGGCGTGAGCGCCAAGCGGTGGGCGGGGCTGCGGGCGAGGGCCGCACGGGCCGACCCGCGCGGCGACCTGGCCGCCGCCCACGCCGCCGGCGTGCGGTTCGTCTGCCCCGGCACCGCGCAATGGCCGGGCCAGCTCGACGACCTGGGCGATGCCCGGCCCCTGGGACTGTGGGTCCGCGGCCGGCCCGACCTGCGCATATGGGCACTGCGGTCGGTGGCCGTGGTCGGTGCCCGGGCCTGCACCGGGTACGGCGCCCACATGGCGGCCACGCTCGCCGCCGGTCTCGCCGAACGCGGCTGGGTCGTCGTCTCCGGCGGCGCCTACGGCATCGACGGCGCCGCCCACCGGGGCGCCCTCGGCGCGGGCGGGGCCACCGTCGCCGTCCTCGCCTGCGGCGTCGACCGCCCCTACCCGCGCGGGCACGCCGGGCTGATCACCCGCATCGCGGAGCAGGGACTGGTGGTGGGGGAGCTGCCACCGGGCGAGCATCCGACGCCGAGCAGGTTCGTCCTGCGCAACCGGGTGATCGCCGCGCTCACCCGCGGCACCGTGGTCGTCGAGGCCGCCCACCGCAGCGGCTCCCTGGCCACGGCCCGGGCGGCACAACGCCTGGGCCGGCACACGATGGGCGTGCCCGGCCCGGCCACCAGCGGGCTCTCCGCGGGCGTGCACGAACTGCTGCGCGGGGGCGCCGCACTCGTGACCGACGCCGCGGACGTCGTGGAGCTGGTCGGGGCGATGGGGGAGCTGGCCCCCGAACGGCGCGGGCCGGTGCTCCCCACCGACCTGCTGACCGGGCCCGCCCGCCAGGTGCTGGCCGCCCTCCCGGCGGGCCGGGCGGCGTTGCCGTCCGAGATCGCCCGGGACGCCCGGACGACGGAGGACGACGCGATCGCGAGACTGTACGAGCTTCGAGCACTCGGTTACGTCGAACGACACGACGACGGCTGGAAGTTGACACGCCAGGCCGTGTCGCCGAGCCGGGCCGCTCGGCCACCCGGCTGACCGACCGTGTTCGGCCGTCCGAGGGAACGCCGACACCCTTGGGAATTACCGCAGTTGAGGCATGTGCGTGATCACGCAGAGCGATCATCATGCATCCGGTGCGGTGTCCGATGGAACGTATCCGCGGACGATCCGCACTCTCTTGTTCGCGCACCGCGACAGCCCAGTCACGCTACGCTCACGAGGACCCCACACAGATCGGCAAGCAGGCCCGGGACGACAGGTCACCCAGGCACCCCACTCCACGGCAGAACGGCACAAGGCGACGAATGCCCCAGCACACCTCCGGGTCCGACCGGGCGGCGATCCCCCCAGCCGCCCGGGACGGTGGCAGCGTGCGGCCGCCCGCCCCCTCGACGCTCGACGAGCTGTGGCGGTCGTACAAGGCGACAGGGGACGAGCGGCTGCGGGAGCAGCTGATCCTGCACTACTCGCCCCTGGTGAAATACGTGGCGGGCCGGGTGAGCGTCGGGCTGCCGCCCAACGTCGAGCAGGCGGACTTCGTCTCCTCCGGGGTGTTCGGGCTGATCGACGCGATCGAGAAGTTCGACATCGACCGCGAGATCAAGTTCGAGACGTACGCGATCACGCGCATCCGGGGCGCGATGATCGACGAACTGCGGGCACTGGACTGGATCCCGCGCTCGGTGCGGCAGAAGGCGCGGAACGTGGAACGGGCCTACGCCACCCTGGAGGCGCGGCTGCGGCGGACCCCCACGGAGAGCGAGGTGGCCGCCGAGATGGGCATCGCCGTGGAGGAACTGCACTCCGTCTTCAGCCAGCTGTCGCTGGCCAACGTGGTGGCCCTGGAGGAGCTGCTGCACGTCGGGGGCGAGGGCGGCGACCGGCTGAGCCTCATGGACACCCTGGAGGACACCGCCGCCGACAACCCGGTGGAGGTGGCCGAGGACCGGGAGCTGCGGCGGTTCCTCGCACGGGCCATCAACACCCTGCCCGACCGGGAGAAGACCGTCGTCACGCTGTACTACTACGAGGGCCTCACCCTCGCCGAGATCGGGAACGTGCTGGGCGTGACCGAGAGCCGGGTCAGCCAGATCCACACCAAGTCGGTGCTCCAATTGCGGGCGAAGCTGGCAGGATTCGGACGCTGAGCCGCCCTCCAGGGGAGGCGCGGCGGCCGTGCCGGGACGGGGACGGGTCCCGTCGGCGGTGGCGCGTCCGTAAAGTGGACGACGTGCCAAGGATTCGAGCGGCCTCCGTGGCCGAGCACCGGTCGATGCAGCGTGCCGCCCTGCTGGACGCGGCACGCTCCCTGCTGTCCGAGGGCGGGACGGAGGCGCTGACCTTCCCGGCCCTCGCGGAGCGCACGGGGCTTGCCCGGTCGTCCGTGTACGAGTACTTCCGGTCGCGGGCGGCGGTCGTCGAGGAGCTCTGCGCGGTCGACTTCCCGGTCTGGGCGGCGGAGGTCGAGGCGGCGATGGCCGCGGTCGACGGGCCGGAGGCGAAGGTCGAGGCGTATGTCCGCAAGCAGCTGGAACTCGTCGGCGACCGGCGGCACCGGGCCGTGGTGGCGATCTCGGCGAGCGAGCTGGACGCCGGCGCCAGGGAGAAGATCCGCGCCGCCCACGGCGGCCTGATCGCGATGATCGTCGAGGCGCTGGGGGAGATGGGACACGCGCAGCCCCGGCTGGCGGCGATGCTGCTGCAAGGGGTCGTCGACGCGGCGGTGCGCCGCATCGAACTGGGGGCCGCGGAGGACCCCGCGTCGGTCACGGACGCGGCGGTCTCGATGGCGCTGCGGGGCGTACGCGGCTGACGCGGCAGGTGCCGGCGGCAAGCGGTGCGCGGCCGCCGGCACCGGTGGCCGGGCCCGTAGTCCGGTCCCGCCGGGGCGGCGGATCGCCGCCCGGACGCCGACGCGGGGCGCCGGTGGCCGGACAGCGACCGGTTGCTGCCGCCCGGCTGCGCGGTTCCCGGGCGGTGGGCGCCCTTATCCTCGACGCGGCGGTGTGACGTCGCCGCGGGGACGGCGCGGGCGAACGGCCCGTACCGTTTCGCACCGGCCACCGCGGACCGGTCGCCGGTGCCGGACGGGCCGGCAGGCGACCGCCGTCACGGCGGCAGCGGTACACCCAGCACCGGCAGCAGGCGCGAGGGGCCCGTGCCCAGCAGCCACGGCGGCAGCAGCGTCAAGGGGTTCAGATAGGTCCCCTCGCCGCGCAGGCCCCAGTGCAGGCACGGCGCCGCGCAGTGCGACCCCGCCGCCTCCACCGCGCCGACCACCTCGCCCGCCGCGACCGTCTCGCCCGCGCGCACCGACGCCCGGACGGGTTCGTACGTCGTCCGCAGGGGCGTCCCGCCCGTGCCCGCCAGCTCGACCGAGACGACGCCCTTTCCGGCCACCCGGCCCGCGAAGGACACCCGCCCCGGTGCCACCGCCCGCACCGGAGTGCCCGGCGGCGCGGCGAGATCCACGCCGCGGTGACCGGGGGCGTACGGAGCGGGCGGAGGGTCCCAGCCGCGCAGGACCGGGGGACGGGCGCCGACCGGCCAGACGCGGCCGACGGCCGGCACCGCGGGGCCGGCGGACCGCCCGCCGCCGGCGGCCACCGCCGCCGGGGCCGGGCCCGGCGGCAGGGCCGGCGCCAGCAGCAGCGCCGACAGGAGCGCCGGCCACGTACACGGATGCACACATCGCCTCAGTCGCATGCCGCGACCCTCCCGCACCGCCGCCGGGCACGGCCCGGGCCTGTGGACCACTCGCCGGTTGTGGACAGCGGCGTCACCCGGCGCCCCGCGGGTCCCGTACACTTCTGATGGCGACCCGGGCCACCGGGTCGACTTCGCACGCCCCGGTACCGGGGGCCGGCACGCGCCGGTCTCCCGGTATCAGCGCCCCTCGGTCCTTCGCGGCACGGCGCACCGCGGGCGTCAGGCGCGGGAGCCGTCCGGCATCCGCGGCACAACCGAGAACTCAAGGAGAGTACGGCCATGGCCGTCGTCACGATGCGGGAGCTGCTGGAGAGCGGCGTCCACTTCGGTCACCAGACCCGTCGTTGGAACCCGAAGATGAAGCGCTTCATCTTCACCGAGCGCAACGGCATCTACATCATCGACCTGCTCCAGTCGCTGTCGTACATCGACCGCGCCTACGAGTTCGTCAAGGAGACCGTCGCCCACGGCGGCACGGTCATGTTCGTCGGTACGAAGAAGCAGGCGCAGGAGGCCATCGCCGAGCAGGCCACCCGCGTCGGCATGCCCTACGTCAACCAGCGCTGGCTGGGCGGCATGCTCACCAACTTCTCGACCGTCTACAAGCGTCTGCAGCGCCTGAAGGAGCTGGAGCAGATCGACTTCGAGGACGTCGCGTCCTCCGGTCTGACCAAGAAGGAGCTCCTGGTCCTCTCCCGCGAGAAGGCCAAGCTGGAGAAGACCCTCGGCGGTATCCGCGAGATGCAGAAGGTGCCCAGCGCCGTCTGGATCGTGGACACCAAGAAGGAGCACATCGCGGTCGGCGAGGCCCGGAAGCTCAACATCCCGGTCGTCGCCATCCTCGACACCAACTGCGACCCCGACGAGGTCGACTACAAGATCCCGGGCAACGACGACGCGATCCGCTCCGTCACCCTGCTCACCCGCGTGATCGCCGACGCCGTCGCCGAGGGTCTGATGGCCCGCTCCGGTGTCGCCGAGGCCGGCAAGGGTGACAAGGCCGCGGGCGAGCCGCTCGCCGAGTGGGAGCGCGACCTGCTCGAGGGTGAGAAGAAGGCCGACGAGGCCCCGGCCGCCGCCGAGGGCGAGGCCGAGAAGCCGGCCGAGGCCGCCGCCGAAGCTCCGGCCGACGAGGCCCCGGCCGCCGAGGCCGAGCAGGCCTGACCCGTCAGCGTCCGAGTTGACGGCGGGAGCGGTGACATGAACTCCGCTCCCGCCGTTCACCCGTAGGTCGGCGGAAGGACAGCGCGCCCCGTCTCCATGGGTCGCGCACCCCGCAGACCTTCGATCTTCCAGACTTCGAGAAAGATTCACAGACTCATGGCGAACTACACCGCCGCCGACGTCAAGAAGCTTCGTGAGCTCACGGGCGCCGGCATGATGGACTGCAAGAAGGCGCTGGACGAGGCCGAGGGCAACGTCGACAAGGCCGTCGAGGCGCTCCGCATCAAGGGCCAGAAGGGCGTCGCCAAGCGCGAGGGCCGCTCCGCCGAGAACGGCGCCGTCGTCTCGATCATCGCCGACGACAACTCCTCCGGTGTCCTGGTGGAGCTGAAGTGCGAGACGGACTTCGTCGCCAAGGGCGAGAAGTTCCAGGCCGTGGCCAAGGCCATCGCCGAGCACGTCGCCAAGACCTCCCCGGCCGACATCGAGGCGCTGCTCTCCTCCGAGATCGAGCCCGGCAAGACCGTCCAGGCGTTCGTGGACGAGGCCAACGCCAACCTCGGCGAGAAGATCGTCCTGGACCGCTTCGCGCAGTTCTCCGACGGCTACGTCGCGGCCTACATGCACCGCACGATGCCCGACCTGCCGCCGCAGATCGGTGTCCTCGTCGAGTTCGACAAGCCGAACGCCGAGGTCGCCAAGGGCGTCGCCCAGCACATCGCCGCCTTCGCGCCGAAGTACCTCGCCAAGGAGGACGTCCCGGCCGAGGTCGTCGAGGCCGAGCGCCGCATCGCCGAGGAGACCACCCGCGCCGAGGGCAAGCCCGAGGCCGCCCTGCCGAAGATCGTCGAGGGTCGCCTCAACGGCTTCTTCAAGGACGCCACGCTGCTCGGCCAGCCGTACGCGCTGGACAACAAGAAGTCCGTCCAGAAGGTCCTGGACGAGGCCGGTGTCACCCTGAAGCGCTTCACGCGCATCAAGGTCGGCATCTGAGTCCGTTCCGCGACGGACACCCGACCCCGGTAGGGTCGACAGCAGTCGTCCGCGCCGTTCGCGCAGGCCGATCCGCACACGCGGGCGGCGGACGACAGCAGAACTGACGAGGAGGCCATTGCCGCGTATGGGATGCGAACCACCCACCGGCGATGGCCTCCTTCGTATGTGCAACACGTAACAGAGGCGGGATCTCCATGACCACCAAGGCCGACAAGAGCGACGACGGCAAAGTACGCGGCCGGTTTCTGCTGAAGCTGTCCGGAGAGGCCTTCTCCGGTGGCGGCGGCCTGGGCGTCGACCCCGACGTGGTGCACGCCATCGCCCGCGAGATCGCGGCCGTCGTCCGGGACGGCGCGCAGATCGCGATCGTCATCGGCGGAGGCAACTTCTTCCGGGGCGCGGAGCTCCAGGTGCGTGGCATGGACCGCGCCCGGTCCGACTACATGGGCATGCTCGGCACCGTCATGAACTGCCTCGCCCTACAGGACTTCCTGGAGAAGGAAGGCGTCGACTGCCGCGTGCAGACCGCCATCACCATGGGCCAGGTCGCCGAGCCGTACATCCCGCTGCGCGCCGTGCGCCACCTGGAGAAGGGCCGCGTCGTCATCTTCGGCGCGGGCATGGGCATGCCGTACTTCTCCACCGACACCACCGCCGCCCAGCGCGCCCTGGAGATCGACGCCGAGGCGCTGCTGATGGGCAAGAACGGCGTCGACGGCGTCTACGACTCCGACCCGAAGACCAACCCCGACGCGGTCAAGTTCGACGCGCTCGGCTACGGCGAGGTCATCACCCGCGACCTGAAGGTCGCCGACGCCACGGCCGTCACCCTCTGCCGTGACAACAGGCTCCCGATCGTGGTCTTCGAGCTTTTGAAGGAGGGCAATATCGCCCGCGCCGTCAAGGGTGAGAAGATCGGCACGCTGGTGGGCGACGAGGGCAGCCGGGACTGACTCCCCACCCGCCCCCGTCTTCGGGCACCGCCCTGTCCGTACCACCTGTAAGAGGGACGGACGGGACGGAGCCGGGCCGGGGGATGGACAATGTCCTGCCGGTCGGGAACCGTGCAGGAAGAAGACGCGACGCAGCCGGCCGCCGCCCCCGACAAGGAACCGCAGCCGGGCCTACTCAAGACACGCAGGAGCAAGTGGTGATCGAAGAGACCCTCCTCGAGGCCGAGGAGAAGATGGAGAAGGCCGTCGTGGTCGCCAAGGAGGACTTCGCCGCGATCCGCACGGGCCGTGCGCACCCGGCGATGTTCAACAAGATCGTGGCCGACTACTACGGCGCGCCGACGCCGATCAACCAGCTGGCCTCGTTCTCCGTGCCCGAGCCGCGCATGGCCGTGGTGACCCCCTTCGACAAGAGCGCCCTGCGCAACATCGAGCAGGCCATCCGCGACTCCGATCTGGGCGTCAACCCGAGCAACGACGGCAACATCATCCGCGTGGTGTTCCCCGAGCTGACCGAGGAGCGCCGCCGCGAGTACATCAAGGTCGCCAAGGGCAAGGGCGAGGACGCCAAGGTCTCCATCCGTTCCGTGCGCCGCAAGGCCAAGGACGCCATCGACAAGCTGGTCAAGGACGGCGAGGTCGGCGAGGACGAGGGCCGCCGCGCGGAGAAGGAACTCGACGACACCACCGCCAAGTACGTCGCCCAGGTGGACGAGCTCCTGAAGCACAAGGAAGCGGAGCTGCTCGAGGTCTGATGAACGACTCTTCCTGGGGGGCGCCGCCGCAAGCCGGGTACTGGGAGCCCACCGACCGGGGGCCCGCCCGAGCGGCGGCCCCGGCGGGTCCCGCGTACGATGCGCAGCACGCGCAGCAGACTCGCCCCATGCCCATCGTGCCCGACGTACCCGAACACGGCGGAGACCAGGATGACGACCGGGGGGCCGCTCGGCTGAGCGGCCCCTTGTTCCGCGACGGGACGCCGCAGCCGCGGCCGTACGGGACACCGCGGCCGGGACCGTACGGACCGCCGCGGACCGACCCGTACGACGCGCCGCAGCCGCGGCCCCACGACACGCCGCAGGCACCGCCCTCCGGGGCCGTGCCGCAGAATCCGGAGCCCATGCCCGACGCCCCGCAGCCGGCGCCCCCGCAGAAGAAGAGCGCGGGGCGCGACCTGGGTGCCGCGATAGGGGTCGGGCTCGGACTCGGCGCGGTGATCGTCGCGTCGCTCTTCATCGTCAAGGCCGTCTTCGTCGGTGTGATCGCGGTCGCCGTCGTGGTCGGCCTGTGGGAGCTGAACAAACGGCTCCAGGAGCGCAAGGGCATCAAGGCGCCCCTGGTGCCGCTCGCCGTCGGCGGCGCCGCCATGGTCGTCGCCGGGTACGCGGGCGGCCCCGAGGCCGCCTGGGTGGCGATGGCGCTGACCGCGCTGGCGGTGCTGGTCTGGCGCATGACCGAACCGCCCGAGAACTATCTGAAGGACGTCACGGCGGGCGTCTTCGCCGCCTTCTACGTGCCGTTCCTCGCCACGTTCGTGGCGCTGATGCTGACGGCGGACGACGGCCCGGCCCGCGTCCTGACCTTCCTGGTGCTGACGGTCGTCAGCGACACCGGCGCCTACGCCGTCGGCTGGCGCTTCGGCCGCAAGAAGCTCGCGCCCCGCATCAGCCCCGGCAAGACCCGTGAGGGCCTGCTCGGGGCCGTCGCGTTCGCGATGGCCGCGGGCGCGCTCTTCATGCAGTTCCTGATCGACGGCGGCTCCTGGTGGCAGGGCCTGCTGCTCGGCCTCGCGGTCGCGGCCAGCGCCACGCTCGGCGACCTCGGCGAGTCGATGATCAAGCGGGACCTGGGCATCAAGGACATGGGTTCGCTGCTGCCCGGCCACGGCGGCATCATGGACCGCCTGGACTCGCTGCTGCCCACGGCGCCGGTGGTCTGGCTGCTCCTGGTGGTGTTCGTCGGCGCGGGCTGACCCGCGACTTCTGTGAAGCGGGGCCCGCCGTCCACAGGACGGCGGGCCCCGCTTCGCGCGCCTGTGACACGGGCAGAGCCATGCCTAAGCCCGGAGAACTGGCGGTAGCCGGGCAGCGACAAGCCCCCTGCCAGCGCGTTCGGCGCGGGTAGGGGCCTTGTTGGGGTCACGTGCCGGCGCCCCAGGCCGCGCGGGACCTCTGCCGGCTCGCGGCGGACCCCCGAGCCACACCCCGGCTGGCAGGGACATCGGACCCTCTCGAAGTCCTACGTCAGACCTACCGCGTCGACCGACTGTTGAGCGGCGCGATCGAGGAAGCTCTGATCGCGGCAGCCCCAGGTACTCGGCTATGGCATCGGAGTCTGATCAGCGGCCCCATGTCCGCGCGTCCCGCGCCACGCTGTAGACATGCGCCACCTGGCCGGCCGATAGCTCGGGCGTCAGCCCCGAGAGGACTCGCTCCAGGTGCTCCACATCGAGGACGAGCACCGGCGGGTTCGTGTTCTTGACCTTGAGCTTCGCCGCGTGCACCACGGAGATCACCGGGCGGACCCGGACAACGAGCCCGCAGCGGCGGGACAAGGCGCGCGATACTCGGCGCGCTTCCGACTGGCTCACCGCGATGTGGCGCTGCGCCACCCCGTTCACCGTGATGGCCGCATCGCCGTACCAGACGGACTTGCCGCGGTGCCGTTTGGAATTGATGGAGAAGACGCCGGCGGGACCGATGGCGAGATGGTCGATGTCGGCGCCGCTGGTCCACTGAATGGCGTGGAGCGTGTACCAGCCGCGCCCGCGCAGCCTGTCCAGCCGCCGGCCGGTGACGCGCTCTCCCACCAGCCCATCCGACCAGCTACGAATCTCCGACCGAGGAGACCAGCGTCCCACCAGTCTCAGCAGTGGGTTCGGCTGTAACTCCAGGATCTTGCGCCGTACCGCGTCGCCCGGACGGTTCCTCGCCAAGTCGCCTGCCAGTGGCTGCACCCTGCCCCCTCGTGTGCGCGTCGCTGCAAGACCACCACGGAGGCTCACCGAGGCCAAGACCCGTATCGGCCAGGAGCTGTTACAGCTTTGTCCGCCTCGTCAAGCCGGAAGTCCCACAGCCGTACGGCAACCAAGCGAGGACCAAGAGGTCGATGACGAGCAGTGCGATGCTGACCCCGCTTCGCAGGCCGGTCGGCGGCTCGCTCACGTGCTCCGCGCCTCCCACGGTTCCGCTTGAAGGCGGCCATCGGCCGACCGGCACGCGCCCCAGCATGGTGGGCCCGTCGGTGTTTCACATGAGCACGTGTACTCAGATGCTCCCGCTCCTGCCCTGACTGAGAGCCGGCGAGTGATCTCCGCCGGCCGTCTCCGGGCCGTCCGGGGCCGTCCACGGCGACCGGCGACGGCTACTACCGACAGCCGTAGCGAGTGACGCCCGCGGGTCACCCAAGTGGATCTGCGACACTGGTAACGCCATGCCTAAGCCCGGAGAACTCACTTTCGTCGCCCCGCGCGGAGCCAAGAAGCCGCCGCGGCACCTTGCCGACCTCACGCCCGCCGAGCGCAAGGAGGCCGTCGCCGCGATCGGCGAGAAGCCGTTTCGCGCCAAGCAGCTCTCGCAGCACTACTTCGCGCGGTACGCGCACGAGCCGGAGCAGTGGACCGACATCCCGGCCGGCTCCCGCGGCAAGCTCCGGGAGGCGCTGCTGCCGGAGCTGATGACGGTGGTGCGGCACCTGTCGACCGACCAGGGGACCACCCGCAAGACGCTGTGGCGGCTGTTCGACGGCACCCTCGTCGAGTCGGTGCTCATGCGCTACCCGGACCGGGTGACCATGTGCATCAGCTCGCAGGCGGGCTGCGGCATGAACTGCCCGTTCTGCGCCACCGGACAGGCCGGCCTGGACCGGAACCTGTCCACCGCGGAGATCGTGCACCAGATCGTGGACGGCATGCGGGCCCTCAGGGACGGCGAGGTGCCGGGCGGTCCGGCCCGGCTGTCCAACATCGTCTTCATGGGCATGGGCGAGCCGCTCGCCAACTACAACCGGGTCGTCGGGGCCATCCGCAGGCTCACCGACCCCGAGCCCGACGGGGTGGGCCTGTCGCAGCGCGGCATCACCGTCTCGACGGTGGGCCTGGTCCCGGCCATCCACCGCTTCGCCGACGAGGGCTTCAAGTGCCGTCTGGCGATCTCGCTGCACGCGCCCGACGACGAGCTGCGCGACACCCTCGTCCCCGTGAACACGCGGTGGAAGGTGCGCGAGGTGCTGGACGCCGGGTTCGAGTACGCCGCGAAGTCCGGCCGGCGGCTCTCCATCGAGTACGCGCTGATCCGGGACATCAACGACCAGGCGTGGCGCGGTGACCGGCTCGGCCGGCTGCTCAAGGGCAAGCCGGTGCACGTCAACCTGATCCCGCTCAACCCGACGCCCGGCTCGAAGTGGACCGCCTCGCGGCCCGAGGACGAGAAGGCGTTCGTGGAGGCGATCGCCGCCCATGGTGTGCCGGTCACCATCCGGGACACCCGTGGGCAGGAGATCGACGGGGCGTGCGGACAGCTCGCCGCGAGCGAACGGTAACCTGACCACCGTAAGAACGCACACCATCACCACATCCGCATATTCCGACAGGGGAGCGCCACAGCGCTGAGAGTGCGGCACCGGCCGCAGACCCTCCGAACCTGGCCCAGGTCATTCTGGGTAGGGAGATCGGTCATCACTCGAGCTGTTGCGCCCTGCCCGGGGCACCTTCCAGGGGGTCTGGGCAGGGCCGCGTCTCTTCCTGGTCACCCAGGAGGACATCAGTGGGCATCACCAAGAAGGCCGCGATCCTGGCCGTGGGACTCGGCCTGGTCACGCTCTCGGCGTGCGGGTCGTCCGGCGGTGGCGGGGAATCCGGCGACCCGAAGACCGTGACGCTGGTCAGCCATGACTCGTGGGCCGCGTCGAAGGACGTGATCGCCGCCTTCGAGAAGGAGTCCGGTTACCGGGTCAGGGTCCTCAAGGACGGCGACGCGGGCCAGGCCGTGAACAAGGCGATCCTGACCAAGGACAACCCGCAGGGCGACGTCTTCTTCGGCGTCGACAACACCCTGCTGTCGCGGGCGCTGGACAACGGGCTCTTCCAGCCGTACGAGCCGAAGGACGCCGACCGGATCGGGCCGGAGTACCGGGCCGACGGGGAACGGCACCGGGTCACCCCCATCGACACCGGTGACATCTGCGTCAACTACGACAAGGAGTGGTTCGGCGAGCACAGGCTCACCCCGCCCGCCTCCTTCGACGACCTGATCAAGCCGGAGTACAAGAACCTCCTGGTCACCGAGAACGCCGCCACCTCCTCGCCCGGCCTCGGCTTCCTCCTCGGCACCGCCGCCCGCTACGGCGACGGCTGGCCGGAGTACTGGAAGAAGCTGAAGGCCAACGGCGTCAAGGTGGTCGACGGCTGGGAGCAGGCCTACAACGAGGAGTTCTCCGGCTCCGCCGCCGGCAAGAAGGCCAAGGCCGACCGCCCGCTGGTCGTGTCGTACGCCTCCTCGCCGCCCGCCGAGGTGATCTACGCCGACCCCCGGCCCGACACGGCGCCCACGGGCATCGCCTCCAACACCTGCTTCCGCCAGGTGGAGTACGCCGGACTGCTGAGCAACGCCGAGAACCCCGAGGGCGGCAAGGCGCTGCTGGACTTCCTGATCGGCAAGCGGTTCCAGGACGACCTGCCGCTGAACATGTTCGTCTACCCGGTGCGGGACGACGCGAAGGTGCCGGAGGACTTCGCGAAGTTCGGGCCGCAGGCGAAGAACCCGCAGACCATGGACCCGGACGAGATCGCCGACCACCGTGACGAGTGGGTCAAGTCGTGGACCTCGCTCGTTCTGAAGTAGCCGCCCGCGGGCGGCGGCGCCAGGCCGCGGCGCGGCTCGCGCTCATGGCCGGGCCCGTCGCGTTCTTCGCGGTCTTCTTCGCCTATCCCGTCGTCGCGATCGTCGGGCGGGGGCTGAAGGACGGCGACGGCTGGCACCTCGGGCGGATCGGCCAGGTGCTGGCGGACTCCGGCGTCCGGCACGTGCTGTGGTTCACCACCTGGCAGGCGCTGGTCTCCACCGCGCTGACCCTGCTGGTCGCGCTGCCCGGCGCGTACGTCTTCGCCCGCCTGGACTTCCCCGGCAAAAAGGTGCTGCGGGCCGTGGTGACCGTGCCGTTCGTGCTGCCGACGGTCGTCGTCGGGACCGCCTTCCTCGCGCTGGTCGGGCGGGGCGGGCTGCTGGACGAGCTGTGGGGCGTACGGCTGGACACCACCGTGTGGGCGATCCTGCTCGCCCACGTCTTCTTCAACTACGCCGTCGTCGTCCGCACCGTCGGCGGGCTGTGGGCGCAGCTCGACCCGCGGCAGGAGGAGGCGGCGCGGATGCTCGGCGCCTCGCGCACGGCGGCCTGGCGCACGGTCACCCTGCCCGCGCTGGCGCCCGCCGTGGCCGCCGCCGCGCTGATGGTGTTCCTGTTCACCTTCACCTCCTTCGGCGTCGTCCAGATCCTCGGCGGGCCCGCCTTCGCCACCCTGGAGGTGGAGATCTACCGGCAGACCGCCGACGTCTTCGACCTGTCGACGGCCGCCGTGCTGACGATGATCCAGTTCGTCGCGGTCGGCGCGATCCTCGCCGTGCACGCCCGGACCGTACGGCGGCGGGAGACCGCGCTGCGGCTGGTGGACGCCTCCCTGACCGCGCGCCGGCCGCGCGGGGCGGGACAGTGGGCGCTGCTCGCCGGTGTCCTCGTCACCGTAGCCGTGTTGCTGGTGCTGCCGCTCGCGGTGCTGGTCGAGCGGTCGCTGGACGCGCCCGGCTTCGCCTCGTACCGGGCGCTGACCAGCGCGGACAGCGGCGTCTTCCTGGTCCCCCCGATCGAGGCGATCGGCACCTCCCTCCAGTACGCCGTCGCCGCCACCGCCATCGCCGTGGTGATCGGCGGCCTCGCCGCGACCGCGCTCACCCGGCGGGACGCGGGCCGCCTCGTACGCGGGTTCGACGCGCTGCTGATGCTGCCCCTCGGGGTGTCGGCGGTGACCGTCGGCTTCGGTTTCCTGATCGCGCTGGACGAACCGCCGCTAGACCTCAGAAGCTCCTGGATCCTGGTGCCGCTCGCGCAGGCCCTGGTCGGCGTCCCCTTCGTGGTGCGGACCATGCTGCCGGTGCTGCGGGCGGTGGACCCCCGGCTGCGGGAGGCCGCCGCGGTGCTCGGCGCGTCCCCGTGGCGGGTGTGGCGCGAGGTCGATCTGCCGCTGGTGCGGCGGGCGCTGCTGGTCGCCGCCGGGTTCGCCTTCGCGGTGTCGCTGGGCGAGTTCGGGGCGACCGTGTTCATCGCCCGGCCCGACAACCCGACGCTGCCGGTCGCGGTGGCACGGCTGCTGGGACGGCCGGGCGAGACCAACTACGGGCAGGCGATGGCCCTGTCGACGATTCTGATGGTGGTGTGCGCGGTGGCCCTGCTGGTGCTGGAGCGGCTGCGGACCGACCGGACCGGGGAGTTCTAGGGATGCTGCTCAGCCTTCGGGGCGCGACCGTCCGCTTCGGCGGGCGGGCCGTGCTGGACGCCGTCGACCTCGAGGTCGCCGAGCACGAGACCGTGTGCGTGCTCGGGCCGAGCGGCAGCGGCAAGTCGACGCTGCTGCGGGCGGTCGCCGGACTCCAGCCGCTGGACGCCGGGGCGGTCCTGCTCGGCGGGCGGGACCAGGCGGGCGTGCCCGCGCACCGGCGCGAGGTGGGGCTGATGTTCCAGGACCACCAGCTGTTCCCGCAGCGGGACGTGGGCGGCAACGTCGCCTTCGGGTTGCGCGCCCGCGGAGTGCCGCGCGCGGAACAGAGCGATCGCGTACGGGAGTTGCTGGAACTGGTCGGCCTGCCGGGGGCCGCCCGGCGGGCCGTCGCCGCACTGTCCGGCGGGGAGCAGCAGCGGGTGGCGCTGGCCCGGGCACTGGCCCCCCGGCCGCGCCTGCTGATGCTGGACGAGCCGCTCGGCCAGCTCGACCGCTCGCTGCGGGAGCGGCTCGTCGTCGAGCTGCGGGAGCTGTTCGGCCGGCTGGGCACCACGGTGCTCGCCGTGACGCACGACCAGGGCGAGGCGTTCGCGCTCGCCGACCGGGTGGTGGTGATGCGGGAGGGGCGGATCGCCCAGTCGGGGACGCCCCTGGAGGTGTGGCAGCGGCCCGCCGACGCGTTCGTGGCCCGCTTCCTCGGCTTCGAGAACGTCGTGGAGGCGACCGTCACCGGGCAGGCCGCGGACACCCCCTGGGGCAAGGTGCCGGTTCCCGGGGACGCCCCGCAGGGGGCGCGCACCCTGCTGGTGCGGCCCGCGGGCGTGCGTCTGGTGCCCCCCGGCGAGGGGCTGCGCTGCACGGTCGCCGCGCGCACCTTCCGGGGTACCCATGTCGCCGTCCGGCTCCAGCCGGGGGACGCGCCCTCGCTGGAGGCCGCGTGCGCGCTGCGGGCGGCGCCGGAGGTCGGGGCGGAGGCCGGGGTGGAGTTCGACCCGGCCGACATCGTGGTGCTCGGCTGACCGGACCGCCGTAGGGTGCGGGGCATGACACTCCTTGCCCACGACCGCTACTGCGACGAAATCACCGAACAGGTACGGAAGTTCAGAGACCTGATCACTTCCGGCGCCGACCTGTCCGCGACCGTGCCGACCTGTCCCGACTGGACGCTGGAGGAGCTGATACGGCACACCGGCGGGGCCCTGCGCTGGGTGGAGCTGCTGGTGCGCACCCGGGCGGGGGAGGAGATCCCCGTGGAGCGGGTGCCCGGGGGCGACGGGCCGCCGGCCCGGGGGGACGCCGCGGCGCTGGACGCGTGGCTGGCCGAGTCCGGCGAGGCGGTGGTCGCCGCGCTGCGGGAGGCCGGGCCCGACGTGAAGGTGTGGACCTGGGGCGCGACGCACACCACCGGGTTCTGGGCCCGCCGGATGACCCATGAACTGGTCGTCCACCGGGCCGACGCGGTGCTGGCCGCCGGCCACCCGTTCGAGGTCGCGCCCGAGGTGGCCGCCGACGCGATCGACGAGTGGCTGGAGATCGTACGGTTCATGCAGCGGGTGCTGCCGGAAGGCGCCTCGGTGCGGGAGCTGCGCGGCCCCGGGCGCAGTATCCATCTCCACGCCACCGACACCGCGCCCGAGCTGGACGCCGAGTGGCTGATCGAGCTGACCGGGGACGGTGTCGCCTGGCGGCGCGGCCACGAGAAGGCGACCGTCGCGCTCCGCGGGCCGCTGACCCCCCTCCTGCTCGCCTTCTACCGCAGGCTGCCCGTGGAGACGCCGGGGCTGGAGGTGCTCGGCGAGCGGGAGCTGCTGGACCTCTGGCTGGAGCGGGCCAGCTTCGGATGAGGGTGCGGCCCGCCCCCGGTCCGGGGGCGGGCCGCACGGCGCGGTGCGTCAGCGGTCGCTTTTCGCCCCGCGGCGGCGCATGCCGAGGAACACCGCACCGCCGCCGATCACGACCAGGGCGGCGGCGATACCGGCGATCAGGCCGGTACGGGAGCCGGCGCCGGTCTCGGCGAGGCCGGCCTCACCGGCCGGGGACGGCGCGCTGCCCGCGCCCCCGGCCGGAGCTGTGCTCTCGCTGACGGAGGCGGACGGGGACGACGGGGCCGGGGCGCCGGTCTCCCCGGCCGGGGCGGAGGTGCTCTCCGACGGCGTCGGCGTCGGCGTGGGCGCCGGGGCCGGAGACTGAGGCGCCGCGCAGGCGGTGGCGGGGGTCACGAGGTGCGGCTCGATGTCCTCGTCGACGTACCCCGCGGCCTTGACGTGGACGCGGTACCGGGCGTTCGGCTTCCAGTCCTCGGCGAAGACGATGGTGGTGCCCTCACGGGACCCCTTGACGACCTGCTCGCCGACCTTCACATCGGCGCCGTCGCCGTGCAGGAAGACGGCGACGGTGGCCGGGACGCCGGAGGGGTCCGCGTCGGTGACGGTGATGACGCCCTTGCCGCCGTCGCACGTCGCGGCGGCGGAGAACTCGCTGATGTCACAGGCCAGCGCGGTGCCGGCGGCGCCGGCGACGAGGGCGGCGGAGGCGGCGGCGACACCGAGGGCGCGCACGGGACGTATGACGCCGCGGCGGGACGCCGGGCGGCTGAGGAAAGACAGGACTGCCACGTTGGTCCTTACGGGATGCGTGGATGCGGGGGGTGGGCAGGGCACCGGGGCATCGCCGACGCGACATCAGTGCCCCCAGCAGACCCACAGGTCTACGAGTACTGCTCCAGCAGTGTCAACGCATCCGTCCCGCAAGGGAGTTGGCTTTGCCCTCTTATTAACCGCCGAGGCGTTTCAGCGCCGCGGGGGCCTCCTCGATCCGGTCGACCAGGGCGATCCGGGCCTCCATCGGCCGTTCCCGGGCGAGCGATGCCAGCAGCGGCCACGCCGGCAGCCGCTCCGTCCAGTGCGCCCGGTCCACCAGCACCATGGGCGTGGGCTCGCCCCGCGAGCCGTAGTAGTTCGGCGTCGCGTTGTCGAACACCTCCTGTACGGTCCCGGCGGCGCCCGGCAGGAACACCACCCCCGCGGTGCAGCGGGCCAGCAGGCCGTCCTCGCGGGTGGCGTTGGAGAAGTACTTGGCGATGTGCTCGGCGAACGCGTTCGGCGGTTCGTGGCCGTAGAACCAGGTCGGGAGGGCGACCGAGGCACCGCCGCGCGGCCAGCGCTCGCGCACCTCGAACGCCGCCCGCGCCCAGTCGGTGACCGACGGCGCGAACGAGGGGGCCTTGGCGAGCAGACTCAGGGCGTCCCCCAGCATCCCGTCGTCGAACGGGGCCGCGTAGGCGCCGAGGTTGGCCGCCTCCATCGCGCCCGGGCCGCCGCCCGTGGCCACCGTGAAGCCCGCCCGGGCCAGTTCGCGGCCCAGCCGCGCGGCGCCCGCGTACTCCCGGGAGCCGCGCGCCATCGCGTGGCCGCCCATCACGCCCACCACCCGGGCACCGGCGAGGAGTTCGTCGAGGGCGTCGGAGACGGAGTCGTCGTGGACCGCGCGCAGCATGGAGGCGAACACGTCCCCGTCCGCCTTCGTCGCCTGGAACCAGGCGTACGCGCGCGCGTCGGGCGTCGCCTCGTACCCCTCGCCGAGGCGGGCGTACAGCTCGCCGGGTGCGTAGAGGTGCCCGCGGTAGGGGTCGAAGGGCAGGCCGGGTATCGGCGGGAAGACCAGGGCGCCGGCGGCGCGCACCCGGGCCGCCGCCTCCGGGTCCATCGGGCAGCCGAGGAAGACGGCGCCCGCGGCGTCGACGCGGAGCAGGACGTCCGTACGCTCCGTCAGGTCGACGGCCTGGACGCGGTAGCGGGACAGGGTGCCGTGCGCGGAGACCACCTCGTCGAACTCGGCGAGGGTCTCGATCTCCCGGTCGTGGGCGGCGCGGGGCGGCTGGGCGGGCGGCTGGGCGGGTGTCGGATGCACCCGCCCATGCTAGGAGAGGCCTGTGTCAGCGCCAGGAGAGGCCAGTGTCAGCCCTGGACGGCGGCCGGGTCCATCCACACGACCTCCCAGGTGTGGCCGTCGAGGTCCTCGAAGGCGCGGCCGTACATGAAGCCGTGGTCCTGCGTCTCGCCGGTGACCGAGCCGCCGGCCGCCACCGCCTTCTCCACCATCTCGTCGACCTTCTCGCGGCTCTCGGCGCTCAGCGCCAGCAGCACCTCGCTGTTCTTCTTCGAGTCCACGATCTCCTTCTTCGTGAACACGGCGTACTTCTCCCGGGTGTGCAGCAGCGTGACGATGGTGTCGCTGAGCGGGATCGACGCGGTGGAGTCGTCGCTGAACTGGGGGTTGATCGTGTAGCCCAGCTCGGTGAAGAACTTCTTCGAGGCGTCGAGGTCGTCGGTGGCCAGGTTCACGAAGATCATCTGCTGGTACATCCGGGTCTCTCCCTTTGGAATCACGGTGGCGTCATGCCGTTCGCAGGGGTAGACCGGGGGCCCGGGCGGAACTCATCGCCGATCCGGAGAATTCCTCGATCTTTTTTTCGGCGGCGGGTGACGGCCCGTCGTTCACGGACGGGCCAGCGGAAGCGCCGCCAGCTCGGCCACGAGCAGGGTCAGCGGGGCGAACAGCGCCAGCAGGGCGGCGGCGCGCAGGACGGCGGCGGTGCGCAGCATCGTGCCGGGTGCCCCGAGGCGCCGCAGCGCGGCCGCGGTGTCCGCGCGGGCCTGCCTGGCCTCGACGGCCTTGGTGAGCAGCGTGGCCACGGTGCAGCCAGCCACCATCAGGGCGCCGAGGGTCCCGAGCGGCCCGAAGTCCGGTGGCCCGGCGGACAGGGCCGCCGCCGCGTACGCCGCCGACGCCACCGCGCACACCACGCCGAGAGGGCGGCCGACGCGGCCCGCCTCCTCCATCAGCATCCGGCCGGCCAGCAGGCGCAGGGCGCCCGGGTGACCGGACTGCAGCAGGCGGCCGCACAGGTGGGTCAGGCCGGGCCCGGCCAGGGCCAGTCCGAGGGCGGTCAGGACCCAGCCGGCCAGGACACCGGCCGCCGGGGCGGCGGTGTCGGGGGCGGTGCGGCTCGCGTAGGTCTCCACGGCGAGGCCCGCGGCGAGCAGGGTGACGCCCCAGGGCAGGACGGCTGCCGCCTGGCGGGGGGCGGGGGGGCCGGCCGCGGCGTCCGCCGCCGGCGGGTCGCCGTCCGCCGGGGTGACCGGCGCCCGTACGCCGGGCGCCGCCGCTTCCCGCGCGGCCGCCCCCGGCGCGCTGGCCGTCACCGCCGCCCCGGGAACGGAGGCCGCCGGGTCCCCGGCGATGACGGCGGCGAGCGTACGAGGGCCCGCGGCCCCGCCCGCCCCGCGATGGGCGCCGAACCGCCCGTACGCCCCGAAGGTCTCGCGCGCCGCGCCGAACCCGTAGGCGCCGAAGCGGCCGTACCGGCGGGCCCTGGCCGGGCCGGGACGGGGATCGCGGGGGCGCAGTGCCAGCGCGACCGCCGCCGACGCGGTCGCCGGGACGAGCGCCAGCAGGGTCAGGGCCGCCGGGAGGGGCAGGGGCCGGCCGGCGGCGAGGACGTCACCGCCGTCGCCGTCGAGGGGCGGGCCGCCGAGGTCGCCGCGCAGATGGAAGAAGTACAGCAGCGCCAGCACCGAGCCCAGGGAGCAGGACAGGGCCGTGGACATCGCCGAGATCGCCATGAGGCGGCCGGGCCCCAGGCCGATCGCCGACAGGCCCGGGCGGGGGCGGGTGCCGGGGTCGGTGCGGGCGACGGCCAGGGCGAAGTACACCGTGGCGGCCAGCGGCGCCGCGCACCAGGCCAGGCGGGACAGGGAGGCGGCGGGGGAGCCCGGGTGGCTCAGCGCGTGGCCGAGGGCGCACAGCAGCAGGAAGCCCGTGCCCGCCGAGGCCGCCGTCACCAGCAGGCGGCGCAGCTGGACGGCGAGGTGGGCGGCGCGGCTCAGACGGAGAGCGAGCACGCGGCCCGGCCTTCCGTCGCGGCGGTGGGGTCGGGGGCGGGCGGCAGGTGCACGGTGTCCACCGGCCGGCCGTCGAGCAGCGGCACGGTGCGGTCGGCCACGGCCGCGGTCTGCGGATCGTGCGTGGCGAGGACGACCGTGAGGCCGTGCGAACGGGCGGCCGTGGTCAGGGTGCGCAGGACCTGGGCGCGGTCGGCGCGGTGCAGCGGTGCCGTCGGCTCGTCGGCGAAGAGGACCGCGGGCGCGACGGCGAGGGCGCGGGCGATGCACACCCGCTGCCGCTCGGCCTGGTGCAGCTCCCGCGGGTGGCTGCGGGCCCGGTCGCCGACGTCGAGGCGCTCCAGCCACTCCAGGGCGGCGCTCTTGGCCCGGCGCCGGGCGGTGCCGCGCAGCATCAGCGGCAGGGCCGCGTTCTCCCACACGGTCAGCTCGGGGACGAGCACCGGTGCCGGGTCGATCCAGGCGAAATGGTTGCGGCGCAGCCGTTCCCGGCGCAGCGGGCCCAGCGAGTGCAGCGGCACGCCGGTGCACCAGACCTCGCCGCTGCGCGGGCGTACCAGGCCGGACAGGCAGCGCAGCAGTGTGGTCTTGCCGCTGCCGCGCGGGCCGCTCACCGCCAGGATCTCGCCCTGCCGGACGCCGAGCGAGACGCCGCAGAGCGCGGGCGAGCCGTCGTGGTGCTGGAAGTGCAGGGCGCGTGCCCAGAGCACGTCGTTCTCCGGCGGGGCCACCATGGCGTACACCTCGGTTCGGATCGAGAAATGCCGTGCGCTGTCGCGAAATCCCCCGTCCGGGGGAACGACGGCAGGGCCGATCGGTCACTGGGCACGCTAGGCAGGACGGGCGGGCAGGCCGGACAGCACGCGGCCCCGGGCGCCCGTTTCTCACTCGAACGGACGGCACCGGGGCCGCAGCCGATCCTCCTAGATGAAGATCGCGAAGCCTGATCAGAGCTTCGTCCACGCCTCCGACAGGGTGGCGCGCAGGATCTGCTCGATCTCGTCGAAGGTCCCCTGGTCGGAGATCAGCGGCGGGGCGAGCTGGACGACCGGGTCACCGCGGTCGTCGGCGCGGCAGTACAGGCCGTTGTCGAAGAGCGCCTTGGAGAGGAAGCCGTACAGGACGCGCTCGGTCTCCTCGTCGTTGAAGGTCTCCTTGGTGTTCTTGTCCTTGACCAGCTCGATGCCGTAGAAGTAGCCGTTGCCGCGGACGTCGCCGACGATCGGCAGGTCGTACAGCCTCTCCAGCGTGGAGCGGAACGCCGCCTCGTTGTCCAGCACGTGCTGGTTGAGGTTCTCCCGCTCGAACAGGTCGAGGTTGGCCAGGGCCACGGCCGCCGACACCGGGTGGCCGCCGAAGGTGTAGCCGTGCAGGAAGGTGTTGTCGCCCTTGTAGAACGGCTCGGCCAGGCGGTCGGAGATGATGCAGGCGCCGATCGGGGAGTAGCCCGAGGTCATGCCCTTGGCGCAGGTGATCATGTCCGGGACGTAGCCGAACTTGTCGCAGGCGAACGTGGTGCCCAGGCGGCCGAAGGCGCAGATGACCTCGTCGGACACGAGCAGGACGTCGTACTGGTCGCAGATCTCGCGCACGCGCTGGAAGTAGCCGGGCGGCGGCGGGAAGCAGCCGCCGGCGTTCTGGACCGGTTCCAGGAAGACGGCCGCGACCGTGTCCGGGCCCTCGAAGAGGATCTGCTGCTCGATCTGGTCGGCGGCCCAGCGGCCGAAGGCCTCGGGGTCGTCGCCGAAGAGCGGGGCGCGGTAGATGTTGGTGTTCGGGACCTTGTGCGCGCCCGGCACCAGCGGCTCGAAGGGGGCCTTCAGGCCCGGCAGGCCGGTGATGGACAGGGCGCCCTGCGGGGTGCCGTGGTAGGCGACCGCGCGGGATATGACCTTGTGCTTGGTGGGCTTGCCGACCAGCTTGAAGTACTGCTTGGCCAGCTTCCAGGCGGTCTCCACCGCCTCGCCGCCGCCGGTGGTGAAGAAGACCTTGTTCAGGTCGCCGGGGGCCTCGCCCGCCAGGCGCTCGGCGAGCTCGACGGCCTTGGGGTGGGCGTAGGACCAGATCGGGAAGAAGGCGAGCTCCTGCGCCTGCTTCAGCGCGGTCTCGGCGAGCTCGGTGCGGCCGTGGCCCGCCTGGACCACGAACAGGCCGGCGAGACCGTCGAGGTAGCGCTTGCCCTGGTCGTCGTAGATGTAGGTGCCCTCGCCCCGGACGATGGTCGGAACGGGGGAGTTCTCGTACGAGGACATGCGGGTGAAGTGCATCCACAGGTGGTCGTACGCGGACTTGCTGAGGTCCTTGGGATGGGCGGTGCTCACGGCTATCGGGTTCCCCACATGTAGGTCTGCTTCTTGAGCTTGAGGTAGACGAAGCTCTCGGTGGAGCGCACTCCGGGGACGGCCCGGATGCGGCGGTTGATGACCTCCAGCAGGTGGTCGTCGTCCTCGCAGACGATCTCCACCATCAGGTCGAAGGAGCCGGCGGTCATCACGACGTACTCGCACTCGGGCATGGCGGTCAGCGCGTCGGCCACGGACTCCACGTCGCCCTCGACGTTGATCCCGACCATCGCCTGCCGGCGGAAGCCCACGGTCAGCGGGTCCGTCACGGCGACGATCTGCATCACGCCCTGGTCGAGCAGCTTCTGGACGCGCTGGCGCACGGCCGCCTCGGACAGGCCGACGGCCTTGCCGATGGCGGCGTACGGCCGGCGGCCGTCCTGCTGGAGCTGCTCGATGATGGCGAGGGAGACGGCGTCCAGGTGCGGCGAGCTGCCGTTCCTGGATTCACGGTGGGGCTCGCGGACGGACTCGCGGGAGTCCCGGGAGTCCCTGGGGTCTGCGCTTCGACTGGCCACCACCTCACTGTGCACGACGTCTCGACAGTTTTGCAAGGCGACAGTGATGTATTTCGTTGTTTGAGGTGTCCAAGCCTGCGGATTTCGCAATCCGGAGGGGAGCGGGGGTGTTGAAAACGTGGGGCCACGGACTAGGGTGGGTGTCTCAGTGATTGGACACCCCGAACTTGGAGGGCCGGCAGTGAGCACCGAGCTGGGACGGCTGCGCAAGCTCCGTAACTACGTCGACGGTGAGTTCCGGGACGCCGCCGACGGACGGACCACCGAGGTGGTCAACCCCGCCACGGGCGAGGCGTACGCGACCGCGCCCCTGTCCGGGCAGACGGACGTGGACGCCGCGATGGCGGCCGCCGCGGCGGCCTTCCCGGGCTGGCGCGACACGACCCCGGCCGAGCGGCAGAAGGCCCTCCTGAAGATCGCGGACGCGTTCGAGGAGCGCGCCGAGGAACTGATCGCGGCGGAGGTGGAGAACACGGGCAAGCCCATCGGGCTGGTCCGCTCCGAGGAGATCCCGCCGATGGTCGACCAGATCCGCTTCTTCGCGGGCGCGGCCCGGATGCTGGAGGGCCGCTCGGCCGGCGAGTACATGGAGGGCCTCACCTCCATCATCCGCCGCGAGCCGGTCGGCGTCTGCGCGCAGGTCGCGCCGTGGAACTACCCGATGATGATGGCCGTGTGGAAGTTCGCCCCGGCGATCGCGGCGGGCAACACCGTGGTGCTCAAGCCCTCGGACACCACCCCCGCCTCCACGGTCCTGATGGCCGAGATCATCGGCTCGATCCTTCCCAAGGGCGTCTTCAACGTCATCTGCGGCGACCGCGACACCGGCCGGACGATGGTCGAGCACCCGACTCCGGCGATGGCCTCCATCACCGGTTCCGTGCGGGCCGGCATGTCGGTCGCCGAGTCCGCCTCCAAGGACCTCAAGCGGGTCCACCTGGAGCTGGGCGGCAAGGCCCCGGTCGTCGTCTTCGAGGACACCGACATCGCCAAGGCCGTCGAGGACATCTCCATGGCGGGCTTCTTCAACGCCGGCCAGGACTGCACGGCCGCCACCCGCGTCCTGGTCCAGGAGTCCATCCACGACGAGTTCGTGGCCGCGCTGGCGAAGGCCGCCTCCGAGACCAAGACCGGCATGCCCGACGACGAGGACGTGCTGTACGGCCCGCTCAACAACCCCAACCAGCTCAAGCAGGTGGCCGGCTTCATCGAGCGGCTGCCCGCCCACGCCAAGGTCGAGGCGGGCGGCCAGCGGGTCGGCGACAAGGGCTACTTCTACGCGCCGACCGTCGTCTCGGGCCTGAAGCAGGACGACGAGATCATCCAGAACGAGGTCTTCGGCCCCGTCATCACCGTCCAGTCCTTCACGGACGAGGACCAGGCCGTGGAGTACGCCAACGGCGTCGAGTACGCCCTCGCCTCCTCGGTGTGGACCAAGGACCACGGCCGCGCCATGCGGATGTCCAAGAAGCTCGACTTCGGCTGCGTGTGGATCAACACCCACATCCCGCTGGTCGCCGAGATGCCGCACGGCGGCTTCAAGAAGTCCGGCTACGGCAAGGACCTGTCGGCGTACGGCTTCGAGGACTACACCCGCGTCAAGCACGTCATGACGTCGCTGGACGCGTGAGCCCGCGGCGGTAGCGCCCCCGCCCCGCGGCCCCGGACGGGACTTCCGTCCGGGGCCGCGGTGTCGCCGTGCCGCCGGGCGCCGGGGGCCGGGGGCACGGCGTCCCGCCCGTGCGCGACGGAGGGCCGCGGGGCGCGGGCGGCCCGGGGGCGTGCGCGGCGCGGTCGCGGCCGGGCCAGCGCAGGGCGGCCGCGACGATCCGCTCGGCGTCCGGATTCATCGTCTCGGCTTTGGCGTCGGTCGCGGTGACCGAGTAGACGAGGGTGCGGCCCAGGTCGCGGGAGGCGGCGATCGCGGTGCTGTAGCCGGGCCGGGCGCCCGACTTGCCCCAGTAGACCTCGCCCTCGTGCGTGAAGCGCTGGAGCCCCGCGCTGTACGTGGCCCCCTCCACGTGCGGGACCCGGAACATCTCCCGCAGTTGCGGCCCGGGCACGATCCGGCCCCGGAAGAGCGCGGTGACCAGGCGCTCCAGATCGGCCGTCGTCGAGATCACGTCACCGGCCGCCCACCGGTCGGCGACGTTCCAGTCGGTGACGTCGACGAACCGCGCCGTGCCGTCCGGCCGCGGTACCGCCTGGTAGCCGCGGTGGTGCGGGCCCTGGATCACGGGGTCGGAGCCCGGAAAGTACGTGTCCCGCATGCCGGCGGGGCGCAGCACGAGCCGTGCGGCCTCGGCGGCGTACGTCCGTCCCGTCACCTTCTCGATCAGCAGGCCGAGGATCGTGTAGTTGATGTTCAGATAGTGCTGACGCCCGCCGGGGCGGAATTCCGGGCCCTTCGCCACCGCCGACGCCACCACCTGACGGGGCGTCAGTGCGTCGAAGCGGTGGGAGTACTGCTCCTCGAAGGAGTCCCCGAAGCCGTCGCCCGGCCGGATGCCGCTGGTGTGGTTGAGCAGCTGCCGCACGGTGACCGGCCGGAAGTCCCGGGTGAGCAGTCCGGGCAGGTAGCGCCGCACGGGCGTGCCGAGGTCCACCCTCCCCTCCGCCGCGAGCCGCAGCACGACGGCGGCCGTCACGACTTTCGTCGTCGACCCGGCCCGGAAGCGGGCGACCGGGTCCGCCGGCCGGCCGCTGGTCCGGTCCCGCACGCCCGCGCTGCCGTGCCAGGCGCCGCGGGTGCCGCCGACCCGGACCAGCGCCGAGGTGGCCGCGTCGTCGGGGAGTCCGGTGAGCGCGGCGCGCAGGGCCGCCTCGTCCGGTCCGGCCGTGCGGGCGGCGGGCGGTGCGGTGGCCGCCCGCTCCGGGGAGGCGAACGCCGGTACGGCCGGCGGCCCGGCGCCGAGCGCCAGGACGAGGCAGGCGGCGAGGACGGAGGGACGGGTGCGCATCTGCTGCCCAAAGGGGCGGGTGGTGGGTGCCGCCCCATCATTCGGGCACCGCGCCTCGCCGCGGATCATCACCGGGGAGGGCGCGGGCCCTGAACCGCACCGGACCAACTGGCCGACGCGGTAGGGGAGTTCTGGGGGATGGCCCCTACGGGCGGGAGCGGGCCGCGGTGCCGGCCGCGGGCGGCGCCCGCCCGGTGCCGGAGGGCCGGGGGAGGAGCGGATCGCCGTCCGCGCGCGCCGGCGGGCGGCGCGGCACCCGGCGAGGCACCCTCCGCGCGCGCCGGCGGCCGGTGAGGCAGAGGCACCGTGGCCCCCGTGTGCCGTTGCTCCTACGATGAAGGCCGCCGTCGGGAGGGGAGACGTGACCCGCAGCAGCAGACCGCAGCCGTCCGGGCGCCGGCTGGAGGACAGGATCGCCTGGGCGGTCCGGAACGCGGACGGTGTCGTCGCCATAGGGCTCGCCCTGGTCGTGGGCCTGCTCGACCTCCTGGACGACGACCTCGACGACAACATCGTCTCCGGCGCCACCCTCCTCGTCCTGGCCGCCCTGGTCTACGGGTCGCTGACCGAGCGCCGGCGCCGCCTGGCCGACATCCGGACCGCGACCGAGGGGACGGGCCGGGCCATCGAGGACCTGTCGATGGTGCGCAGCCTGTCCGGCCCGGAGATCGCGCTGGCCCACGAGAAGGCCCGCCGGGACACCTCCCGCTGGGTGTTCAAGGGCGGCACCGGCACCTATCTGCGCGCCGTCACCCTGCCGGAGTGCGTCCTGGAGGCCCAGCGGCAGCGCCGCTCCCTCAGCATGAAGATCGACATCGTCAACCCGGCCGACGACCGGGTGTGCGAGGCGTACGCCCGGTTCCGGCGCACCTTCGGCTACCGCAACGAGGCCGGCCCGTTCACGGAGTGGACCACCGAGCGCACCCGCAAGGAGGCGTACGCCACGGTGGTCGCCGCCGCCTGGCACCGGCAGCGGCTGGACACCCTGGAGGTCGACGTCCACCTCTCCTCGGTGGCGCCGACCCTGCGCTTCGACCTCTCCGACACCTGCCTGATCATCACCCAGGACGATCCGCGCCGGGTGAGCCTGTACGTGGAGCGGGGCCGCCCGCTGTACGACTACTACGTCACCGAGTTGCACCAGAGCCGCGAGCAGGCGGTCAAACTCGATCTGCGGGAGGCCACGCCCCTCGGCGACGAGCCGACCGTGGACGAGGTCCGACGGCTCCTCGACCGGCTCGCCCTGCCGCTGCCGGCGAGTTTCACCGACCGCGATGTCGGCGACATCATCGACAGGGCGCTGCGCGCGGAGGACCCCTACCGCAGATGAGCGGCGCGTCCGCGGCGACGACTCGGGGGGAGGGGGCGCGATGGACTACCCGGCCCTGGAACGGGCCGCCCGGCGGGAGGACGCCGCCGAGGTGATGCGGCACGCCGCGGCGGAACTGCGGCACATAGCGTCGGGGCACAGCCCCCTGCGCGCGGTGCGCCATCCCCTGGGCTTCGTCTGCCTGCCGCTCCTCAGGGACGGCCCGTACGGGGTCTGCGTCCACGTCTTCGGGGTCTCCGGGTCCGGCGAGCCGCCCGGGACGCCGCAGGACGGGCCGCCGGTGCCCGACGTCCACTCGCACAGCTGGGAACTGACCAGCACGGTGCTGTACGGGCGGCTCGGCAACCGGCGTATGAGGGTCCGCGAACGGGCCGAGGAGCCCACCCACCGGGTGTTCGAGGTGCACAGCGACCCCTCGGGGGTGGACGAAGTACGGCCGACCAGGCGGCTGGTGTCGTGTCTGCCCGGCGCGGAGCAGACGAGCGTACGCGGCCAGACGTACGCCCTGCCCGCCGGTGAGTTCCACACCACCGTGGTGCCCGGCGGCCACCCCACGGCCACCTTGGTGCTGGGGCGGACGGTCCCCGGCCGGGCGGACCTCTCCCTGGGCCCGTTACAGGCCCCGGGGCACCGCATGGTCCGCCGGATGTGCGACGCGACGCAGACCGCCCGGATCGCGCGGGCCGTCCTCAGGAGGATGCATGAGCCCGGACCCGAACCACCCGGCTGACCCTTCGGCCGGCTACGCCCGCGAACACCGCACGGCGGTGGCCGCCGCCGAGGAGGCCGGGGCGCTGCTGCGCTCGCGGATCCCGGACGGTTTCGCCGCCCGGCCCAAGGGCGGACTCGGCGACGTCGTCACCGACCTGGACCTGATGGCGGAACGCCTCGCGGTCAGCCGGATCCGCGACCGGTTCCCCCACGACCGGATCCTCGCCGAGGAGACCGGGGAACACCACGGTGACGGCGGCGGCCGCACCTGGCTGGTGGATCCGCTCGACGGCAGCAACAACGTCGTGATCGGGCTGCCCGTCTACGTCGTGGGCGTCGCCCTGTGCGTCGACGAGGCGCCGGTGGTCGGCGTGGTCCACGATCCCGTGGCCGGGCGGACCTGGTCGGCGGTGCGCGGCGGCGGCGCACACGGCCCGCACGGCGCGCTCGCCGGGGGCCGGGGCGGCCGCCCCCTGCCGCCGGCGGGGCCGCTGCTGGCCTGGACCCAGGGGCACGCGGTGTGCCGCGACGACCCGGCGGCGCGCACGCTGCGGCACACCCTGGAGGCCCGGTCCAGGCGGCTGCTCCAGCTGTGGGCGCCGCTGGTGGCCTGGGCCATGCTGGCCCGGGGGGACATCGACGGGTTCGTGGGCTACCGGGCGGAGGCGATCGACCTGCCGGCCGGGGCGCTGCTGGCCCGCGAGGCCGGAGTGGCCGTCCGGCACCTGGACGGCCGGGAGTTCGGCTGCGGCTTCAGCGGGCCGGACACCGACCGCTCCTTCGTCGCGGGGCGGCCGGAGGTGCTGCCGCACCTGCTGGAACTGGTGGCCCCGTGCCTGCCCGCGGACCCTCCCCGGCAGCCGCTCTCCCGGGCCGGGCGCGGCTCGTCGTCGTGACGGACGCCCGCGCCCCGCGCCGCGTCCGGGGGCGGCGGTCGCGGCCCGGAGCCGCCGTGGCCCGGAGACGCCGGCCGGCGGAAGCGGGGGCTGGTGCGGCCGGGGTTGGGCTACGCCCGGCGGGGGCCGGCGGGGCCGGGGATGAAGCGCCTTCCGGCGGGGACCGGTGTCGCGGTGGCGTCGCCGGGGGCAGGGGCCGGCCCGCTACCCGGTCAGCGCCAGGGCCGCCACCGACGCCGCCACGGCGGCCACGGCCAGCACCGCGCCGGTGCCCAGCAGCCGGGTGACCGGCACCCGCACCCCGTACGCGTGGCACCGCTCGTACCACAGCAGCGTCGCCAGCGAGGCCCACGGCGTCACCACGGGGCCCACGTTGGTGCCGATGAGCAGCGCCAGCAACTGGTCGTGGTTGCCCGGGGGCACGGCCGCCTCCCCGGCCAGGTAGACGGGGAGGTTGTTGAGGACGTTCGACAGCCCCGCGCCCACCCCGGCCGCCCGGAGCAGGCCCGGCAGGCCGCCGTCGTCGCCGACCGCGGCGGCCAGCAGCTCGTGCAGCCCGTTGGCGTTGACCGTCTCCACCACCAGGAACATCCCCGGCACCATCACCAGCAGCCGCCAGGGCACCAGCGACAGCCGCAGCTCCGACCGGCGGCGCACGGCGAAGGCGGCGACGGCGACGGCCGCCGCCGCCGCGGACGCCGTCCACAGCTCGACGTCGGCGACCAGGATCGCGACCAGGAACCCGGCGCAGGCCAGCGCGCAGGCCCGGAACAGCACCGGATCGGCGGGCCGGTGCGCCGGCGGCGTCCGGTAACGGTCACGGCTGCGCGCCCGCACGTCCTTGGGCGCGTCTTCCCGTACGTCCTCCGGACGGGCCGCGCCCGGTCCCGCGGGACCGGATCCCGTACGGCCCCGCGCGGCCCGTGCGGCGTCCCGCCCGGCCTCCCCGGCACCCTCCGTGCCCTCCCCGCGTCTCCCGCGCCGCCAGAAGAACACCCACAGACACACCATCGTCACCGCGATGGCCGCCAGCTGCGGTGCCCACATCCGGGCCGCCAGGCCCGCCGGGGACAGCGCCACCCGGTCCGCCGCCAGCAGATTGGTCAGGTTGGACACCGGCAGCAGCAGACTCGCCGTGTTGGCCAGCCACACCGTGGTCATCGCCAGCGGCACCACCGCGATGCCGACCCGCGAGGCGAGCGCCAGCATCACCGGCGTCAGCAGCACGGCGGTGGTGTCCAGGTTCAGGGCGATGGTGGTGACCGAGGCGAAGGCCACGCAGAGCAGGAACAGGGCCGCGTAACTGCCCCGCCCGGCCCGGGCCACGCGCGCCGCCACCACGTCGAACACCTCGGCCTTGCTGGTCAGTTCGGCCAGCACGATCACCGTGCCGAGAAACGCCAGCAGCGGGGCGATCCGCTCCATCGCGTCGCTCGCCGGCCCGGTCGGCAGCAACCCCGTGGCCAGGCACACCAGTCCCGTCACCAGCAGCCCGATCGCCAGCCGGTCCAGCACATGCAGACGCAGAAAGACACGCACGGATGGAAGGGTCGCACATCCGTGCACCGCTGTGGCCGGGGATGCGCCCGACATGCGTGAGGACAAGCCCGCTCGACCGGGAGCGAGGCCGGTAAAACCGCCGGAACCCAGGGACCGCGGAGGCATGATGGACCCATGGTGGCTCGTCGATACACCCCGGGGGACACCGGGCCATGGGACTTCTTCATCAGCTACTCACCGGCCGACGAACGCTGGGCGTCGTGGATCGCCTGGACCCTGGAGGAGGCCGGCTACCGCACGGTCCTCCAGGCCTGGGACTTCGTCCCCGGCACCAACTTCGTCGACTTCATGGACCGCGGCGTCAGCGAGTCCGCCGCCGTCATCGCCGTCCTGTCCCGCAACTACGAACGCTCCCGGTACGGCCGTATGGAGTGGCAGGCCGCCCTGCGCGCCGACCCCGACACCCCGGAGCGGCGGCTGCTCACCGTACGCGTCGAGGACATCCCGGTGGAGGGCCTGCTGGCCACTATCACCTACGTCGACCTGGTCCCGGTCACCGACCCCTCCGCCGCCCGCGACCTGCTCCTCACCCGGGTCCGCCAGGCCCTCGACGGCCGCGCCCGGCCCAGCCTGCGGCCCGACTACCCGGGCGGCCCCGGCCACCCGGCCCCGCCCGGGCCCTCGGTGCCCGTCGCGCCGCCGCCCGGACGGCCGCTGGGCCGTCCCGGCTGGGCGGGCCGGCGCAGGCCCGCCGCGCCACCGGCCTACCCGAGGGCCGCCCAGGACGCCGGGGCCCGCGAGGCCGTCACCGTGCTCCACCTGGCCGGGCCCGCCTTCGGCCGCGGCCAGGACCCGGCCGACTTACAGGCGGCGATCTGGGGCGACCTGGTGGAACTCACCGACACCGGCGCCCCCGCCCCCGACCTGCTGGTGGTCACCGGCGACCTGACCGCCTCCGGCAGCCCCCGCGAGTTCGAACAGGCACTGGCCTTCCTCACCGGGCTGCGCGCGCTGCTCGGCCTGGAACCGCACCGGGTGGCCGTCGTCCCCGGCGGCCGGGACGTCAACCAGGCCGCCTGCCGCGCCTACTTCGCCACCTGCGAGGCCGACGAGATGCCGCCCCGGCCGCCGTACTGGCCCAAGTGGCGGCACTACGCCCGGCTCTTCCGGGAGCTCTACCAGGGCCTCGACGCGGTCTTCGACAGCGACCAGCCCTGGACCCTCTTCCCCGTGCCCGAACTGCACACCGTCGTCGCGGGCCTGAACTCCTCGATGGCCTACAGCCACCGCCTCGACGACCAGTACGGCATGGTCGGCCCCGAGCAGGCCGCGTGGTTCGCGCAGGCGCTGCGCCCGTACGAGAACGAGGGCTGGCTGCGCCTCGGCGTCCTGCGCCACCCGCCCGGCGACCCCCGGCACCCCGGCGCCCGCCGCGCCGCCGGCGCGCGCGGCCCGGCCGCCCAGGACGGCGCCGGGCCGCTGCGCGACACCGACGTGCTGGCCCGGCTGACCGCCCCCCGGCTGCACCTGCTGCTGCACGGCCCCGCCGAGCCCGGGGCGGACCCGGCCCTGGCCACCGCCTCCGGCGAGGTGCCCGTGCTCGGCGCGGCCGGACCCGGCCGGCACCAGCTGCTGCGTATCGGCCGCGACGGCCTGGCGAGCTGGCACGCCCCCGGCGAGCCACGCCGCCACCCGGCCGAGTGGCGGCGGGCCCACCGCGCCTTCGGCCCCGCCCCGGACGGCCAGGCGGGCCCCGCCGGCCCGCGGGACACCGCCCCCTCACCCGCCGGGCCCGGCGCAGCCGCCCCCGAACCCGAGCCCGAGCCGCGCGCGGTGCAGTCCCCGGCCGAGGTGCTGCTCGCCCGGGTCGCCGAGGTCTGCCGCACCCGCCACGACGGCGCCCAGATCCGCCCGGTGGCCGGACCGGTGCCCCAACTGCTGGTCACCTGGACCGAGTCGGGCTTCGTCCGGCAGCAGCGGGTCGCCGTGCACACCGACACCCCCACCGCCGACGACATCGAGCGCTTCACCGCACTCGTCCACGCCGCCGACTCCGAGACCGACGCCGAACTCGTCCACGACGGCCCGCCGCCCGCCCGGGAGCTGCGCGACGCGGCCCGCCGCAGAGGCGTCCGGGTGCGCAGCTTCACCGAGTTCCAGGGCCTGCTCGACCTGCGCGGCTACGTCGCCGCCCAGAACGAGCGGCTGCGCACCGACCCCCGCTACCCACCGGGCATGTACCTGCCCCAGCGGTACCGGGAGGTGGAACGCCTCGGCGCCGAGGACCGCGACGGGCTGGTCGACGACATGCTCCGGCTGCTCGACTCCGACCAGGGCCGCTTCCTGCTGCTGCTCGGCGACTTCGGGCACGGCAAGACCTTCGCGCTGCGGGAGCTGGCCCGCCGCATCCCGGCCGAACTGCCCCACGTCATCCCGCTGCTGGTGGAACTGCACGCACTGGACCGCGCCTACTCCTTCGAGGGGCTGGTCGCCGCCCACCTCGCCGCCCACGGCGTCGACAACATCGACCTGCGCGCCTTCCGCTACATGTTCCAGCAGGGCCGGATCGTGCTGCTCTTCGACGGCTTCGACGAACTGGTCACCCAGGTCAGCTACGACCGCGCCGCCGAACGCCTCCAGGTGCTGCTGGACTCCGTCGTGGACAGCGCCAAGATCGTGGTCAGCAGCCGCACCCAGCACTTCCGCTCCCAGGACCAGGTGCTCACCGCGCTCGGCGAACGCGTCGGCCTGCTCCCGCAGCGCCGGGTGCTGGCCGTGCGGGAGTTCACCCCGCGGCAGATCCGCGCCTACCTGGTCAACCGCTACGACGGCGACGAGCGCGCCGCCGACCGCCGGCTGCGGCTGCTGGACGCCATCCCCGACCTGCTCGCCCTGTGCCGCAACCCCCGGCTGCTCGGCTTCGTCGCCGACCTCGACGACGACCAGCTGCGCGCCGTCGCCGGAGCCGGCCGCGCGCTCAGCCCCGCCGGGCTCTACCAGGAGGTGCTCACCGCCTGGCTGCGCTTCGAGGAGCACCGCGGCACCGGCGGCCCCGGCCGGGCGCCCGGACTCAGCCTGGAACAGCTCTGGAACGCGGTCACCGTGCTCGCCCTGCGGCTGTGGGAGAGCGGCCAGGAGGCGCTGCGGCTGGACGAACTGACCGATGTCGCCGGGACGCTGGCCGGGCTCGCCGACACCCGGCTGTCGGTGCCCCAGACCGCGCACGCCATCGGCTCCGGCAGCCTGCTGGTGCGCAGCGACGACGGCGTGTTCCGGTTCATCCACGGCTCGGTGGTGGAGTGGCTGATCGCCCGCGAGTGCGCCCTCAGGCTGGCCGCCGGGGACACCGCGCTGCTGGCCCGGCGGCAGCTGAGCCGGCTCGCCGTGGAGTTCCTGTGCGACCTCGCCGACCACCGCGCCTGCCAGGAGTGGGCCGAGCGGACGCTCGGCGCCGCCGACCCCGACGAGCGGGACCCCGCCGCCCGGGGCGAGGAGGTCGCCCGCGCCAACGCCGTCAAGATCCTCGCCCGGCTCCGGGTGCCCGCCCACACCGACCTGCGCGGCGCCTCCCTCGCCGGGGAGGACCTGTCCTACCGCGACTTCTCCGGGGTCGACCTGACCCGCGCCGACCTCACCGACGCCCGCCTGGTCGGCGCCAACCTCTCCGGCGCCGTGCTGCGCCAGGCGCGGCTGACCGGCGCCCGGCTCGACGGCGCCGACCTGTCCGGCGCCGACCTGCGCGGCGCCGACCTGCGGCGGGCCCGGCTGATCCGCACCGACCTGACCGGCGCCCGGGTCGAGGGCGGCCGGTGGCGGCGCGCGGCGCTGATCTCCGCCACCACCGGGCCCGCCCTGCCGGCCACACCCGAGCTGGCCACGGCCGCGATCGCGCCCGGCATGACCGTCGAAGCAGGGTTCCGCCCCTCCGCGGTCGGCGTGCCCTACGGCTTCGACATGCGCACCAGCCGGCTGCCCGAGCCCATCTCCTACAGCCCGGACGGCGAACTGCTCGCCGTGGGCAGCGAGGACGGCGGCGTCCTGCTCTGCGACGCCGTCACCGGCACCGCCCTGCGCACCCTCCCGGGCCACACCGGCCGGGTCTACGCCGTCAAGTTCCGCGAGCGGGTGCTGGCCACCGGCAGCGCCGACGGCACCGTACGGCTGTGGGACCCGGTCTCCGGCCACTGCCTGCACCGGCTGGAGATCCACCCGGGCGGCGTCTGGCCGGTCGTCCTGAACGCGGACGGCTCGCTGCTGGCCACCGGCGACGCCGACGGCCGGGTCACCGTGTGGGACACGGCCTCGGGCACGCCCGTGCACCGGCTGCCCGGGCACGCGGCGCCCGTCTACACGGTCGCCTTCGCACCGGACGGTGGCACCCTCGTCACCGGCGACGCCTCCGCCGCCGTACGCCTGTGGGACCTGGCCGACGGGCGGCCGGCCGGTGAGCTGCCGGGCCACCGGGGCGCGGTCTTCCGGGCCCGGTTCAGCCCGGACGGCACCCTGCTGGCCACCGGCGACATGGGCGACGGGCGGGCCGGCACCGTCCGCGTGTGGGACCTCGCCGCCCGCCGGGTCCGGCACGCGTTCACCGGGCACGCGGGCCGCGTCTACACCCTGGACTTCCACCCCGGCGGCCGGTTCCTGGTGAGCGGCGACACCGAGGGGGAGGTACGGCTGTGGGACCTGGCGGAAGGCGGCTCGGCGGGGCTGCTGGGCGGCTGCCGCGGCGCCGTCTACCAGGTGCTGTTCGACCCGGACGGGACGCTGCTCGCCGCCGGGGACAGCGCCGGGGCGGTCCGTCTGTGGCGGTTCGGGCCCGAGGCCGGCGCGGCCCCCGACGGCCGGCCGGCCGCCGTGCCGCTGAGCCGGCAGCCCCCGGAACACCGCGGCTCGGTCTGGGTGTGCAAGTTCCGCCCGCACGGCGACACGCCCGCCCCGGAGACCGGCCCCCTGCTGGTGACGGGCGGCAACGACGGGGTGGTACGGCTGTGGGACCCGGCCGGCGGTCAGGGCCGGCGCATCCTGCGCGGCCACGGGCGCCGGATCGGCAGCCTGTCCTTCAGCGCCGACGGCTCGATACTGGCGGCCGGCGGCAACGACGGTGTCGTCCGCCTGTGGCACGCGTCCTCCGGGCGGCGGCTGCGCGAGCTGACCGGGCAGAGCGACCGCCTCGTCTCGGCGGTGTTCAGCCCCGGCGGCCCCCTGCTGGCCACCGCGAGCAGCGACGGCAACATGTACCTGTGGAACGCCGCCACCGGCGAGTACCAGCGGGAGATGGACGTCGAGACCGAGCACGTCTGGGCCGAGGCGTTCAGCGCCGACGGCGAGGTGCTCGCCACCGCCAACGACGACGACACCGTACGGCTGTGGTACCGGGCCACCGGCGCGCACCTGACCACCCTCGCCGAGCACTACGGCCGGGTCCGCTCGATCGCCTTCCGGTCCGACGGCGCGGTCCTGGCCACCGGCTGCGACGACCGCCGGGTCCGGGTCTGGGACATGGACGGCGGCCGGCTCACCGAGGTCCTCGACGGCCACACCGACCGCGTGTACGCCGTGGCGTTCGCGCCGGACGGCTCCTGGCTCGCCAGCGCCTCCTGGGACGGGGAGGCCGTGATCTGGCGGGACGGGGCGGTCGCGCACCGGCTGACCGGCCACACCGGCAGGCTGTGGACGGCCGCGGCGCATCCGCGCCTGCCGCTGCTCGCCACGGCGGGCGACGACCGCACGGTCCGGCTGTGGGACGCCCACACCGGACGGGAGAAGGCCGTCCTGACCGGCCACACCGGCCGGGTGCTGGCGGTCGCCTTCAGCCCGGACGGCTCGCTGCTGGCCAGCGGCGGCGAGGACGGCACGGTCCGGCTGTGGGACGTCCCCGCCGACGCCCCGGCCGGCCTGCGCGCCACCCTGGTCGGGATGCCGGAGGGCTGGGCCGCGCTGGCGCCGTCCGGCGGCTACAAGTACGAGGGCGACGTCACGGGCGAGTTCTGGCACGCCATCGGGATGTGCCGCTTCGAACCGGGCGAACTCGACGGCCATCTGCCCGGCCTGCGCAACGTGCCCCTGGAGGATCCGCTGGAGGAGCCGCAGGGCGGCCCGCCGCGGTGAGGAAGGCCCGCGGGGCGGCGGTCAGCCGCCGTCCCGCAGGGCGCACAGGGTGCCGATGCGGTTGGTGGTGATCGAGTCCACGCCCAGGCCCAGGAGCCGGCGCATGGACCGGCGGGTGTCGGGCGTCCACACCGAGAGCAGGTGGCCGCCGCGGCGGACCCGCTCCGACAGAGCGCGGTCCACCAGCGAGAAGCGGTAGTTGAGCCACCGCGGCCGGACCGCCTCCAGCAGGGCCGGCCGCGGCGGCGCCAGCGTCGTCCAGGTCAGCGCGATCTCGGCGGCCGGGTCGGCGGCGCGGACGGCGAGCATGGCGCGGGCGCCCGCGCAGTAGTACACGCGCTCCCGCGCCCCGCACTCCCGCACCACGTCCATCACGCGGCGCACCGCCCGCGCGTCCGGGGCGCCGGGCAGGTCCAGCATCACCCGGCTCCCCTGAGTCGCGGCCAGGGCTTGGGCCAGCGTCGGCACCCGGCCGTCCGTCAGCGCGGAGACCTCGGCCGCCGTCAGCGCGCGCAGCGGACGGTCCCGCTCCCACAGCCGCCGCAGCGTCTCGTCGTGCAGCAGCACGGGGACGCCGTCGCGGGTGAGCCGTACGTCGATCTCGACCGCGTCCGCGCCCCGGCCGAGCGCGGAACGCAGCGAGTCGATCGTGTTCTCGCGGACGCGGTAGGGGTCGCCGCGGTGGGCCACGGCCGTCACGGTGTGCATGCGGGCCATTGTGACCGCAGGGCGGGGCCCGTCGTCGGGCGGGGCGCGGGAAGGCTCAGGAGGTCCCGGAGGCGAGCCACCGCGCGGTGCAGGTGTCGATCTCGTCCTTGATCCGGGCCTTGCCCGCCGGGTCGAGGAAGGACGCCTCGACGGCGTTCTTCGCCAGTCCGGCCAGGCCCCGCTCGTCGAGGTCCAGCAGCCGGGCGGCCACCGCGTACTCGTTGTTGAGGTCGGTGCCGAACATCGGCGGATCGTCGGAGTTGATCGTCACCAGGACCCCGGCGCGCGCGAACTCCTTGAGGGGGTGCTCGTCGAGCGTGCGGACCGCGCGGGTGGCGATGTTGGAGGTCGGGCACACCTCCAGCGGGATCCGGTGCTCGGCGAGGTGCGCCAGCAGCTTCGGGTCCTGCGCGGAGCTGGTGCCGTGGCCGATGCGTTCGGCCCGCAGGTGGGTGAGGGCGTCCCACACCGTCCGCGGTCCGGTGGTCTCCCCGGCGTGCGGCACCGAGCGCAGCCCGGCGGCGATCGCCCGGTCGAAGTACGGCTTGAACTGGGGCCGCGGGACGCCGATCTCGGGTCCGCCCAGCCCGAAGGAGACCAGGCCCTCCGGGCGCAGCCGGTCGTCGGTGGCGAGCCGGGTGGTCACCTCGGCGGACTCCAGTCCCGCCTCGCCGGGGATGTCGAAGCACCAGCGCAGCACGGTCCCGAACTCGGCCTCGGCCGCCTTGCGGGCGTCCTCGATGGCGTCCATGAAGGCCCGCTCGTCGATGCCGCGCCGGACGGAGGAGTACGGGGTGACGGTCAGCTCGGCGTACCGGATCTGCTGCCGGGCCATGTCCCGGGCCACCTCGTACGTCAGCAGCCGGACGTCCTCCGGTGTGCGGATGAGGTCGACGACGGACAGATACACCTGGATGAAGTGGGCGAAGTCGGTGAAGGTGAAGTAGTCGGCCAGGGCTTCGGGGTCGGCGGGGACCCCGGCGTCGGGGTGACGGGCGGCCAGTTCCGCGACGATCCGGGGGGAGGCGGAGCCGACGTGGTGCACGTGCAGTTCGGCCTTGGGCAGTCGGGCGATGAAGTCGCGCAGGTCGCGCGGGACGCGCGCGTCGACGAGACGGTCGGTCAAGGTTCCTCCCCGGGACGGCGCCCTGGCCGGCGGGCCGGCGGGACGCGGGTGATCGGCTGATCGGTGGGTCGGGGATCATCGTAGGCCGCTCCCGTGCCGCGGGGAGGCGGGCCGTAGCATGGCGTGACGATCGACCCAGGGGGACGCGACATGAGCGACGCAACACAGCCGGGCGGGGACGCCGGGGGCGGCCACGACCCGTGGGCGCCCCCCGAGAACAGGACACCGCCGGTCAAGGGCCCCCAGCCGGGCGGCGGACAGCGGCCGCCGTCCGCGTACGGCCAGGGCCCGGCGGCCTCCGCGCCGGCCGGCGGTTACGGCGCCCCCGGCCCCGTCCCACCCGCCGCGATGCCCGCCGCGGGAGGCCCGGCGGCGTACGGCGCGCCCGGTTCCCCCGTGCCGCCCCCGCCCGTCGCGCCCACCGGACCGGGCGTCCCCGGCGGATACGGCTACCCCGGTTACCCGGGCCACCCCCAGGGCTACGGCTGGCCCGGTGCGCCGGTGCACCAGCAGAACGGCATGGGCGTCGCGGCCCTCGTGCTGGGCATCCTCTCCTGCTGTCTGTTCTGCCTGTACGGCGTGGTCTCCCTGGTGCTCGGCGTCCTCGCCGTGGTCTTCGGCGTCAAGGGGCGCCGGAAGGCCGAGCGCGGCGAGGCCGGCAACCACGGCCAGGCGCAGGCCGGGCTGATCATGGGTGTCATCGGCATCGTCCTCGGCCTCGCCGTGATCGTCCTGCTGGCGATCGGTATCACCCTCGCCGTCAACGAGAACGCGGACCCGGACCCTTACTACGGTGCCGCCCGCCCGGGACCCGTCGCCGTGGCGACGCCGCGCTGACTCCCTCCCCGGCCGTCCCCTCCCCCGCTCCGTCTGTCCGGACCGCCCGTCCGCACGGGGCCCGCGGGGGAGGGGGACGACTGCGATGCCCAGACGCCAACGGGGGAGAGCACGTCATGTCCCGCGTCCTTCCCGGACCCGAGGGGGGCGGGCCGCCGCCATCACAGTCGCCGCCCCAGCCGGCCGGCGGCTACGCCTGTCCGCGGTCCGCTCCGGGGCGCGGCTACCCGAACCCGGGCCAGGGCTATCCGGTGGCCCCGCCGCCTGTCCGCAGGCGCCCGGCTACGCCATGCCGGCGCAGCCGAGCAACGGCATGGGCACCACCGGACTGGTGCTCGGCCGCGCCGCGAGCGGTGTCCGTGAAGGGGGCCGGGCCCGGGGCCGGCCCCCTTCAGCGCGCCCGCAGCCGTGCCCGCGCCTCCATCAGCGCGAACCCCAGCAGGTTCAGCCCCCGCCACCGCTCCGGGTCGGCCGCCGCCTCGTCGTCCGCCGCCAGGCCGATGCCCCATACGCGGTCCACGGGGCTCGCCTCCACCAGGACCCTCTCCCCGGTGCCCAGCAGGAACGCGCGCGGTTCGGCGTGGGCGGCGAACTTGTGCACGCTGCCCTCGACGACGATCCCGAACCGCTCCCGCTCCCAGACCGCCTCATCGAACCCGCGCACCCGCCCCGCCTTCTTGGCCTCGGCGGGATGGTCTGCCGCCAGCACCCGCTCCTCGGCCTCCGGGTCCGCGAAGAGCCGCGCCTTGCCCGCCATCATCCAGTGCTCCGCGGTCGCGTACTCCACCCCGTCCACGGTGAACGGCGACGGCCACCACTGGCTCAGGCACCCCGGCCCGATCCGGCCGTCCGGCCGCGGCCGGTGACCCCAGAAGTGGAGGTACTTGACCCGCGCCCCCGCGCGGACCCGGCCGGCCAGTGCATCCCGTGCGCCGAGCGCCCCCGTGACCGCCCGCGCCACCCCGGCGCTGCCTTCTTCCGCCCCCGTGGTCTCCTCCATGCGCGCGAGTCTGGCACGCGCCACTGACACTGCGTCCGCCCTTTTCCGCCGCGACTCGACACCCGGTCGACAGATTCCGTCGCGTAACCAAAAGGCAACAACGGAATCACTTGTTGGCGTTCCAGTGCTCTGTCAGGATCGGCACTCACATCGAGCCTGAGCCACGCCGGCGCCCCACGGGAGGCGCCCTTTCGAGGGCCGCCTGACGGGCACACCGAGGAGAGCCACATGCACAACCCGGGCAACGACACCCCGGACCGGTTCCCGGTTCAGGAGCACTTCGCCGAGGGAGCGCAGTACATCGCGGGACGCCTGACCGAGGGGACGTCCGGCCGGACGCACACGGTCGTCGACCCGGCGACCGGCGCTAGCGTCCTCACCTACCGGCTGGCGGGCCCCGACGACGTCGACGCGGCCGTCGCCGCCGCGCGGGCGGCCTTCCCCGGCTGGGCGGGCGCCACCCCGGGCGAGCGGTCCGAGGCGCTGCACCGCTTCGCCGCCGTACTCGCCGAGCGCGCCGAGGAGTTCGCCCGCGCCGAGTCCCTCCAGTGCGGCAAACCGCTGAAGCTGACCCGCGAGTTCGACGTACCGGGCACGGTCGACAACACCGCCTTCTTCGCCGGTGCCGCCCGCCACCTCCAGGGGCAGTCGGCGGGCGAGTACTCCGGCGACCACACCTCCTACGTCCGCCGCGAGCCGATCGGTGTGGTGGGCTCCGTGGCGCCCTGGAACTACCCGCTCCAGATGGCCGCCTGGAAGATCCTCCCGGCGATCGCCGCGGGCAACACCATCGTGCTCAAGCCCGCCGAGATCACCCCGCTGACCTCCCTGCTGTTCGCCCGGGCGGCGACCGAGGCCGGGATCCCCGACGGCGTGGTCAACATCGTCACCGGCACCGGGAAGGAGGCCGGCGAGCACCTCGTCGGCCACCCGGACGTGGCGATGACCTCGTTCACCGGTTCCACCGCCGTCGGCCAGCGGGTCGCCGAGATCGCCACCGCCACCGTCAAGCGCCTCCACCTGGAGCTCGGCGGCAAGGCGCCGTTCGTCGTCTTCGACGACGCCGACCTCGACGCCGCCGTCCACGGCGCGGTCGCGGGCGCGCTGATCAACAGCGGCCAGGACTGCACGGCCGCCACGCGCGCGTATGTCCAGCGGCCCCTGTACGAGGCGTTCGTGCGGCGGACGGCCGCCCTCATGGAGACCGTCCGCCTCGGCGACCCCTTCGCCCCCGGCACCGACCTCGGCCCGCTGGTCTCGCACGTCCAGCGCGACCGCGTCGCCGCCGTCGTCGACCGGGCGCGCTCCTACGCGCGCGTGGTCACCGGCGGCGAGGCCCCGCGGGGCGAGCTGACGAACGGCGCCTACTACCGGCCCACCCTGATCACCGGCGCCCCCCAGGACAGCGAGGCCGTACAGTCGGAGATCTTCGGGCCGGTGCTCGTCGTGCTGCCCTTCGACAGCGACGACGAGGGCATCCGGCTCGCCAACGATACGCCGTACGGGCTCGCCGCCTCCGCCTGGACCCGGGACGTGTACCGGGCGGGCCGCGCCACCCGCGAGTTCAGGGCGGGCTGCGTGTGGATCAACGACCACATCCCGATCATCAGCGAGATGCCGCACGGCGGCTACCAGGCGTCCGGCTTCGGCAAGGACATGTCCGTCTACTCCTTCGAGGAGTACACGCAGCTCAAGCACGTCATGTTCGACAACACGGCGGCCGTCGCCAAGGACTGGCACCGCACCGTCTTCGGGGACCGATAGCCATCTCGCCAGGCCGCCGGCCACGGCCGGCCCCACCCGAAAGGGCGTCACGCGCATGGAGCAGTACGACCCCGGCCGTCTCTCCCCGGCCCAGGCGGCCGCCGTGCGGCGCGGCCTTGCCACCGGGCGGACCGGCCCGCCCCGCCGCTCGCTGCTGCGGTCCGGTGCCGGCGGCGTGCTCGCGGCGGGCGGACTCGGAACGCTGAGCGCCTGCGGCATCCCCCCGGCCGGCAAGACCGGGGGCGGCGTCCCGGCGGAGGACCACTCGGCGAAGGAGAAGCAGCTCGCCTTCTCCAACTGGACCGAGTACATGGACGTCGACGACAGCGGCAGACGCCACCCGACGCTGGAGGCGTTCACCCGGCGCACCGGCATCGCGGTCGCGTACACCGAGGACATCAACGACAACAACGAGTTCTTCGGCAAGATCAAGCCGCAGCTCGCCGCGGGCCAGGACACCGGCCGTGACCTCATCGTCGTCACCGACTGGCTGGCCGCCCGCCTGATCCGCCTGGGCTGGGCGCAGAAGCTGGACCCGGCCAACCTGCCGCACGCCTTCGCCAACCTCTCGCCCCAGTTCCGCGAGCCCGACTGGGACCCGGGCCGCGCCTACTCCTACCCCTGGCAGGGCATCTCCACGGTCATCGCCTACAACGAGAAGGCGCTGGACGGCGTCGAGGTGACGTCGGTGTCCGACCTGCTCGACAACGCCCGGCTGAAAGGGCGCGTGGGCCTGCTGACGGAGATGCGCGACACCGTCGGCATGACCCTGCTCGACATGGGCAAGGACCCGGGCCGCTTCACCGACGACGACTACGACGCGGCCATCGCCCGGCTGCAACGCGCCGTCGACCAGGGGCAGATCCGCCGCTTCACCGGCAACGACTACACCTCCGACCTCAGCAAGGGCGACTTCGCCGCCTGCCTGGCCTGGGCCGGCGACGTGGTCCAGCTGAAGGCGGACAACCCGGACATCGGCTTCCTCGTCCCCGACAGCGGTTACATCACCTCCAGCGACAACCTGCTGATCCCCAGCAGGGCCCGGCACAAGACGAACGCCGAACGGCTCATCGACTACTACTACGAGCCCGAGGCCGCCGCCGAACTCGCCGCGTACATCAACTACGTCTGCCCGGTCGACGGAGTGAGGGAAGAACTCGCGAAGATCGACGCGGACGCGGCGGACAACCCGCTGATCCTCCCCGACAAGGCCATGCAGGCCAAGTCCCGTGCCTTCCGCTCGCTCAGCCCGGCGGAAGAGACGGCCTGCGAAACGAAGTTCGCGAAACTCACCGGGGCGTGACGACGATGAAGACGACGCACACGGCCCCGGCCGTGCAGGAGGCCGGCGGCGACGTCCGCCTGTCCGGCATCAGCAAGACCTACGGCTCCTTCACCGCCGTGCACCCGCTCGACCTGACCGTGCCGCAGGGCTCCTTCTTCGCCCTGCTCGGCGCCTCCGGCTGCGGCAAGACCACCACCTTGCGCATGATCGCCGGCCTGGAGGAGCCCACCACGGGCACCGTGGCGCTGGGCGACCAGGACGTGACCCACCTGCCGCCCTACAAGCGGCCGGTGAACACCGTCTTCCAGTCGTACGCCCTCTTCCCGCACCTGGACATCTTCGAGAACGTCGCCTTCGGCCTGCGCCGCCGCGGCATCAGAAGCGTGAAGAAGCCGGTCGAGGAGATGCTCGGCCTGGTGCAGCTCGGTGAGCAGGCCCGCAAGAAGCCCCACCAGCTCTCCGGCGGCCAGCAGCAGCGTGTCGCGGTCGCCCGCGCCCTGATCAACCACCCCAGGGTGCTGCTGCTGGACGAGCCGCTCGGCGCCCTCGACCTGAAGCTGCGCCGCCGGATGCAGCTGGAGCTCAAACGCATCCAGACCGAGGTCGGCATCACCTTCGTACACGTCACGCACGACCAGGAGGAGGCCATGACGATGGCCGACACGGTCGCCGTGATGAACGCGGGACGGGTCGAGCAGCTCGGCGCGCCCGCCGACCTGTACGAGAACCCGCGCACCACCTTCGTCGCCAACTTCCTCGGCACCTCCAACTTCATCGAGGCCGAGATCGGTTCCCGCGGCGGCGACGACCTCGTCCTCCACGCGCGCGGTGGCCGGCTGGTCCTGCCCCGCGTCCGGTGCGGCGCCCCCGCGACGGCGGGCGGCAAGGTGCTGGCCGGCGTCCGCCCGGAGAAGATCTCCCTGACGCACGCCGACGACGCCGGCGCGGTCCCCGAGGGCCGCAACCGCCTCACCGGCACCATCGCCGAGGTGAGCTTCACCGGCGTCGCCACGCAGTACGTCGTCGACAGCCCCGCCTGCCCGCGCTTCTCCGTCTACGCCCAGAACGTCGACCGCGACGCCCGCCTGGTGCCCGGCGCCGAGGTCGTCGCGCACTGGAGCCCGGCGCACACCTTCGGCCTGGACGCCGCCCAGGACGCCGGGGCCGGCGCGGAAGAGGCCGCCCGATGACGACCACGCTCACCGAGGCGCCACCGCCGCTCGGCCCGGCCGCGCCGGAGCGCACCCCGCCGCGCAAGCGGCGCCGCCTCACGCCGTACTGGCTGCTGCTGCCCGGCATCCTGTGGCTGGTCGTCTTCTTCGCGCTGCCGATGATCTACCAGGCGTCCACCTCCGTGCAGACCGGCTCACTCGAACAGGGCTACGAGGTCACCTGGCACTTCGCCACCTACGGGGACGCCCTGGCCGCGTACTGGCCGCAGTTCCTGCGCTCGGTGACCTACGCCGCCGCCGCGACCGTGCTGTGCCTGCTGCTCGGCTACCCGCTCGCCTACCTGATCGCGTTCCGCGCGGGCCGCTGGCGCAGCCTGATCATGATCCTGGTGATCGCGCCGTTCTTCACCAGCTTCCTGATCCGCACCCTGGCCTGGAAGACGATCCTCGCCGACGGTGGCCCGCTGGTCGGCGCCCTCGACGCGCTGCACGTCCTGGACGTCACCGGCCGGCTTGGCTGGACGGCCGGCGACCGCGTCCTGGCCACGCCGCTGGCGGTGGTGTGCGGCCTGACGTACAACTTCCTGCCGTTCATGATCCTTCCGCTGTACACCTCCCTGGAGCGGATCGACCCGCGCCTGCACGAGGCGTCCGGCGACCTGTACGCCCGGCCCTTCACCACCTTCCGCACGGTCACCTTCCCGCTGTCGATGCCGGGCGTCGTCTCCGGCACGCTGCTGACCTTCATCCCGGCCACCGGCGACTACGTCAACGCCGACCTGCTCGGCTCCACCGACACCCGCATGGCCGGCAACGTCATCCAGACCCAGTTCCTGCGCGTCCTGGACTACCCCACGGCGGCGGCGCTCTCCTTCATCCTGATGGCCGCGATCCTCGTCCTGGTCACGGTCTACATCCGCAGGTCCGGCACGGAGGAGCTGGTGTAAATGGCCTTCCTCACCTGGCTCAGGCGCAATCTGGTCGTCCTCGCCGGACTGCTGACGCTCGTCTACCTCCTCCTGCCCAACGCCATCGTCACGGTGTTCTCCTTCAACCAGCCGAAGGGCCGTTTCAATTACGAGTGGCAGCACTTCTCCACGGACGCCTGGAAAGACCCGTGCGGTGTCGCCGGCCTGTGCGGCTCGCTGTCCCTCAGCCTCCAGATCGCCTTCTGGGCGACGCTGGGCGCCACGGTCCTCGGCACGATGACCGCCTTCGCGCTGGTCCGCTACCGGTTCCGCGCGCGGGGCGCGATCAGCTCGCTCCTCTTCCTGCCGATGGCGATGCCCGAGGTGGTGATGGCGGCCTCGCTGCTCACCCTGTTCCTCAACCTGGGCGCCCGGCTCGGCTTCTGGACCATCCTGATCGCCCACATCATGTTCTGCCTGAGCTTCGTCGTCACCGCCGTCAAGGCGCGCGTGATGTCGATGGACCCCCGGCTGGAACAGGCGGCACAGGATCTGTACGCCGGCCCGTTCCAGACCTTCCTCAGGGTCACCCTGCCGATCGCCGCCCCCGGTATCGCGGCGGGCGCGCTGCTCGCCTTCGCGCTCTCCTTCGACGACTTCGTCATCACCAATTTCAACGCGGGCTCGGCCGTCACCTTCCCCATGTTCGTGTGGGGCTCGGCCCAGCGCGGCACGCCCGTGCAGATCAATGTCATCGGTACGGCCGTGTTCGTCGTCGCCGTCCTGCTCGTCCTGGCCTCCACGGCCGTCGCCAACCGCCGGAACCGCCGCCGGGCGTGATGCCGCCGGCAGGCGTTTCGCACGCGTAGGGAGTTGAGATCATGGCCCCGAGCGCCATGAGCCGCCGTACCCGTCACTGGACGACATCCCTGTCCGAAGCCCAGCCGGTCCCCTACTGGCTGGACGACCCCGGCAAGCCCCGCCCCGAGCCCGCCCTCACCGGCGCCGAGACCTGCGACCTGCTGGTCGTCGGCGGCGGCTACAGCGGCCTGTGGACCGCGCTGATCGCCAAGGAGCGCGACCCGGGCCGGGACGTGGTGCTGCTGGAGGGCCGCGAGGCGGGCTGGGCCGCCTCGGGCCGCAACGGCGGCTTCTGCGCCGCTTCCCTCACCCACGGTCTGTCCAACGGCCTCACCCGCTGGCCGGACGAGATCCACAGGCTCCAGGAGCTGGGCGCCCGCAACCTCGACGCGATCGAGCGCGCGGTCGCCCGCCACCGCCTCGACTGCGACTTCGAGCGCACCGGCGAGATCGACGTGGCCACCGAGCCCTACCAGGCCCGGGAGCTGAAGGAGTTCCACGAGGAGCTCACCCGCCGGAACCTGGCCGACGGCATCGAGTACCTGGACGCCGAAGCGGTGCGCGAAGAGGTGAACTCCCCGACCTTCCGGGCGGGCCTGTACGACCGCCGGGGCGTGGCCATGCTGCACCCCGCGAAGCTGGCCTGGGGCCTGAAGCGGGCCTGTCTCCGCCTCGGCGTCCGCGTCTACGAGCACACCCCCGCCCTGACGCTGCGGCCCCGCGGCGCCGGCATGTCCGTCCGCACCCCTTACGGCGGCGTCCGCGCCCGCCGGGTCGCCCTCGGCACCAACGTCTTCCCCAGCCTGGTCAAGCGGGTCCGCGCCTACACCGTCCCGGTCTACGACTACGCCCTGATGACCGAGCCGCTCACCCCCGGCCGGCTCGCCTCGATCGGCTGGCGCAACCGCCAGGGCCTGGGCGACAGCGCCAACCGGTTCCACTATTTCCGCCTGACCGCCGACCACCGCATCCTGTGGGGCGGCTACGACGCCGTCTACCCCTACGGCGGCCGGGTGCGCGCCGAGTACGACGACCGCCCCGAGACCTACGCCAAGCTGGCCGGACACTTCTTCACCTGCTTCCCGCAGCTGGAGGGGGTGCGCTTCACCCACGCGTGGGGCGGTGCCATCGACACCTGCTCCCGCTTCTCGGCGTTCTTCGGCACCGCCCACCGGGGAAAGGTCGCCTACGCCGCCGGATACACGGGCCTGGGAGTGGGCGCCACCCGGTTCGGCGCCGAGGTGATGCTGGACCTGCTGGCGGGGGAGCGCACCGAACGCACCGAGCTGGAGATGGTCCGCACAAAGCCGGTGCCGTTCCCGCCGGAGCCCTTCGCCTGGGCCGGCATCGCGCTGACCACATGGTCGCTGGCCCGAGCCGACGCCCGCGACGGCCGGCGCAACCTGTGGCTGCGGACGATGGACCGGCTGGGACTCGGCTTCGACAGCTGAGCGGCCCTGCCGTCCGTGCGGCCGGGGCGGGGCCGGGCGGGTACCCGCGAGGACCGAGGCAGGCGGCTACCGAGAGGGATCCGCCGGCCGCGGCCGGCGCCGGCCGCCGGCGCGGACGGCCGACCGCAGGCAGACGAGCAGCACCGTGCCCAGGCACCATCCGGCCACCACGTCCAGCGGCCAGTGGTAACCCCGGCGCACCAGCCCGAACGAGACGCCGAGGACGAGGACGGCACCGGCCGCGAGCAGGGCGCGGCGCGCGAGGGCCGAGCGGAGCCACGGCAGCAGGAGCAGCACGGCCCCGCCGTAGGCGACGACGGCGGTGGTGGTGTGACCGGAGGGGAAGTAGCCGACGGCCGGCGGCACGACGGGGGTGCCGGGGCGGGCGGTCCACGCCTTCAAGGGGGCGACCAGCAGCGGCACCATCGCCATCGCCAGGGCGCCGGCGGCGGGCGGCAGCCACCACCGGCCGGCGGCCGCGGCCCGGCCGCGCCACGCGGCGCGGGCCAGCGCGACGGCGAGGACGGGCAGGGCCACCTGGACGTTGCCGAGGTCGGAGAGGAGTTCGGAGAGCCGGTCGGGCCGGGCCAGCGCCGCGCTGAGGCGCTCGTCGGCGCGCACCAGCGGGCCGTCGGCGACGACCTGCCAGGTGATCAGCGCGAACAGGAGTCCGGGCAGTCCGAGCGCGAGGAGAAGGAGAAGGGGAGCGGTCGGCCGCCTCGGAACAGGGGGGGTAGTTCCGGGGCGGCCGACCGGACCGGAACGCCGCACGCCCCGGGGGGTCTGGGGCGGGCGGCCGTCCGATCGGTGAGGAGATCCAGAGTTGGAGACTCCGGTTGTGTGCGCGAGGGCACGACCAGATCGAAGCTGGGGAGGCCCCGGTCTGGTGTCGCCCACGGTCTCCCGTGGGCGGGGTGTATCTCTCATCTGCGTAGAACCTACGACAGGGGGCGGGCGCAGGACAGGGCGATCGGCGTCCTGCCATCCACCTCCCACACCTTCTTCACACCCTCTGCCGCTCGCCCCGCCAGACGTGCGGCGTCCCCGCTCAGATGCGCGCGGACGCCTCTCCGGCGGCGGACGGGGGCGGGTGAAGGGAGGCGGGGCGGAGGGAGGGCGGGATCAGACGCCCGCGAACGCCTGCTCGATGATGTCGAGACCCTCGTTCAGCAGGTCCTCGCCGATGACCAGCGGCGGCAGGAAGCGCAGCACGTTGCCGTAGGTGCCGCAGGTCAGCACCAGCAGGCCCTCGGCGTGGCACGCCTTGGCCAGCGCGGCGGTCGCCTCCGGGTTCGGCTCCTTGGTGGCGCGGTCCTTGACCAGCTCGATGGCGATCATGGCACCCCGGCCACGGACGTCGCCGATGACCTCGAACTTCTCGGCCATGGCCGCGAGGCGGCCCTTCATGATCTCCTCGATCCTCTTGGCCTTGGCGTTGAGGTCGAGCTCCTTCATGGTCTCGATCGCACCGAGCGCGCCGGCGCAGGCCACCGGGTTGCCGCCGTAGGTGCCGCCGAGGCCGCCGGCGTGGGCGGCGTCCATGATCTCGGCGCGGCCGGTGACGGCGGCGAGCGGCAGACCGCCCGCGATGCCCTTGGCCGTGGTGATCAGGTCCGGGACGATGCCCTCGTCCTCGCAGGCGAACCACTGGCCGGTGCGGCAGAAGCCGGACTGGATCTCGTCCGCGACGAAGACGATGCCGTTGTCCGCGGCGAACTGGCGGACCGCGGGCAGGAAGCCCTTGGCCGGCTCGATGAAGCCGCCCTCGCCGAGCACCGGCTCGATGATGATCGCGGCCACGTTCTCGGCGCCGACCTGCTTGCTGATCTGCTCGATGGCCTGCCGGGCGGCCTCGGGGCCGCAGTTGTCCGGACCGGTCGGCCAGCGGTAGGCGTAGGCGACCGGGACGCGGTAGACCTCGGGGGCGAACGGGCCGAAGCCGTGCTTGTACGGCATGTTCTTCGCCGTCAGCGCCATGGTCAGGTTGGTGCGGCCGTGGTAGCCGTGGTCGAAGACGACGACCGCCTGGCGCTTGGTGTAGGCACGGGCGATCTTGACGGCGTTCTCGACCGCCTCGGCGCCGCTGTTGAACAGGGCGGACTTCTTGGCGTGGTCGCCCGGAGTCAGCTCGGCCAGCGCCTCGGCGACGGCGACGTACCCCTCGTACGGCGTGACCATGAAACAGGTGTGGGTGAAGTCGGCGAGCTGCGCGGAGGCCCTGCGCACGACCGCCTCGGCGGAGGCGCCGACGGAGGTCACGGCGATGCCGGAGCCGAAGTCGATCAGACGGTTGCCGTCGACGTCCTCGATGATGCCGCCGCCCGCGCGGGTGACGAAGACCGGCAGCGTGGAGCCCACGCCCTGCGCGACCGCGGCGGTACGGCGAGCCTGCAGCTCCTGCGACTTCGGGCCGGGGATGGCGGTGGCGACGCGGCGCTCCTGCGGAAGTGCGGTCATGCGGGGCTCCTGGGGGTGTTACGGACACATTCCTTCTTTTCTCGCAGGCTAGGACGGGGACAGGGGGGTGGGCATGCTCCATGTGGGCGTTGTCCGGCGGCCCGGTTGTCCGCGGTGGACATAGCGACGTCCGGTACCGGACGGGACGGCGGACCCGGGGCCCGCTGGTGCGTCCGGGCGGCTCCGGCCGTGTAAGCGGTGAACTACCCGGACGGGGGCGTTAGATTGACTCGCTGATGGGTCACGAACGGTGGACGCACAGGGCTGGTCAGGGGGCAAGGGCGATGGACAGCGACGGGAACCGTGACGCGCGGGGCACGCACGCGCATCCTGTGCCGCGCCCGGCGGGTCCGCCCGCGGTGCCCGCGGTGCCCGCCATGCCGACGGCGCCGCCGCGGCCGGCGCGCGCACCCGGGGAGCCACCGGTACCGGACGGCTCCGCCTTCCTGGCCTGGCTGCGCACGCCCCGGCCCGAGGCGCCGCCCGGGATCTGGCGGTTCGGCCACCGGCCGCGGCCGGCCGAGGAGCCCGAGCGGGTTCCGGGGCGGCAGCTGGTCAGCGGGGCGCTGATCTCCTTCCTGGTGGGCTGGCTGATCTGGTCGCTGCTGTGGAACGGCTATCTCGGCGGCTGGTGGGTGCTGCCCCTGGAACTCTTCACCCCGGACTCCTGGCGCAGGAACAACGACCGCATCGGCAACGCCGTCCTCTGGTACGGCTACTACACGGTCATCGCCCTCGTCATCCTGTTCTTCGTGGGCCGCCTGGGCCGCTGGCCCGAGGTCTGGCACCGCTACGGCCCCCCCGCCCGGCGCCGGACCCCCCCGGCCGGCGAGCCGCCGTCCGTCCCCGGTGAGGACCCCGCCGAGTGGCCGCAGCTGCGCGCCGCCGGTGCCGTGGACGCCGCCGACCGGCTCGCCTCCGACGCCCGCGCCGGGCTCATGCGGGACGTCGACCACGCCCGGATCACCCGTGCCTGGCAGGGAGTGCGCACCGGCCGGCACAGCCTCGCCGCCTTCGCCGGCGCCGTGCTGAAGGAGGGCGCCGCGGCCTGCCCGCACCCCTCCGGCGCCCGCGACCTGCCCGCCCGGCAGGCCCGGCACGACCTGGTCACCGGGCAGGTGCGGCTCGGCACCACCGCCGACGACGCCCGCAACCCGTACGCCTACCGGGGCACCGGCCTCGCCCTCGGCCCCGAGCTGCTCGGCACCTCCCTCCTCGCCGTCGGGCCGGCCGGCTCCGGCAAGACGGGCAGCGTCGTCCGGCCGCTGGCCGAGTCGCTCTGCCTGCACGCGCTCGCCGGACGCGCCGCGGTCGTCGTGGTCGGCGCGGCGGGCGCGGGGCTGGGCCCGGCCGACGCCTACGACGTCGTCGTCCGCATCGGAAACCCGGATTCGGAGTACGACCTCGACCTGTACGGCGGGACCACCGACCCCGACGAGGCGGCGGCCGTGCTCGCCGAGGCGCTGGCGGGGGACCTCGCCGACCCGCACCCCGGCAGTGACAGCCGCCGCTCCACCACGGTCCTCGCCCAGCTCCTCGGGCCGTTCCGGGCGGTCCACGGCCGTTTCCCCTCGGTGCCGGAGCTGCGGCAGCTGCTCGACGGGGCGCCCGGGCCGCTGGCCGCGCTGCGCGAGGCGCTCCAGGACGCCGGGCAGGAGTCGCTGCTGCGGGAGCTGGACGCCCGCGAGCGCCAGCTGGCGCACCCGGGCGACGTGGCCGGGGTGCTGGCCGACCGGGTGGCGCTGCTGGACCGGCCCGCCTTCGCCGCCTTCTTCGACACCTCCGGGCAGTCGCGGCCGTTCTCGCTCAAGGCGCTGGACCATCCGGTACGGGTGCGCATCGACCTGCCCGAGCGCGGGCACGCCGACGCCTCCCGGATCCTGGCCCGGCTGGTGCTGGCGCAGTTCACGGCGAGCGTGGCGGTACGGGAGGACCGGTCGCTCTTCGCCTGCCTGGTGCTGGACGACGCGAGCGGCGTGGTCACCCCGGAGGCCGTACGGGGCATCGCGCGGCTGCGGTCGGCCGGCGCCGGGGTGGTGCTGACCCTGCGCACCCTGGACGACGTGCCCAGGCCGCTGCGCGGCCCGCTGCTCGGCGCCACCGGCTGCCGGATGGCGCTGTCCGGGCTCACCCCGTGGGACGGGCAGGACTTCGCCGAGGTCTGGGGCAAGGAGTGGACCGAGGCCCGCGACGTCACCGACCGGCAGATCATCGCCGAGACCCCCGCGGGCAAGGCGGCGCACATGCTGCGCCGGGTGATCACCGGGAAGGCGCCGACCGCGCGGGCGGTGACCGTGCGGCAGGTCGAGCGGGAGCGCTGGTCGGCGTCGGAGCTGGCGCACGCCGTGCCGCCGGGGCACGCGGTGCTGTCGCTGACCACCGTCCGGGGGGAGCACGCGCCGCCGCTGCTGGTGGACCTGCGGGGCTGAGCCCCTCGGCCGGGCACGAGGACCGTACGGTGAGGCAGAATCGACACAGGCCGTTCATACGCGACGGCCAAAAGATCACGGTGATGATCACACCTCTCTGACGCAGACCTGAAGGCCCGATGCCCCCCACCCTCGCCTCGCTCGTCCACCACTCCGCGCTCAAGCTGACCGTGCGCGCGGGCGAGGACCGCCTCGACGTGCCCGTGCGCTGGGCGCACGTCAGCGAGCTCGCCGACCCGGTGCCCTACATGGAGGGCGGGGAACTGCTGCTGATCACCGCGCTCAAGCTGGACGCGGAGGACCCGGAGGCGATGCGCCGGTACGTGCGGCGGCTGGTCGGCGCCGGGGTGGTCGGGCTCGGGTTCGCCGTCGGCGTCAACTACGAGGAGATCCCCGCGGCCCTCGTCGAGGCGGCCGAGCGGGAGGGGCTGCCGCTGCTGGAGGTGCCGCGCCGCACCCCCTTCCTCGCCATCAGCAAGGCGGTGTCCGCCGCGATCGCCGCCGACCAGTACCGGGCGGTCACGGCGGGCTTCGCGGCGCAGCGCGAGCTGACCCGGCAGGCGCTGACGGACGGGCCGGAGGGGCTGCTGGGCGCGCTCGCCGCGCAGGTCGACGGCTGGGCGGCGCTGTACGACGCCTCCGGCTCGGTCGTGGCCACGGCACCGGAGTGGGCCGTCCGCCGGGCGGCGCGGCTCACGGCGGACGTGCAGCGGCTGCGGGAGCGGCCCGCGCCCGCCTCCTCGGTCGTGGGCGGCCCCGGCAACGAGGACCGCGTCGAGCTGCACTCCCTCGGCACCGGACGCCGGCCCCGCGCCGCGCTCGCCGTCGGCACCGCCGCCGCCCTCGGCACCGCCGAGCGGTACGCCGTCCACTCCGCCATCGCGCTGCTGACGCTCACCACGGAACGCTCGCGGTCGCTGCACGCGGCCGAACTGCGCATCGGCGCCGCCGTCCTGCGCATGCTGCTCGCCGGGGAGCCCGACCACGCGCGCACGGTCGCCGGGGACCTGTACGGCGGCCTGCTGGACGCCCCCTTCCGCATGATCGTCGCTGAGTCCGCGCCGGGCGGCGCCCCGCGGGCGCACGCCTCCCCGCCGCCGGCGACGCCCGCCGACGGCGGCGGCGACCCGCTCGGTGCCCTCGCCGAGACGGTGGAGTCGGCGGCGGCCCGCGCGGGCGAGGCGGTGCTGGTGGTGCCGGAGGGGGAGCGGCTGGTGGTGCTGGCCGCCGACGGGGGAGCGGCGGTCACCGCCTGCACGGAGTACGCGGTGGCGCTGGAGGCGGGGCGGACGGCCGGTACGCCGGAGTCGCCGGCGGGCGGCGAGGACGGCGAGCTGGTCCTCGGGCTGTCGGCGCCGTCCGGCCCCAGCGGCGCGTCCGCCGCCTACCGGCAGGCCGAGCAGGCGCTGTCGGTGGCCCGGCGGCGCGGCCGGGTCTGTGTGGAGCACGAGCAGCTCGCGGCCGGCTCGGTGCTGCCGCTGCTCGCCGACGACGCGGTGCGCGCCTTCGCCGACGGGCTGCTGCGCGCCCTGCGCGAGCACGACGCGACCGGGCGCGGCGACCTGGTCGCCTCGCTGCGCGCCTGGCTGTCCCGGCACGGCCAGTGGGACGCGGCCGCCGCCGACCTCGGAGTGCACCGGCACACGCTGCGGTACCGGATGCGGCGGGTGGAGGAGATCCTCGGCCGGTCGCTGGACGACCCGGACGTACGGATGGAGCTGTGGCTGGCGCTGAAGGCGACCTCGCCCGAGCGGGATTGAGCCGGCGCTGGAGGCGACCCGCCCCGAGCGGGGTCGAGCCGGCGCTGGAGGCGACCCGCCCCGAGCGGGGTCGAGCCGGCGCTGGAGGCGACCTGCCGCTAGCCGGAGTGATGAGACCCCCGGCGGCACCGGCCGGGGTCCGCCGTCGGAGGACGCCCCCCGGGACCCAGGCGACGGCATCCCCCGCGCGGGAGTGAGGGGCACCCCCGGGACGCCACCGGCAGAACCGGCCCGCCTCACCGGCCCCGCGTACGCCAAAGCGGCGTGTCCCCGCCCCCTACTACTACGTCCCGGACAAACGTCCCTCCGCCGCCCCGCCCCTACCGTGGACCCAGCAAGCACACACCCCCAACGCGGAAGGGCCGGGACTCGCACATGACTTCCACCCACGCCTTCTGGCTCGCCGGCCGCCAGGCCACCGGCGAGGACACCTTCGACGTCACCTCCCCGTGGGACGGCCACCTGGTCGGCAAGGCCGCCGTGCCGACCGAGGCGCAGGTCGAGGAGGCCGTGGCCGCCGCGTACGCGGTACGGGACGAGTTCGCCGCCACCCCCGCCCACGTGCGCGCCGCCGCGCTGGACCACGTCAGCCGGCGGCTGGCCGAGCGCACCGAGGAGATCGCCCGGCTGATCTCCGCCGAGAACGGCAAGCCGATCAAGTGGGCGCGCGGCGAGGTCGGCCGCGCGGTGTCCGTCTTCCGCTTCGCGGCCGAGGAGGCCCGCCGCCACAACGGCGGCGACGGGCAGCGCCTGGACACCGACGCCGGCGGCCAGGGCCGTCTCGCCCTGACCCGCCGCTTCCCCAAGGGCGTCGTCCTCGGCATCGCGCCGTTCAACTTCCCGCTGAACCTGTGCGCCCACAAGGTCGCCCCCGCGATCGCCGTCGGCGCGCCGATCATCCTCAAGCCGGCGCCGGCCACCCCGCTGTCCGGGCTGATCCTGGGCGAGCTGCTCGCCGAGACCGACCTGCCCGCCGGGTCGTGGAGCATCCTGACCGTCCCCAACGACCGCATGCCCGCGCTGGTCCGGGACGAGCGCCTGCCGGTCATCTCCTTCACCGGTTCCGACAAGGTCGGCTACGCGATCATGGACTCGGTGCCGCGCAAGCACTGCACGCTGGAGCTGGGCGGCAACGGCGCGGCCGTCGTGCTGGGCGACTGGGCGAGCGACGAGGACCTGGACTGGGCCGCGACCCGCATCGCGACGTTCTCCAACTACCAGGGCGGCCAGTCCTGCATCTCCGTGCAGCGCGTGATCGCCGACGCCTCCGTCTACGACCGCCTGCTGCCGCGCGTCGTCGCCGCCGTCGAGGCCCAGGTCACCGGCGACCCGAACGACGACAAGACCGACGTCGGCCCGCTGGTCAGCGAGGACGCCGCCAAGCGCGTCGAGTCCTGGGTCACGGAGGCCGTGGCGGCCGGTGCCTCGCTGCTGACCGGCGGCCGGCGCGACGGCGCCACCTACGCGCCGACCGTTCTGGCCGACGTACCCGCGGACGTCACCATCGCCTGCGAGGAGGTCTTCGGGCCGGTCCTGACGGTGCAGAAGGTGAACGGCGAGACCGAGGCGTTCGAGGCCGTCAACTCCTCCAAGTTCGGCCTCCAGGCGGGCATCTTCACGCACGACCTGCAGACCGCCTTCCGCGCCCACCGCGCCCTGGAGGTCGGCGGCGTGGTCATCGGCGACGTGCCGTCCTACCGCGCCGACCAGATGCCGTACGGCGGCGTCAAGCAGTCCGGCGTGGGCCGCGAGGGCGTCCGGTTCGCGATGGACGACTACACCTACGAGCGGGTCCTGGTCCTCACCGGCCTGGCGCTGTGACGACCACACCCTGAGGCCGGCGGCCCGAGCCCACTGTGCGGGGGCTCGGGCCGTTGCCGTCTCTCACGGGGCCTTTCCCGGACGCCGGTCCCAGGAAGGCCCCCGCGCGGCCACCCGGCCGGCGGGCGCCTCAGGCCAAGAAGCCGACGCGCGCCAGCCGCACCCGGCCGCGCAGGGTCAGCCGCAGGTCGTGCACTCCCTCGGCGGTGAACCCGGCGTCGAGGGCGGTGTAGTCGTACGGTCCCGCCGCCGGGGTGCCGGGGGAGGCGGAGAGCACCGCGCGGGCCGGGCCGCCGTCGAGGGATACCTCCACGGTGCCCTCGCCCGCCGCCTCGACGGTCACCCGCGTCACACCGGTCCCGAAGTCGCAGCGGCGGTAGAGCAGTTCGCCGGTTCCGCCGTCGGCGGCCGGGGTCACCGCGTCACCCGACACCTTGGCGCGGTCCACGATCGCGATGCCGCCGTGCTCGTCGAAGCAGGCCGCCTCCAGGCCGCGTGCGGCGACCGGGCGCGGCGCGGCGGGCTCCCCGTCGAGCGTGAGGGTCTCCCGCAGCCGGATGTCCTCGCTGGAGGCCCCGGCCAGCAGCTCGTACGGGCCCGGTTCCCGCCGCCACCGGCCGTGCGCCACGTCCCAGAACGCGAACGACGACAGGGGGACGGTGAAGGACAGCTCCGCGGACTCGCCGGGCGCGAGGGTGACGCGGCGGTGCGCCGCCAGCTCGCGGCGCGGGCGCGGCACGGACGGGTCCGCGGCCCGCGTGTAGAGCTGGGCGACCTCGTCGGCGGTGACGTCGCCGGTGTTGGTGACGGTGAACGAGACGCGCACCGCCCCGTCCTCGGCGCGGCCGCGCAGGTCCGTGTAGGAGAACGACGTGTACGACAGGCCGTGCCCGAACGGGAACAGGGGCGTGCCCTCGAAGTACAGGTACGTCTGCCGGCCGCCGATCACGTCGTAGTCGAGCAGGTCCGGCAGGTCGGCGTCGTCGGCGTACCAGGTCTGCGGCAGGCGCCCGGCGGGGGAGACGTCGCCGGCCAGCACGCGCGCCAGGGCGGTGCCCGCGGCCTGGCCGCCGTGGGCCGTCCACAGCACCGCCGGCAGCGCGGCCGGGTCGAGGGCGTACGGGTAGGACGACACCAGCGCCAGCGCCGTACGGGGGTTGGCGGCACGGGCGGCGCGCAGCAGGCGCTCCTGGTGGGCGGGCAGGCGCAGCGTCGGCCGGTCCTCGGTCTCCCGGCCGTTGATGTGCGGGTCGTTGCCGGCCACGACCACCACGACGTCCGCCTCCGCGGCCGCCCGGGACACCGCCTCCTCGCCGCGCTCGGCGACGACCAGCTCGAACACCTCCGGGTCCGCGTCGGCAACCTTCACGCCGTCGGCGGCCACACAGACATGCCGGCCCGTCCCGAGATGCCTGAGGAGGTGACCGTCCCCGTGGGGCTCCAGGCGGAACGTCTCCTGCACGATCCAGCCGCCCGGCTGGTCGGCCGAGGCGCGCAGGAAACCGTCGTCGGCCACCGACAGGTAGCGGCCGTCGGGGGCGCGCAGGGTCAGGACGCCCTCGCCCCAGTCGACGAGGGCGAGTTCGGTGCCCTCGGCGCCGGTGGTGAGCGGGGGCAGGTCGGTGCGCCCGGTGAGCAGCGCCGGGTCCAGGGCGCCCTCGGCCCCGGGCGCGGTGGCGGGGGCGTCGTCCGCCGCCGGCACGTGCAGGTATGTCCCGGCGGAGGTCTTGAGCCGGACGCGGTCCACGCCCTCCGCGAAGACGACCCGCTCGGCGCCGAACCGCTCGTACAGGCCGTCCAGGGGAGTGGAGCGGTGCAGGAGCGTGCCGCTGTACCAGTCGAGCTTGCACTCGTCGGCCAGCAGGCCGACGACGGCGACCCGGGTGTCCGGGGCCAGCGGCAGCAGGCCGTCGTTCTTGAGCAGGACGATCGCCTGCTCGGCGGCCTCCCGGGCGAGCGCGCGGTGCTCCGGGGTGTCGAAGGCGCCCGCCTCGTCGTAGGCGCCGTCGCCGTCGAACTCGCCGAGCCGGAAGCGGACCGACAGCTGGCGGCGCACCGCCGCGTCGATGTCCGCCTCGGTCAGCAGGCCCCGGTCGAGGGCCCCGCGGACGCGCGCGATGATCTTCGAGGAGTCCGTGCCGTGGTCGGTGAAGCTGTCGACGCCGGCCCGCAGCGCGGCGGCGGTGGCCTCCTCGTGGGTGTCGAAGTAGTGCTCGGAGTCGACCAGGTTGGACGGCGCCCCCGCGTCCGAGCAGACCAGCAGGTCCTCCTCGGTCCACCGGCGCAAGTGCTCGCCCAGGTACGGGGAGAGGTGGTTGGGGCGGCCGTTGACCAGGTTGTAGGCGGGCATGACGCCGGCCACCGCGCCGGCCTCGACCGTCTCGCGGAAGGCGCGCAGGTCGTACTCGTGCAGCACGCGCGGGCGGACGGAGGACGACGAGGTGTCCCGGCCGGTCTCGTTGTTGTGGGCGAGCCAGTGCTTGAGCACCGGCGCCGTGCGCCAGTACACCGGGTGGTCGCCGCGCAGGCCGCGGGTGTAGGCGGTGGCGATCGCGGAGGTGAGCTTCGGGTCCTCGGAGTAGCCCTCCTCGTTGCGGCCCCACAGGGGGTGGCGCAGCAGGTTGACGGTGGGCGACCAGACGTTGAGGCCCACGCGGTCGTCCAGGGCGCGCATCGCGCGGACCTCCTTGGACACCGCGTCGCCGACCCGCCGCACCAGCTCCTCGTTCCAGGTGGCGCCGAGGCCGACCGCCTGCGGGAACACCGTCGCCGGGCCCATCCAGGCCACGCCGTGCAGGGCCTCCTGGCCGGTGCGGAAGGCGGCGATGCCGAGCCGCTCGACGGCGGGCGCGAACTGGTGCAGGAACCCGGTCTTCTCCTCGAGCGTCAGCCGCGCCATCAGGTCGTCGATGCGCTTGCCGAACGGCAGTCGCGAATCCCGGAAGGGAGGCATGGGCGGCGTGGGTGTGGACACGTGGGGTTCCCCTAGCGATGGTGCGGCTCGGCGCTTTCGAAGCGCTTCGATGGTCATGAGGCCCCGCGCTCGTGTCAAGACAACGCGAGGTAACACCTCGCCTGTTTCCCGATGTTGCAAGCCATCTGGCCGCGCCCCGCCTCGCGGTCGGCGTTTGACGAATTGTGCGGGCGACCCTTGTGCACCCTTGGGCGTTCACTTAACCTCGCAGCAACATCGAAGCGCTTCGACTACGAGGGTCCACGGGACTGCACCTCTCCTCGCGGACCGCTTCAGCTCAGCCAGTTCCACTCGAGACACCGCAGCCGACGGCTCCACCGCCGGGTGTCCTGGTGCGCCATGAAGGGTTGACGCAATGACACCGAACGCCACCCCCGTCTCCGCCGCCCCCAGCCGGAGAAGGTTCCTCGCCTCCACCGCGGTCGCCGCCGCGGCGGTGGCGGGCGGAATGCCGTTGCTCACCGCGTGCGGCGGCGGTGGCGGGGAAGGCCGCAAGGAAGGGGCCACGTCGGGCAAGGACGCCCAGAAGATCCTTCCGACGTACGTCGCGTCGAACGTGGTGGCGCCGGACATCCCGGCGAAGAACGGCTCCGCGGCCGGGTTCGTCAAGCCGATCGACCTGAAGAACCTCAAGACCGCCGTGCCCGAGAAGCTGGGCAAGGGGAGCAAGCTGAAGATCATGGCCCCGTTCTGGGGCACGCCGCCGTCCAACGGCAACCCGTACTACCGGGCCATGAACGAGGCCATCGGCGTCCAGGTCACCTGGCAGAACCAGGACGGCAACACCTACGACGAGAAGCTCGGCGCCGTCCTCGCCTCCAGCGACATCCCGGACGTGGTGGTCGTCCCCGGCTGGAACCTGAACGGCAGGATCCCGAGCGCGATCAACGCCAAGTTCGCCGACCTCGGCGAGTTCCTCTCCGGTGACAAGGTCAAGGAGTACCCGAACCTCGCCGCCGTCCCGACCGACGCCTGGCAGCGCTCCATCTTCGGCGGCCAGCTCCGGGCGATCCCCATGCCGGCGCCGTACGTCACCGACATCGCGCCCCTGTACCGCAAGGACATCTTCGACAAGGAGGGCTACGAGCTGCCGACCTCGGCCGCCGAGTTCCTCTCCTGGGCGAAGGAGGCCACCAACGCCCGGGCCAAGGTGTGGGCCTGCGACGACATGAAGTGGACCGCCTTCACCGTCTTCGGCGTGCTCGCCGGCAGCGACAAGGCGCTGTGGTGGAACCTCGTCGACGGCAAGCTGGTCAACCGCGTCGAGACCGACGAGTACCTCGAGGCCCTGGAGTGGACCCGCAAGCTGTACGCGGCCGACGTGGTCCACCCGGACGCCAAGGCCGGCGGCAACCAGGGCAACGCGGGCAACCGGTTCACCGCCGGCCAGGTCCTGGTCTACAGCCAGAACATCTCCGACCTGTGGGGCAAGACCGCCGAGCAGCGCACCCAGAACGCGGACTTCGAGATGGGGGCCATGGACATCTGGGGCCACGACGGCGGCGATCCGACGCTGTGGGCGGTGCAGCCCGCCAACATCTTCACCTTCGTCAGCAAGAAGGCGTCCAAGGAGCAGATCCGGGACTTCCTCGCCGTCGCCAACTACTGCGCCTCGCCGTACGGCACCAAGGAGTACATGCTGACGGTCTTCGGCGTGGAGGGCGTCGACTACACGGTCAAGGACGGTGTCCCCACCAAGACCCCCCAGGGCATCAACGAGGTCAACGGCGCCTTCGACTACACCGGCGACCCGGCCGCCTACATCGCCCACCCGGACCTGCCCGAGATCGCCCGGCAGCAGGTCGAGTGGCAGCAGCGTATGGGCGCCTTCACCAAGAAGTCGTCCTTCTACGGCCTGACCGTCACCGAGCCCACCCGCTGGGCCAACCTCGCCGACGACTTCGAGCAGCTGGAGGACGACGTCGTACGCGGCCGCAAGAAGATCGCCGACGTGCAGCAGGCCGTCTCCGAGTGGAAGAAGCAGGGCGGCGACGACCTGCGCGGCTGGTACCAGAAGCTGCTCGACGACAACGGCTCGGCGAGCTGACCCGGGGCTGGAGCAAGGAGAAGGGCGTGTCCCACAGCACGGTGCCTCGCGGCAGCGCCGAGGCGAAGACATCCGGGGAGCCCGCGGCGCCGCCCGGCGGCGCCGTGCGCTCCGGGACCGGACGGCGAGCGGGGAAGCGGAAGGAGGGGAAGGTCGGCTTCCGTATCCGCTTCCGGCGGGACCGGACGCTCATCCTGATGACGCTGCCGGCGGTCCTGCTGCTGCTCGTCTTCAACTACGTACCGGTCCTGGGCAACGTCGTCGCCTTCCAGGACTACGACCCCTACCTCAGCGAGAACGGCTTCGTCGCCATCTTCGAGAGCCCCTGGGTGGGCCTGGAGCAGTTCGAGCGGGTCTTCGCCGACTCGGAGTTCTGGCACGCGGTGCAGAACACCTTCGTGCTGTTCTTCCTCCAGCTGGTGCTCTTCTTCCCGGTGCCGATCCTGCTCGCGCTGCTCATCAACAGCCTGATCAGGCCCCGGGTCAGGGCGGTCGCCCAGGCGATCATGTACCTGCCCCACTTCTTCTCGTGGGTGCTGGTGGTCACCGTCTTCCAGCAGATCTTCGGCGGTGCCGGCATCATCGCGCAGACCCTGCGCGACCACGGGTACAGCGGCTTCGACATCATGACCGACCCCGGCGTCTTCAAGTACCTGGTCACGCTGGAGATGGTCTGGAAGGACGCCGGCTGGGGCATCATCGTCTTCCTCGCCGCCCTGTCCGCCGTGAGCAACGACCTGTACGAGGCCGCCGCCATGGACGGCGCCGGGCGCTGGCGCCGCATGTGGCACATCACCCTGCCGGCGCTGCGGCCCGTCATCGCCCTGCTGCTGGTGCTGCGCGTGGGCGACGCCCTCACCGTCGGCTTCGAGCAGCTGCTGCTCCAGCGCGACGCGGTGGGGCCGGACGCCTCCGAGGTGCTGGACACCTACGTGTGGTGGAACGGCATCCGCAACCAGGACTTCAGCTACGCGGCCGCAGCCGGACTGATCAAGGGCGTCGTCGGCCTGACCCTCGTCCTCGTGGCGAACAAGGTCGCCCACCTCATGGGCGAGCAGGGGGTGTACAAGAAGTGACCGCCGTCGTCGACCGACCGCCGGTGCGGGAGCCGCGCGAGCCGCGCCGCTGGGCCGCCCCGCCCCGCCCGGTGTGGGAGGAGGAGCCGCGCAAGGCCGGGCTCGCCGCCAAGGGCGTCGTGCTCTTCTTCGCCTGCTTCGCGATCCTGTTCCCGCTGTGGATCGTCATCGTCACCAGCCTGTCGTCGAAGAAGACCATCGACGAGGCCGGCGGCCTGGTGGTGATCCCGAAGGACATCACCTTCATCGCCTACCAGGAACTGCTCAGCGGCGGTCAGGTGCAGCGCGCGGCCCTGGTCAGCATCGGCGTCACCCTCGTCGGCACGCTGTTCAGCATGGCGGTCTCGGTGCTGTGCGCCTACGGCCTGTCCCGCTCCGGCTCGCTGGGCCACCGCTGGATCCTGATGACGCTGCTCGCGACGATGTTCTTCGGCGCGGGCCTGATCCCGACCTACCTGCTGGTGCAGGCGCTCGGCCTGACCGACACCTATCTGGCGCTCATCCTGCCGAGCGCGGTGAGCGTCTTCAACATCCTCGTCCTGCGGGCGTTCTTCATGGGCATCTCGCCCGAACTCATCGACAGCGCCCGCATCGACGGCGCCGGCGACTGGCGCATCCTGTGGACGATCGTGATGCCGCTGTCCAGGGCCGTGCTCGCCGTCATCGCCCTGTTCTACGCCGTCGGGTACTGGAGCGCCTGGTTCAACGCGTCGATCTACCTGACCGACCAGGACATGATGCCGTTGCAGAACGTCATGATCCAGCTCGTGCAGAAGCAGGAGCGGCCGGTCGGCCTGGCCGCCCAGATCAACACCGGGCAGATCTCGGCACTCGCCATCCAGATGGCCGTGATGGTGATGGCCCTGCTGCCCGTCGCGGTGCTGTCGCCCTTCGTCCAGCGCCACTTCAAGAAGGGCATGCTCACCGGCGCCGTCAAGGGCTGACGCGCCGGACCGGGCACCCCCGCCCCGTCGCGGCCGGCCCGCACCTGCCCGCGGCCGGCCGCGACGGCTCCACCCGCGTCGCGCCCACGCCCCGCCCGCGTCCGCGCCGCCCTCCCGGCGCGTCCCCGACCCCGCCCTCGCCCCTCCGGGCCGCACAGAACGAGGTATGTCATGCACGCGTCCCGCCTGAGCCGCCGTGCCGTTCTCGCCGGGACCGCGGCGACCGCCGCGCTCACCGCCGTCCCGCTGTCCCCCGGGCACGCACGGGCCGCCGAAGGCGCGAGCGGGGCCACCGCCTACCGCTGGCGCAACGTCGTCATCGGCGGCACCGGCTTCGTCACCGGCGTCCTCTTCCACCCCGCCGTCCGCGGCCTCGCCTACGCCCGCACCGACATCGGCGGCGCCTACCGCTGGGACCGCCGCGCCGCCCGCTGGGTCCCGCTCCTGGACCACCTCGGCTGGGACGACTGGAACCTCCTCGGCGTCGAGGCGATGGCCGTCGACCCCGCCCACCCGGACCGGCTGTACCTGGCCCTCGGCACCTATGCCCAGCCCTGGGCCGGCAACGGCGCGATCCTGCGCTCGGCGGACCGCGGCGCCACCTGGCAGCGCACCGACCTCACCGTCAAGCTCGGCGCCAACGAGGACGGCCGGGGCACCGGCGAGCGCCTGCTGGTCGACCCGCGCGACAGCGACACCCTGTGGCTGGGCACCCGCCACGACGGGCTGCTCAAGTCCACCGACCGGGGCGCGAGCTGGGGCCCGGCGACCGGCTTCCCGCCCGCCCCCACCGCCACCGGCCAGGGCGTCACCCTCCTCGTCGCGGCCGGCCGCGCCGTCTACGCCGGCTGGGGCGACGGCGGCGGCACCGCGCCGAACCTCTTCCGCACCACCGACGGCACCACCTGGCACCCCGTTCCCGGGCAGCCGGGCGGCGCCGCCGCCAAGGTCCCGATCCGGGCCGCGTACGACCGCCACACCCGCGAGCTGTACGTGACGTACGCCGACGCGCCCGGCCCCAACGGACAGACCGACGGCAGCGTGCACAAGCTGGCCACCGGCACCGGCACGTGGACCGACGTCACGCCCGCGAGGCCCGACGGATCCGCCGACACCTTCGGCTACGGCGGTGTCGCCGCCGACGCCCGCCGCCCCGGCACCGTCGTCGTCTCCACCAACAACCGCTGGGCCGCGGTCGACACCCTGTACCGCACCACCGACGGCGGCCGGAGCTGGACGTCCCTGAAGGAATCCGCCGTCTTCGACGTCTCCGAGACGCCGTATCTCAGGTGGGGCGAGGACCGGCCCAAGTTCGGCTGGTGGATCCAGGCCCTGGCCGTCGACCCGTACGACTCCCGGCACATCGTCTACGGCACCGGCGCCACCCTCTACGGCACCCGGGACCTCACCCGCTGGGCCCCGGAGATCCGCGGCCTGGAGGAGACGTCCGTGACCCAGCTGATCTCACCGCCCACCGGAGCGGCGCACCTGCTCAGCGGCTCGCGGGACATCGGCGTGATGTACCACGAGCGGCTCACCGCCTCGCCCTCGCGCGGCATGGCGACCAACCCCGTCTCCGGGTCGGCGACGGGACTCGCGCAGGCGGCGCGCAGGCCGGCCTACGTCGTCCGGGCGGGCTGGGGCGACCACGGCAACGGCGCCTACTCCACCGACGGCGGCCGAACCTGGGCGCCCTTCGCGGCCCAGCCGCCCCTCGCCAAGGACGCGCCGGGACCGATCGCCGCGGGCGCCGACGGCGGCGTGCTGCTGTGGTCCTTCGTGCACTGGGACGGCACCAGGCACCCGGCCCACCGCTCGGCGGACAACGGCACCACCTGGACCGAGATCCCCTCCTTCCCGAAGGGCGCCACACCGGTCGCCGACCCGGCCGACCCGGCGTGCTTCTACGCCTACGACACCGACACGGGAACGCTGTACGCCAGCACCGACGGCGGCCGTACCTTCGCCGCCCGCGCCGGCGGCCTGCCCGCCGGGGACAGCCAGTTCGAGCTGGTCGCGGCGCCGGGCCGGTCCGGCGACCTGTGGCTGAGCGCCAAGGAGAACGGGCTGTACCGCTCCACGGACGGCGGCGCCGTCTTCCGCAAGGTCACCAGCTGCCGGGCCTGTCACACCCTCGGCTTCGGCAAGGCCGCCGACGGCGCGGACTACCCGGCGCTCTACCAGGTCGGCTCCGTGCGGCCCGGCCTCACCGCCGTCCACCGCTCCGACGACGAGGCGAAGACCTGGGTACGGATCAACGACGACGCCCACCAGTGGGGCTGGACCGGCGAGACGATCACCGGTGACCCCCGCGTCCACGGCCGGGTCTACCTCGCCACCAACGGGCGCGGCATCCAGTACGGGGAGCCGGTCTGATGCCGAACCTCAGCGACGCGACCCGCGGCCGCCTTCTCTACGGCGGCGACTACAACCCCGAGCAGTGGCCCGAGGAGACCTGGCACGAGGACGTCCGGCTGATGAAGGACGCCGGCGTCAACTCCGTGACCCTCGGCGTCTTCTCCTGGTCGACGCTGGAACCGCGCCCCGGCGAGCGGAACTTCGGCTGGCTGGACCGCCTGATGGACCTGATGCACGGCAACGGCATCGGCGTCGTCCTCGCCACCCCCACCGCCTCGCCCCCGCCGTGGCTCGGCCGCCTCCACCCGGACACCCTGCCCCGCGACGAGGACGGCCGCACCGAGTGGTGGGGCGGCCGGCAGCACTTCTCCCACTCCAGCGCCACCTACCGCCGCCACGCCGCCGCGATCACCGAGGACCTGGCCGCCCGCTACGCGAGCCACCCCGCCCTCACCATGTGGCACATCAACAACGAGTACTGCACCTACGATCACGGCGACGAGGCCGCCGCCCGCTTCCGCGCCTGGCTCCAGGCCCGGTACGGCACCCTGGACGCCCTCAACACCGCCTGGGGCACCGCCTTCTGGAGCCAGGGCTACGGCGACTGGGCGGAGGTCATGCCGCCCCGCCGCGCCCATTACCTGAAGAACCCCGCCCAGGTCCTGGACTTCCGGCGCTTCACCTCCGACATGCTCCTGGAGTGTTACGCCGCCGAACGCGACATCGTCCGCCGCCACACCCCGCACCTTCCGGTCACCACCAACTTCATGCCGCTCTGGTTCGGCCAGGACGCCTGGCGCTGGGCCGAGGAGGAGGACGTCGTCTCCGTCGACCTCTACCCCGACCCGCGCGACCCGCTCGGCGCCCAGCACGGCGCGCTGGTCCAGGACATGACCCGCTCCCAGGCCCGCGGCCCCTGGATGCTCATGGAGCAGGCGGCCGGACCGGTCAACTGGCGCGGTGTGAACCACCCCAAGCCGCGGGGCCTGAACCGCCTGTGGTCCTTGCAGGCCGTGGCCCGCGGCGCGGACGCCGTCTGCTACTTCCAGTGGCGCCAGTCCCGGCAGGGCGCGGAGAAGTTCCACTCCGGCATGGTCGGCCACGCGGGGGCGGAGGGCCGTACCTTCCAGGAGGTCAAGCGGCTCGGCGCGGACCTGGGCACGATCGCCCCGCACGTCTCCGGCCGCCCCGTGGACGCCTCCGTCGCGATCCTGCACGACTGGCACTCCTGGTGGGCCGGCACCCAGGAGGCCCACCCCTCCCGGCGGGTGGAGTACCCGGAGATCCTGCGGGCCTGGCACCGGGCCCTGTGGGAGGCCGGCCTGCCCACCGACTTCGCCCACCCCGAGCACGACCTGTCCCGGTACCGGGTCGTCGTCGTGCCGCAGCTCTACCTCCTCACCGACGCCGCGATCACCAACCTCCTCGCCCACGTCCGCCGCGGCGCCACCCTCGTCTGCGGCTTCCTGACCGGCGTCGCCGACGAGGACGACCGCATCCGGCCCGGCGGCATGGACGCCCGGCTGCGCGCCCTGTTCGGCATCCGCACCCTGCACGAGTGGTGGCCGCTGGAGGCCGGGGAGACCGCCGGCTGCGGCGACTGGCGCGGCACGCTGTGGTCGGAGGAGATCGAACCCGACGGCACCGCCGACGAGACCCTGCCCTACCGGGGCGGCGAGCTCGACGGGCTGCCCGCCGTCCTGCGCAAGGGCCGCGCCTGGTACCTCTCCACGCTCCCCGAGCCGGAGGCGCTGCGCGCCCTGCTGACCCGCGCCGCCGCCGAGGCGGGCGTCCGCCCGGTGCTCGACGGGCTCCCGGCCGGCGTGGAGGCCGCCCGCCGCGGCGACGTGCTGTTCCTCCTCAACCACGGCCGCGACCCGGTGACCGTCCAGGTGCCCGGCACCCACCGGGACCTGCTGACCGGCGAGGCCGTCACCGGCCGGGTCACCCTCGGCCGGTACGGCGTGGCGGTGCTCGCGTCATGACCGGCGGCCCCGTGCACGGAACGTGGGAGCCGGCCCCGGCCACCCGCTGGGAGGACGCCTTCCTGAGCGGCAACGGCCACCACGGCGCCCTCGTGTTCGGCGACCCGTACGACGACCGGGTCATCGTCACGCAGCACACCCTCGTCCGGCCGGACGGCGACGACGCGCACCGCCGCCCGCCCCGGCTCGCCGCCGCCCTCCCCGCCCTCCAGGACCGCCTGCTGGCCGGGGACCTCACGGCCGCCGAGTCCTTCACCGACGGCCGCCCGCTGCGCTGGGTGCGGCCCTTCCACCCCGCCTTCCAGACCCGGCTGCGCAGGCCACCCTCCACCGCCACCGGCAGCCGCCGGAGCGTCGACTTCACCACCGGCGAGACCGAGGCCGCCGCCGGAGCGTGGCGCAGCCGCGTCTTCGTCTCCCGCGCCGACGACGTGATCGTCCAGCGGGTCACCGCCCCGCACCTCACCCTCGACCTCTGCCTGGACCCGCACCTGCCCGGCGCCCCCACCGGGCTCGGCATCGGCCACGGAGCCGTCCTCACCCCCGAGGGCGCCCTGCTGACCCTGCGCGCCCGCTACCCCGGCAGCGACCTCGCCTACACCGGCGTCACCCTGGCCGCCGTCACCGGCGGCACCACGACGCTGGCGCCCCCGGGCGTGCGCGTCACCGGCGCCCGGGAGGTCCTGCTCCTGACCCGGGTCCGCCGCCACACCGGCGAACTGGACACGGTGGCCGAAGGACGCGCCCTGCGCGACCTGCTGGCCGGGCAGTCCTACGACGACCTGCTCCGGCCGCACCTGGCCCTGCACCGCACCGCCTACGCGCGCGTCACCCTCGACCTCGGCGCCGACCCGGCCGAACGCGCCCTGCCCGGCTCGGAGCTGCTCACACGGCCCCACAGCGCGGCCCTGCTGGAACGGCTCTTCGCCGCAGGCCGCTACCACCTGCTGTCCGCCAGCGGCCTCAACCCGCCCCGCCTCACCGGCCTGTGGACCGGCGACTGGGACACGGCCTGGTCCGGCGCCTTCACCCACGACGCCAACCTCAACCTCCAGACCGCCTCCGCCGCGGCGGCCGCCCTCCCCGAAGTGACCGAGGCGCACGCCGCCCACCTCCACCGGCAGCTTCCCGACTGGCGCGACAACGCCCGCGCCGTCTTCGGCGCCCGGGGCGTGGTCGCCCCCGCGCACAGCGACGGCGAGTCCGGGCACACCTACCACTTCAACCGCGAGTACCCCCTGCACCTGTGGACCGCCGGCGCCGACTGGCTGCTCAAACCGCTCGTCGACCACGACGAGACCCGCGGCGCCCGCGATCCGCGCACCGCCGCCGCCCTGGCCGAGACCGCCCGCTTCTACGAGGACTTCCTCACCCGCACCGACGCCGACGGCCACCTCGTCGTCGTCCCCTCCTACTCGCCCGAGAACCGGCCGGCCAACGCGAGCTGGGGCGCGATCAACGCGGCCATGGACCTCTCGGCGGCCCGCCACGCCCTGCGCACCGCGGCCGACTACCACCCGGACACCCCGGACGCCGCCCGCTGGCGCGCGCTCGCCGACCGGCTGCCGCCCCACCGCGTCAACGAGGACGGCGCCCTGGCCGAGTGGGCCTGGCCCGGCCTGGAGGACTCCTACGACCACCGCCACCTCAGCCACCTCTACGGCGTGTGGCCCCTGGAGGAGATCACCCCCTACGACACCCCCGCGCTCGCCGCCGCCGCCCACCGCGCCCTGGAACTGCGCGGTGCCGAGAACGACTCCGCGCACGGGCACCTCCACCACGCCCTGATCGCGGCCCGCCTCCAGGACGCCGAACGCGTCGGCCACGCCCTCGCACGGGTGCTGGACGGCGACTTCTTCCACGCTTCCCTGATGAGCGCGCACTACCCGCGCCGCGACGTCTACAACGCCGACGCCGCGCACACCCTGCCCGCCGTGCTGATCGAGGCGCTGGTGCAGTCGACACCCGGACGGCTGGTCCTCATGCCCGCCCCGCCCCCGGCATACCCGAGCGGCGCGCTGCGCGGGGTGCGGACCCGGTTCGGGGCCACCCTCGACCTCACCTGGAACCCGCACGGCACCACCGCGGTGCTGCGCCCCACCCGCAGCCACCGCGTGGAACTCATGACCTCCTCCGGCGCCGAGCCGCTCGACCTCGTCGCCGGAGAGGACCGCGTCCTCACACTGCGGACGCGGTGACTCCCCCGCAATTCCCCCCCCACCCATGGAAGGGACGCCATGGCAGTACGCATGTCGCGCAGGATCGCCAAGGCCCTGCTGGCCCCGGCCCTCGCGCTCGGCGCCACCGTCGGTCTCGCCTCCGCCCCCGCCCAGGCCGCCGTCTGGAACTCCTGCGACCAGTGGGGCAACACGACCCTGAACGGCTACATCCTCTACAACAACATCTGGGGCTCGGGCGCCGGCAGCCAGTGCGTCTGGGCCAACTCCGGCACCAACTGGGGCGTGCGCGCCGACCACCCCAACACCGGCGGCATCAAGTCCTACCCCAACGCCAAGAAGGTGATCAACAAGCCGCTCGGCTCGATCGCCTCGCTCACCAGCAGCTACAACGTCACCGTCCCGTCGGCCGGCGCGTACAACACGTCGTACGACATCTGGGACACCGACTACGACTACGAGATCATGCTCTGGGTCAACTACAACGGCGCCGTCGGCCCGCTCGGCACCGCCCAGGGCAGCGTCACCCTCGGCGGCCACACCTGGAACGTCTACAAGGGGAACAACGGCGCCAACGAGGTCTTCTCCTTCCTGCGCACCTCCGACTCCACCTCGGGCACGGTGAACATCCTGCCGATCCTGAAGTGGATCAAGGACACCAAGGGCTGGATGGGCAACGAGACCATCGGTGACGTGCAGTTCGGCTACGAGATCACCTCGTCGTCCGGCGGACTGGACTTCACCACCAACAACCTGACCGTCAGCAGCAGCTGACCCCGCCCGCCCAAGGGGGCCGGTCCCGCCCGGGACCGGCCCCCCTCGCGTTCACTCCGCGATCGGCAGCGCGGCCCCGTCCCGCAGGAACAGCGGGATCCGCTCCAGCGGGGCGTCGACCGTCACGGCCGCCCCGCCCTCGTACGTCCGGCCGGTCCAGGCGTCCGTCCAGCGCGCGCCCGCGGGCAGGTGGACCGTGCGCTGCGTCGCGCCCGCCGTCAGCACCGGGGCGACGAGGAGGTCCCGCCCGAAGAGGTAGGCGTCGTCCACCGACCAGGCCGCCCGGTCGCCGGGGAACTCCAGGAACAGCGGCCGCATCACCGGCAGCCCCTCCTCGTGGGCCTCGCGCATGGCCCGCAGCACATACGGCTTCAGCCGTTCCCGCAGCCGCAGATAGGAGGCGAGGATCCGGTACGCCTCCTCGCCGTAGGACCACACCTCGTTCGGGCCGCCGGTCATCTCCGGGCCCAGCGGCATGCCCGGGTCGCGGAAGCCGTGCAGGCGCATCAGCGGGGACAGCGCGCCGAACTGGAACCAGCGGATCATCACCTCGCGGTAGGCGGGGTCGTCCGGGTCGCCGCCGTGGAAGCCACCGATGTCCGTGTTCCACCAGGGGATGCCGGACAGGGCCGTGTTGAGGCCGGCCGCGATCTGGCGGCGCAGGGTCGCGAAGTCGGTGCCGATGTCGCCGGACCACAGGGCGGCGCCGTACCGCTGGCTGCCCGCCCAGGCCGAGCGGTTGAGGGTGATCACCTCGTCCTCTCCGGACTCGCGCAGCCCCTCGTAGAACGTGCGGGAGTTCTCGGCGGGGTACAGGTTGCCGACCTCCAGGCCCGGGCCCGCCCAGTAGCGCAGGTTCTCCGGGAAGCCGGGCTTCAGCTCCGGCTCGCAGGCGTCCAGCCAGAACGCCGTGATGCCGTACGGGTCGAGGTAGTTCTCCTTCACCCGCGACCACACGAACCGGCGGGCCTCGGGGTTGGTGGCGTCGTAGAAGGCCACCTGGACCGTGGACGCCACCTCCTTGTCGGGCCAGTCGGCGTGGGCCAGCGGGCCGTACTGGGTGCCGATGAAGTAGCCGCGCTGCTCCATCACCGGGTGGTTCTCGCTCAGCGGGGACACCGACGGCCACACGGAGACGACCAACTTGATGCCGAGCTCGTCCAGCTCGCGCACCATCGCCGCCGGGTCAGGCCACTCCTTCGGGTCGAACTTCCACTCGCCCAGGTGGGTCCAGTGGAAGAAGTCGCAGACGATCGCGTCGATCGGCAGGCCCCGGCGCTTGTACTCCCGGGCGACGGCGAGGAGTTCGTCCTGGGTGCGGTAGCGCAGCTTGCACTGCCAGAAGCCCGCCGCCCACTCGGGCAGCATCGGCGTGCGGCCGGTCACCGCGCTGTAGCGGCGCTGCGCGCCGGCCGGGTCGCCGGCGGTGATCCAGTAGTCGATCTGGCGGGCGGAGTCGGCCACCCACCGGGTGCCGTTGTGCGCCAGTTCCACCCGGCCGATCGCCGGGTTGTTCCACAGCAGGGTGTAGCCGCGGCTGGAGGTGAGCACCGGGATGCCGACCTCCGCGTTGCGCTGCACCAGATCGATCACCAGGCCCTTCTGGTCCAGCCGCCCGTGCTGGTGCTGGCCGAGGCCGTACAGCCGCTCGCCGTCGTAGGCGGCGAACCGCTGCTCCAGGCGGTGGTGGCCGTTGCCGACGGCCGTGTACAGGCGGGAGCCCGGCCACCAGAAGTGGGCGCGCTCCTCGGCCAGCAGCTCCTCGCCGTCGTCGGTGCGGGTGAAGCGGATCAGGCCCTCGGCGTCGACGACGACGGTGAGCGCGCCGACCGTCAGCCGGCCGGTCCCGTCATCGATCTTGATCGTGTGCTCCGTCGGCGGCGCGTCGTCGAGGAGGGCGCCCGGCAGCCCCTGGAGGACCGGTCCGCCGAGCCGGGCCCGGACCCGGACGGCGTCCGGCCCCCACGGCTCGACGCGTACGGTCTCCTGGCGCCCGCTCCACTCCAGCGCGCCGTCCCGCTCACGGAACGTGCCGACGGTGGGGGAGGACTGGGCGAGGCTGACCTGGGTCTGGTTCTCGGCAGGCAAAGTCACGTGGAGTGCTCCTGAGGAAGGTGCAGACAGGGATGTGCCCCGGCGGGCGGGACCCGTGCCGGCCAGGTGGTGCGGCAGTGCGCGGCCGGCGGGGTGCGGTGCGGAAATCGACGATCGGAGTGCGAACCCGGCGAACCGGTCGAAACCGGAGAGGCAAGGCCGAGTCGTGCGGTGGGAGGCGGTAGCGGCGGTGGCGGTGCGGAACCGGGCGCCGGGGGGACCGGGGGTGCGGAGCGGCGAACGGGGTGGTGCGCGACGGACGGACCGGGCGGTGCCGAGGCGGTGTCCGGCGGGGCGTCGGGCGGGTCAGGGGGCGGTCGGCGCGGGTCCCGAGCTGGCCCGGACCGTCAGTTCGGGCGCGAGCAGCACGACCTCGTCGCCGCCGCGCCCGTCCAGCTTGGCGACCAGGTGCTCCACGGCCCGCCGGCCCATCTCCTGCGCGGGGACGGCGACCGACGTCAGCCGTACCGACGCCTGGGTGGCGACCTGGTCGGGGCAGATCGCGACCACCGACACGTCCTCGGGCACCGCCCGCCCCTGCTGGCGCAGCAGGGCGAGCAGCGGCTCGACGGCCGACTCGTTCTGCACGACGAACCCGGTGGTGCCCGGACGCTCGTCGAAGATGCGGGCGAGGGTCACGGCCATCGCGTCGTACCCGCCCTCGCACGGGCGGTGCAGCAGCCGCAGCCCCAGCTCCCGCGCCCGGCCGCGCAGCCCGTCGAGGGTGCGTTCGGCGAAGCCGGTGTGCCGCTCGTAGACCGCGGGTGCCTCGCCGATGACGGCGATGTCACGGTGCCCCAGCGCCGCCAGATGGCCCAGGCACAGCGCGCCGGCCGCCCGGAAGTCGAGGTCGACGCAGGTCAGGCCGGTGGGATCGGCCGGCAGGCCGATCAGTGCCGAGGGCTGGTCGGTGCCGCGCAGCAAGGGCAGCCGTTCGTCGTCGAGCTGGACGTCCATCAGGATCATCGCGTCGGCGAGCCCGCTGCCGGTGACGCGGCGCACCGCGTCCGGGCCCTCCTCGCCGGTGAGCAGCAGCACGTCGTATCCGTGGGTGCGCGCGGTGGTGGCCACCGCGACGGCGATCTCCATCATCACCGGCACGAAGATGTCCGTGCGCAGCGGGATCATCAGCGCGATGATGTTCGACCGGCTGCTGGCCAGGGCCCGGGCGCCGGCGTTCGGGTGGTAGCCCAGTTCCCGGATGCTCTCCTCGACCCGCTGCCGGGTGGTCGCGGAGATGGACCGCTTGCCGCTGAGGACATAGCTCACCGTGCTCGCCGAGACTCCGGCGTGCTGGGCGACCTCGGCGAGGGTGACCATCCGCTCTCCAAGCTGTGTGAAGCGCTTCGACAATGCGCAGGGGCTGACAGGATAGGCGAGGGTGGTTCGACAGTAGCTTCGGCGGGTCTGGAAGTCCATAGGCTGTCGAAGCGCTTCGACAATCTCTCCCGTCACCCGGTTCGCGGGCCCCGCCGCGCGGGCGCGCGCGCCGCCCGCGGCGCGCGGCGGTCCCTCGGCCGAACGGCCGCGCGAAGGCTGGTGGAGCCGCCCGGAATCAGGTACATACGATCAGGTAGCACCGACTCGTGACGTACGTCCGCAAGTTCCGTCATGTGATCCTCCGGCGGGCCGGCGGACCCGCAAGGTCCTCGCGGACCTGCCCCTCCGATGATCCCGACGCGCGGCGAGGTGAGCCCCATGTCCGCACCACCCACCCCTTCCTCCCGGCCCGTCGTCACCGAACGCGAGGCCCGCCGGGTGGCGGAGGCGGCCCGGGAACAGGACTGGCGCAAGCCCAGCTTCGCCAAGGAGCTGTTCCTCGGCCGCTTCCGCCTCGACCTGATCCACCCCCATCCGCTCCCGGCCGACGAGGACGTCCAGCGCGGCGAGGAGTTCCTCGCCAAGCTGCGCGACTTCTGCGAGACGAAGATCGACCCGGCCGTGATCGAGCGCGACGCGCGGATCCCCGACGAGGTGATCGACGGGCTCAAGGAGCTCGGCGCCCTCGGCATGAAGATCGACACCAGGTACGGCGGCCTCGGCCTCACCCAGGTCTACTACAACAAGGCCCTCGCCCTGGTCGGTTCCGTCAGCCCCGCGGTCGGCGCGCTGCTCTCCGCCCACCAGTCGATCGGCGTCCCGCAGCCGCTGAAGCAGTTCGGCACCCAGGAGCAGAAGGAACGGTTCCTGCCGCGCTGCGCCCGCACCGACATCTCCGCCTTCCTGCTGACCGAGCCCGACGTCGGCTCCGACCCCGCCCGCCTGGCCACCACCGCCGTCCCGGACGGGGACGACTACGTCCTCGACGGCGTCAAGCTGTGGACGACCAACGGCGTCGTCGCCGACCTGCTCGTCGTCATGGCCCGCGTGCCGAAGTCCGAGGGACACCCGGGCGGCATCACCGCCTTCGTCGTCGAGGCCGCCGCCGAGGGGGTCACCGTCGAGAACCGCAACGCCTTCATGGGCCTGCGCGGCATCGAGAACGGCGTCACCCGCTTCCACCGGGTCCGGGTCCCCGCCGCCCACCGCATCGGCCCCGAGGGCGCCGGCCTGAAGATCGCCCTGACCACCCTGAACACCGGCCGCCTCTCCCTGCCCGCGATGTGCGCCGGAGCCGGCAAGTGGTGCTTGAAGATCGCCCGCGAGTGGTCGGCGGCCCGCGAGCAGTGGGGCAAGCCGGTCGCGCTGCACGAGGCGGTCGGCTCGAAGATCGCCTTCATCGCGGCGACGACCTTCGCCCTGGAGGCCGTCCTGGACCTGTCCTCGCAGATGGCGGACGAGAACCGCAACGACATCCGCATCGAGGCCGCCCTCGCCAAGCTCTACGGCTCGGAGATGGCCTGGCTCATGGCCGACCACCTGGTCCAGATCCGCGGCGGACGCGGCTTCGAGACGGCGGCCTCGCTCGCGGCGCGCGGCGAGCGCGCGGTGCCCGCCGAGCAGATCCTGCGCGACCTGCGCATCAACCGGATCTTCGAGGGCTCCACCGAGATCATGCACCTGCTGATCGCCCGCGAGGCGGTCGACGCCCACCTCTCGGTCGCGGGCGACCTCATCGACCCCGAGGCGCCGCTGTCCGCCAAGGCGAGGGCGGGCGCGAACGCGGGCGTCTTCTACGCCAGGTGGCTGCCGAAACTGGTCGCGGGCGCCGGGCAGCTGCCGACCTCGTACGGCGCGTTCAAGCGCGAGGCCGACCTGTCGGTCCACTTGCGCTACGTCGAGCGCACCGCCCGCAGGCTGGCCCGCTCCACCTTCTACGCCATGTCCCGCTGGCAGGGCCGGATGGAGACCAAGCAGGGCTTCCTCGGCCGGATCGTCGACATCGGCGCGGAACTGTTCGCGATGAGCGCCGCCTGCGTCCGCGCCGAGCTCCTGCGCTCCCGCGGCGACCACGGCCGCGAGGCCTACCAGCTCGCCGACGCCTTCTGCCGCCAGGCCCGCGTCCGCGTCGAGGAACTCTTCGGCCGGCTGTGGACCAACACCGACGAGCTCGACCGCGCGGTCGTGCGGGGCGTGCTGTCGGGCACGTACACCTGGCTGGAGGAAGGCGTCCTCGACCCCTCGGGCGACGGCCCGTGGATCGCCGACACCGGTCCGGGCGAGGACCCCCCGGCGGACGTACGCAGAGTGATCAAAAAGACGGGGGGCGCCGTCGACCAGGGTGCGTGACCGTCCCAGGAGCACAACGAGCCCGGCCGGCCGCCGGCCGCGCCCGGCCGGGACACCACCCGGTGCCGCGGCCGGGCGGCGCCCGCCCCGGCACGCGGCGCGGGGGCCCGCCGGAGGACGCGCTGTCCTGCCGGAGGGCGGCAGCCGCCACAATGGGGGCATGAGCGACAGCCCTGCCCCCCTCGCCGACCCCCGCCTCGTCTACGACCCGGTGGCGGGAGACGGCCCGAAGGACGTGGTGATCCTCGGCTCCACCGGGTCGATCGGCACCCAGGCCATCGATCTCGTGCTGCGCAACCCCGGCCGGTTCCGGGTCACCGGCCTGTCCGCCAACGGCGGCCGGGTCGCCCTCCTCGCCGAGCAGGCGCACCGGCTGCGCGTGCGGACCGTCGCGGTGGCCCGCGAGGACGTCGTACCGGCGCTGCGCGAGGCGCTCGCCGCGCGGTACGGCACCGGCGAGCCGCTCCCCGAGATCCTCGCCGGGCCGGAGGCGGCCACCCAGGTCGCCGCCTCCGCCTGCCACACCGTCCTCAACGGCATCACCGGCTCCATCGGGCTCGCCCCGACCCTGGCCGCCCTGGAGGCGGGCCGCACCCTCGCGCTCGCCAACAAGGAGTCGCTCATCGTGGGCGGCCCGCTGGTCAAGGCCCTGGCCAAGCCCGGACAGATCATCCCGGTCGACTCCGAGCACGCCGCCCTCTTCCAGGCCCTCGCCGCCGGCACCCGCGCCGACGTCCGCAAGCTGGTCGTCACCGCCTCCGGCGGCCCCTTCCGCGGCCGGACCAGGCAGGAGCTCGCCCGGGTCACCGTCGAGGACGCCCTCGCCCACCCCACCTGGGCCATGGGCCCGGTGATCACCGTCAACTCCGCCACCCTCGTCAACAAGGGCCTGGAGGTCATCGAGGCCCACCTGCTGTACGACATCCCCTTCGACCGCATCGAGGTCGTCGTGCACCCGCAGTCCTACGTCCACTCGATGGTGGAGTTCACGGACGGCTCGACCCTGGCCCAGGCGACGCCCCCCGACATGCGCGGCCCCATCGCCATCGGCCTCGGCTGGCCCGAACGCGTCCCCGGCGCGGCGCCCGCCTTCGACTGGAGCCGGGCCTCCACCTGGGAGTTCTTCCCGCTCGACGACGAGGCGTTCCCCGCGGTCGGCCTCGCCCGGCACGTCGGCGAGCTCGCGGGCACCGCCCCGGCGGTGTTCAATGCGGCCAACGAGGAGTGCGTGGCGGCCTTCCTGACCGGCGCGCTGCCGTATCTCGGGATCATGGAGACCGTCACGCGGGTCGTGGAGGAGCACGGCACCCCGCGCGCGGGAACCTCGCTCACCGTCGCGGACGTCCTCGAAGCGGAGACCTGGGCGCGCGCCCGGGCCAGGGAACTGGCGGCACAGACGGCGGAGGCCCGTGCATGACGACCTTGATGTTCATCCTCGGCATAGTCGTCTTCGCGGTCGGCCTGCTCGTCTCGATCGCCTGGCATGAGCTGGGCCACCTGTCCACGGCGAAGATGTTCGGCATCCGGGTGCCGCAGTACATGGTCGGCTTCGGCCCGACCCTCTGGTCGCGGAAGAAGGGCGAGACCGAGTACGGCGTCAAGGCCATCCCGTTCGGCGGTTACATCCGCATGATCGGCATGTTCCCGCCCGGCCCCGACGGCCGGCTGGAGGCGCGCTCCACCTCGCCGTGGCGCGGCATGATCGAAGACGCTCGCTCGGCGGCGTTCGAGGAGCTGAAGCCGGGCGACGAGACGCGCCTGTTCTACACCCGCGCCCCGTGGAAGCGGGTCATCGTGATGTTCGCGGGCCCGTTCATGAACCTGATCCTGGCGGTGGCGCTGTTCTTCACCGTCCTGATGGGCTTCGGCATCACCCAGCAGACCACCACCGTCTCCTCGGTCTCCCAGTGCGTGATCGCCCAGACCGAGAACCGCGACGACTGCCAGAAGACCGACCCGGCCTCCCCGGCCGCCGCCGCGGGCCTGGAGCCCCGCGACAAGATCGTCTCCTTCGACGGCGTCCGCACCGACACCTGGGACGAGCTGTCCGACCTCATCCGCGCCAACCCGGGCAAGGAGGTGGCGATCGTCGTCGAACGCGACGGCCGCGAGGTGACCCTGCACGCGGAGATCGCCACCAACAAGGTCGCCAAGAAGGACGCCGGCGGGCAGATCGTCGAGGGGGAGTACGTCACCGCCGGCTTCCTCGGCTTCAGCTCGGCCACCGGCGTCGTCAAACAGGACTTCGGCGAGTCCGTGACGTGGATGGGCGACCGGATCGCCGAGGCCGCCGACTCCCTCGCCGCCCTCCCCGGCAAGATTCCGGCCCTGTGGGACGCCGCCTTCGGCGACGGGCCACGCGAACCCGACTCCCCGATGGGCGTCGTCGGCGCCGCCCGCGTGGGCGGTGAGATCGCCACCCTGGACATCCCGGCGACCCAGCAGCTGACCATGTTCATCATGCTGGTCGCCGGCTTCAACCTCTCCCTGTTCCTGTTCAACATGCTGCCGCTGCTGCCGCTGGACGGCGGCCACATCGCGGGCGCCCTGTGGGAGTCGCTGCGCCGCCACACCGCCAGGCTGCTGCGCCGCCCCGACCCGGGTCCGTTCGACGTCGCCAAGCTCATGCCGGTGGCGTACGTGGTGGCCGGGATCTTCGTCTGCTTCACGATCCTGGTGCTGATCGCGGACGTGGTGAATCCGGTGAGAATCTCCTAGACACCCCGCGTTCACGGCGGCCCGGCACACTACCGCGCCGGGCCGCCCGCCGTTGGAGGGGGTTTGCCGGGCGTGGTGTGCCCGCGAAGGGGCACGTGCCGTAATCTCGAAGGCCTGAGCCCGCCCGCTGACGGGACCGGACCTTGATCCACGACTTGGGGTTGCACAGCAGATGACTGCGATTTCTCTCGGCATGCCGTCCGTTCCGACCAAGCTCGCCGAGCGCCGCAAGAGCCGGCGGATCCAGGTCGGGTCCGTGGCGGTCGGCGGGGACGCGCCCGTCTCGGTGCAGTCGATGACCACGACCCGTACGTCGGACATCGGGGCCACGCTCCAGCAGATCGCGGAGCTGACGGCGTCCGGCTGCCAGATCGTCCGCGTCGCCTGTCCCACGCAGGACGACGCCGACGCGCTCCCGGTCATCGCGCGCAAGTCGCAGATCCCGGTCATCGCGGACATCCACTTCCAGCCCAAGTACGTCTTCGCCGCGATCGAGGCGGGGTGCGCTGCGGTGCGGGTGAACCCGGGCAACATCAAGAAGTTCGACGACCAGGTCAGGGAGATCGCCAAGGCGGCCAAGGACCACGGCACGCCGATCCGCATCGGGGTCAACGCGGGCTCGCTGGACAAGCGGCTGCTCCAGAAGTACGGCAAGGCGACCCCCGAGGCGCTGGTCGAGTCGGCCCTGTGGGAGGCGTCCCTCTTCGAGGAGCACGACTTCCGCGACATCAAGATCTCCGTGAAGCACAACGACCCGGTCGTGATGATCGAGGCGTACCGCCAGCTCGCCGAGCGGTGCGACTACCCCCTCCACCTGGGCGTCACGGAGGCCGGTCCCGCCTTCCAGGGCACGATCAAGTCGGCGGTCGCCTTCGGCGCGCTGCTCTCGCAGGGCATCGGCGACACCATCCGCGTCTCGCTGAGCGCTCCTCCGGTGGAGGAGGTCAAGGTCGGCCTCCAGATCCTCCAGTCGCTGGGCCTGCGCCAGCGCGGCCTGGAGATCGTCTCCTGCCCGTCCTGCGGCCGCGCCCAGGTCGACGTCTACAAGCTGGCCGAGGAGGTCACCGCCGGCCTGACCGGCATGGACGTCCCGCTGCGCGTCGCCGTGATGGGCTGCGTCGTCAACGGCCCCGGCGAGGCCCGCGAAGCCGACCTCGGCGTCGCCTCCGGCAACGGCAAGGGCCAGATCTTCGTCAAGGGCGAGGTCATCAAGACCGTCCCCGAGTCCAAGATCGTCGAGACGCTGATCGAGGAGGCCATGAAGCTGGCCGAGCAGATGGAGAAGGACGGCGTGGCCTCCGGCGAGCCGTCGGTGTCCGTCGCCGGCTGACTCTCCCGGTCGGTCCCCGCCCGCCCCCTGCCCGTCCCGCGCCGCTCCTCGGCCTGTCCCGTGCCGCCCCCCGGCCCGTTCCGCGCCGCCCCCGGGGGCGGCGCCGCCGTTTTATGGCAGGTACAGTGCGAAAATCAGCGACCTTCGAGGTGAGGCCCCGCACCGTGTTGACGCAGACCACCTCCCGCGTGCTCGAACCGGCAGACCTGGACGCCGCGCTCGCCGTCCTCGACCGCGAGCCGGTCGCGAACGCCTTCGTGACGTCCCGCGTGCGGGTCGCCGGCCTCGACCCCTGGCGCCTGGGCGGTGAGATGTGGGGCTGGTACGAGGACGGCATACTGACGTCCCTGTGCTACGCGGGCGCCAACCTCGTCCCCCTCTGCGCCACCCCGCGCGCCGTCCGCGCCTTCGCCGACCGGGCCCGCCGCGCCGGCCGCCGCTGCTCCTCCATCGTCGGCCCCGCCCAGCCCACCGCCCAGCTGTGGCGCCTGCTCGAACCCGGCTGGGGCCCGGCCCGCGAGGTCCGCGCCCGCCAGCCCCTCATGATCGCCGACCGGATGCCCGCCGATGTCGCCCCGGACCCCTACGTCCGCCGCGTCCGCAAGGACGAGATGGAGACGATCATGCCGGCGTGCGTCGCGATGTTCACCGAGGAGGTCGGCGTCTCCCCGCTGGCCGGCGACGGCGGCCTGCTCTACCAGGCCCGGGTCGCCGAACTGGTCGGCTCCGGCCGCTCCTTCGCCCGCTTCGACGCCGACGGCAAGGTCGTCTTCAAGGCCGAGATCGGTGCCGTGACCGACCGCGCCTGCCAGATCCAGGGCGTGTGGGTGGCCCCCGAGTACCGGGGGCGGGGCCTGGCGGCCCCCGGCATGGCCGCCGTCCTGCGGTACGCGCTGACCGAGGTGGCCCCCGTGGTGAGCCTGTACGTGAACGACTTCAACACCCCCGCCCGCCGCGCCTACCGCAAGGTCGGCTTCCAGGAGGCCGGCGCGTTCATGAGCGTGCTGTTCTGACGAGCGGGGACTTCGCCGCCATGCGCCCGGCGCACGCGGGTAGGCTCCCCGCCATGGACCTCGTGATCGGCCCCCTGGACCTGCCCGCCCACGTAGACGAAGCCCTCGCGGTCCAGGCCGCCGCCTTCGGCCTGGGCCCCGACGAGGTCGCCGTACGCCGTCAGATCGTCCTGCGCCACATGACCTACCCCGGCGCCCGCGCCCTCGGCGCCACCGTCGGAGGCGACCTCGTCGGCTTCGTCTACGGCATGCCCAACGACCGCGCCCACTGGTGGTCCACCGTCGTCGAGCCCTATCTGCGCGCCCAGGACCACGAGGAGTGGCTCGACGACTCCTTCGTCATCACCGAGCTGCACGTCCACCCGCACCACCAGAACCGCGGCATCGGCCGCACCCTGATCACCACGATCACCGACAGCGCCACCGAGCCCCGCTCCATCCTGTCGGCCATCGACACCGAGAGCCCGGCCCGCGCCCTGTACCGCTCCCTCGGCTACCGGGACCTCGCCCGCCAGGTCGTCTTCCCCAGCGCCGCCAAGCCCTACGCCGTGATGGGCGCCCCCCTCCCGCTGCGCGGGCGCTGAACTCCCGGCCGATTTCCGCCGCGCCCAACCGCCCGGCTAACCTCGTTTGCCATCACCCTCCCCAGGCTCCCGGCGCCGCCCGAACCAGGGGGACCCCCAGCAGCAGGAGATACGAGAACCATGGCGAACGCACCGGTCCAGCGCATGTCCCAGTTGTTGGCGAAGACGTTGCGCGACGACCCGGCGGACGCCGAGGTCCTCAGCCACAAGCTGCTCGTCCGCGCCGGCTACGTCCGCCGCACCGCCGCCGGCATCTGGACCTGGCTCCCGCTCGGAAAGAAGGTCCTCGCCAACGTCGAGCGCATCGTCCGCGAGGAGATGGACGCGATCGGCGCCCAGGAGGTGCTGCTCCCCGCCCTGCTGCCGCGCGAGCCCTACGAGGCGACCGGCCGCTGGGACGAGTACGGCCCCGAACTGTTCCGCCTGAAGGACCGCAAGGGCGGCGACTACCTCCTCGGCCCCACCCACGAGGAGATCTTCACCCTGCTGGTGAAGGACCAGGCGTCCTCCTACAAGGACCTGCCGGTCATCCTGTACCAGATCCAGACCAAGTTCCGCGACGAGGCCCGCCCGCGCGCGGGCATCCTGCGCGGCCGCGAGTTCCTGATGAAGGACTCCTACTCCTTCGACGTCGCCGACGAGGGCCTGGCCGAGTCCTACGCCCTGCACCGCCAGGCGTACCAGCGCGTCTTCGAGCGCCTCGGTCTCGACTACCGCATCTGCGCCGCCACCGCCGGCGCCATGGGCGGCTCCAAGTCGGAGGAGTTCCTCGCCCCGGCCGAGGCCGGCGAGGACACCTTCGCCGACTGCCCGCACTGCGACTTCGCCGCCAACACCGAGGCGATCACCTACGAGCTGAAGCCGGTGGACGCCTCCGGGGTGCCCGCCGCCGAGGACATCCCGACCCCGGACACCCCCACCATCGAGACCCTCGCCGCCGCGCTCGGCGTCCCCGCCTCCGCCACCCTGAAGAACCTCCTGGTCAAGGTCGACGGCGAGATCGTCGCCGTCGGCGTCCCCGGCGACCGCGAGGTCGACCTGGACAAGGTCGAGGCCCACTTCGCCCCGGCGGCCGTCGAGATGGTCACCGAGACGGACTTCGCGGCCCGCCCCGAGCTCGTCCGCGGCTACGTCGGCCCGCAGGGCCTGGAGAAGGTCCGCTACCTCGCCGACCCGCGGGTGGCCCCGGGCACCGCCTGGATCACCGGCGCCAACAAGCCCGGCACGCATACGAAGAACGTCGTCGCGGGCCGCGACTTCGAGGTCGACGAGTACGTCGACGTCGTGGTCGTCCAGGAGGGCGACCCCTGCCCGAAGTGCGGCACCGGCCTCAAGCTGGACCGCGCCATCGAGATCGGCCACATCTTCCAGCTGGGCCGCAAGTACGCCGACGCCCTCAAGCTGGACGTCCTCGGCCAGAACGGCAAGCCGGTCCGCGTCACCATGGGCTCCTACGGCATCGGCGTCTCCCGCGCCGTCGCCGCGCTCGCCGAACAGCACGCCGACGACAAGGGCCTGGTCTGGCCCCGGGAGGTCGCCCCGGCCGACGTCCACGTGGTCGCCGCCGGCAAGGCCCTCCAGACCGAGCTGGCGCTTGACGTCTCCGGCAAGCTGGCCGCCGCCGGCATCCGCGTCCTGGTCGACGACCGGGCCGGTGTCTCCCCGGGCGTGAAGTTCACCGACGCCGAGCTGATCGGCGTCCCGACGATCCTGGTCGCCGGACGGCGCGCCGGCGAGGGCGTCGTCGAGCTCAAGGACCGCCGCACCGGCGAGCGCGAGGAACTGCCGGTCGAGGAGGCCATCGCCCGCCTGACGGCCTGAGCCGAGACGGAAGGGGGCGCCCGCACTCCGCGGGCGCCCCCCTTCCGCCGCGTCCAGGGCCCGCGGCACATTCCCGCCCGTCCCGCGGGCGACGGGTCCCGGACCCCCGCCCGGCGGCCCTCAGAGCCAGCCCGCGAACTCCAGCAGCAGCTCCGCGTCCCTCTCCCGGCCGACTCGGCGGGCCCGTACGCCCGACTCCACCGCCCGGAACAGCGTCCAGCCGCGCAGCCGCTCCTGGTCGACCTCCAGGGACTCCGCGAGCCGCTTGACCCGCCGCCGCGTCGTCGCCGCGCCCGACGGCCGCGCGATCAGGTCCTCCACCCGGTCCCGCACCAGCCGCGCCAGGTCGAAGGCGCTCTCGCCGACCACCGGATCCGGCCCCACGGCCAGCCACGGCATCCGGTCCCCGGCCAGTACCTTGCTCTGCCGGAACGTGCCGTGCAGCAGGAACCGCTCGGGCGGCTCCGCCAGCAGCTCCTCGCGGATCGCGAGCGCCGCCTCCACCAGCGGCGCCACCTCCGGATCGGCCGCGGCACCCGACCGCATGGCCTCGGCCTGCCGCCCGGTCCGCTCCGCCACCGTCTCGAACCGGTGCCCGGCGGGCGGCTCGACCCACAGCCGCCGCAGCGTGCCCGCCGCCTCCAGCAGGGCCTTCGCCTCCGGAAGCGACCGCACCGACACGTCCGGGTGCAGCCGTTCCAGCAGCAGGACGCCCTCCGCGGGGTCCGCCTCGTCGAGCACCTGCACGGCGCCCCGGCCGCCCCAGTGCGCGAGCGCCACCCGCTCGCTCTCCGGACGGGCCCGCGGCGGGGCCAGCTTCAGCACGGCCGGTGACCCGTCCGCCCGCCGCACCAGCACGACCAGGCTGCTGCGCCCGCCGGGCACCTGTACCCGCTCGACGGTCAACTCGCGTAGCGCGACGGCCTGCCGCGCCAGCCCGGGCAGCCGCTCCAGCCAGCCGTCACCGTCCGGTGCCGTCTCACCGAGCGCCCTGACCAGGCGCCGCGGCGGTTCGAATGCCATGCGCGAGCCGTTCCCTTCCCGTACGTGTCCGTCCCGTCGGCGCCGTCCCGGTCCCGGAGTCCCGAAGGGCGCGTTCCGTACGTGTCCTCCCGTACGTGTCCTGCTGCTGTACGTGTCCTGCCGTACGTCTCCTGCCGTACGGGTGCCCCGTACGGGTCACGCCGTCGGTGCCGCCGAGACCGGCGGGCCGGCGTCGGCCCGCTCGGCGAGACCAGGGAAGGCTACGCTCTCGCCGCGCCAGCGGACGGCCCGGACCGCCGCCTCCCGCAGCGCGTCCGCCGCCGCGGCCCGCCGCTCGCCCGCGGCGGCGCGCACCAGGTCGGAGTAGACACCGGCCACCCTGTCCTCCAGTTCGGCCGCCAGTCGCACCGCCGCGGCCGCGTCCGGCACCGGGAAGGGCAGCGCGTAGCCCGCGGCCGCGGCGACCGGCTCACCGCCCCGGTCCCGCACCTGGCGCACCAGCGCGTCCCGGCGCGCCCGGTGCGCGTCGAAGGCCGCACGCGCCTGAGCGCGCCGCTCAGCGCCGATCCGGCCGCCCACGACTCCGTAGCCGTACACCGCCGCGTGCTCGGCCGCCAGCGCCGCTTGGAGGGCGTCCAGCTCCCGGTCCCTCGCCTCGCTCACCCGTCACCCTCCGTCAGCAGATACACATGCGCCGCCCCGGCCGCCGCCACGGAGGCCAGCAGCCGCGCCAGCTCGCCCGGCACGCCCGCCAGCGCCCCGGTCCGCCGCCCGGTCAGCTCCCGCTCGGCCGCGGCGAGTCCGGCGAGAGCGTCCTTCTCGTTCCCCGGCACGCCGGGCGGCGGGGAAACGGGCGGTGCCGCCTGAGCCGGGGACGTCCGCGGGGCGGCCACGGTTCCGCCGAACGCCTCCGCGTGCCGCACGACCTCCTCCCGCAACGGCCGCAGCCGCGCGGCCAGCCCGGGATGCGCGGCCATCACCGCGTCGTACCGGGCGGCCAGCCGCTCGCTGTCGCGGGCGGCCCGCGCGCGCACCCGGGCGGCGGCCGGCGGGCTGCCGCCCGTGCCGTCGGAACCGGGACCGGACGAGCAGCCCACGAGCAGGGCGGCCCCGGCGGCCGAGGCGAGCAGACTCCTTCTGCGCGGCCCCCGGCGGGTGCGCGGCGATGAGGTGAACGGCGGCACGGCAGACGTCCTCGGGAACTCGTGCGAAACGAATGCGATAGAAAATACGACAGAAAATACGAAACGAATGCGCCAAAAGGGGAGTTGACAGCGAACGACAGACAGAAGGGATGGAACCCAAAGCGACTCGAAGCGATCGGGACGCGACAGGCCCGTCCGTGATCACGGTACCCGGGCGCCCGCCCCGCACCACTCGGCGCCACCGCTCGCCGCCGCCGCGCTGCCCGGGTGGACGGCAACACCCTCCCGGACCGGATACCCTTTGACCAGACACGCGACCATCCCACAACAGCACACGCGGCCGAGGAGTCACCCGGATGAGCACCACCCAGAGCGAGAGGCTGCGAGAACTGCTGGAACCGCTCGTCACCTCCCAGGGTCTGGATCTCGAGGAGATCGCGGTGGACTCGGTCGGACGCAAGCGGGTGCTGCGCGTCGTCGTCGACTCCGACACCGGTGCCGACCTGGACCGGATCGCCGATGTGAGCCGCGCGCTCTCGGCGAGGCTCGACGAGACGGACGCGATGGGCGAGGGCGAGTACACCCTCGAAGTGGGAACCCCGGGCGCGGAACGCCTCCTCACGGAACACCGGCACTACGTGCGCGCCACCGGCCGGCTGGTGAAGTTCCAGCTGGCGGAGGGCGGCGAACTGGTGGCCAGAATCCTGACCGTCGACGGCGACGGTGTCGACGTCGAGGTCCCCGGGGTCAAGGGGCGCAAGCCCACCGCACGCAGACTCGCCTTCGGCGACATCGCCCGGGCGCGCGTGCAGGTCGAGTTCAACCGCAAGGACGACACGTCCCACAAGAAGGAAGAGGAGGCGTAGCCGTGGACATCGACATGAGCGCCCTGCGGGGCTTGGTACGGGAGAAAGAGATCTCCTTCGACCTGCTGGTCGAGGCGATCGAGTCCGCCCTCCTCATCGCCTACCACCGCACCGAGGGAAGCCGCCGGCACGCGCGCGTGGAGCTCAACCGGGAGACCGGGCATGTGACCGTGTGGGCGAAGGAGGACCCCGACGACCTCGAAGAGGGCCGGGAGCCCCGCGAGTTCGACGACACCCCGTCCGGCTTCGGCCGTATCGCCGCCACCACCGCCAAGCAGGTCATCCTGCAGCGGCTGCGCGACGCCGAGGACGACGCGACGCTCGGCGAGTACGCCGGCCGCGAGGGCGACATCGTCACCGGCGTGGTCCAGCAGGGCCGCGACCCGAAGAACGTCCTCGTCGACATCGGCAAGCTGGAGGCCATCCTGCCCGTGCAGGAGCAGGTCCCCGGCGAGACCTACCCGCACGGCATGCGCCTGCGGTCGTACGTGGTGCGGGTGGCCAAGGGGGTGCGCGGCCCGTCCGTGACGCTGTCGCGGACCCACCCCAATCTGGTGAAGAAGCTCTTCGCCCTGGAGGTGCCGGAGATCGCCGACGGGTCCGTCGAGATCGCCGCGATCGCCCGTGAGGCCGGTCACCGCACCAAGATCGCCGTCCGCTCCACCCGCTCCGGTCTGAACGCCAAGGGCGCCTGCATCGGCCCCATGGGCGGCCGTGTGCGCAATGTCATGGGCGAGCTGAACGGTGAGAAGATCGACATCGTCGACTGGTCGGAGGACCCGGCCGAGATGGTGGCGCACGCCCTCTCGCCCGCCCGCGTCTCCAAGGTGGAGATCGTGGACATGGCGTCCCGGTCCGCGCGCGTGACCGTGCCCGACTACCAGCTGTCGCTGGCGATCGGCAAGGAAGGGCAGAACGCCCGGCTCGCGGCCCGGCTGACCGGCTGGCGCATCGACATCCGCCCGGACACCGAGCAGCCGGCGGAATAGCCCGGCGACCGGCCGGGAAAGAGATCGTTGGGCCGATCGGGGAATGAATCCGGGCCGTGGAGCGCTGAGATCACGACAGGTTCAGCGCGCCACGTGTTCGATCCTTCCCCCGAAGGGGTGAGGTCGGCCCGGGGAGGTAGACTGAAGAAGGTGTCTGGCCGGACGCGTGCCCGCGCATGCCCTGAGCGCACCTGTGTGGGGTGCCGGGAGCGAGCGGTCAAGAACGAACTGCTGCGTATCGTGGTGGTCGAGGGCGCATGCGTCCCCGATCCTCGCGGTACGCTGCCCGGCCGGGGTGCGTACGTACACCCCGCCACGGTCTGTCTCGATCAGGCGGTTCGCCGCCGGGCGTTCCCGCGGGCACTGCGCGTCCCGGGACCGCTCGACATAAAGGCGTTGCGCCATCACGTCGAGCAGGCACAGGGTTGCTGAGGGCAACCTGGTAAGGAAGACGTGCCGCACGGAACCCCGTGCGGTCTGGTACCTCGCGAGTCGAAAGCAGGTCGAGATTGCGATGAGCACTCGATGAGTACGCGATGAGTACGCCCATGAACTAGCGACGGTCCGGACGCAACCCGGACCTCAAAGGAGCGAAGTGGCTAAGGTCCGGGTATACGAACTCGCCAAGGAGTTCGGTGTGGAGAGCAAGGTCGTCATGGCCAAGCTCCAGGAACTCGGTGAATTCGTCCGTTCGGCGTCTTCGACGATCGAAGCGCCTGTCGTACGCAAACTGACTGACGCATTCCAGCAGGGCGGCAACGGCAAGTCCGCCGCCAAGCCCGCGGCCCCGAAGAAGGCCGCCCCCAAGCCCGCCGCGCCGGCCCCGGCGCAGGCGGCACGTCCGGCTGCCCCGCGGCCGGCCGCCCCCAAGCCCGCGGCCGCCCAGCAGCCCACGGCCCCGTCGGCGTCCGCGCCGGCCACCCCCGGTCCGCGTCCGACGCCGGGCCCCAAGCCCGCGCCGCGTCCGGCCCCCGCGGCTCCGGAGTTCACCGCTCCGCCGTCCGCCCCGGCGGCTCCGGCCGCGCCGAAGCCCGGTGGCGCCCGTCCCGGCGCTCCCAAGCCCGGCGCCCGTCCGGGTGCCGGTCAGGGCCAGCAGGGCGGCCAGGGCCGTTCCGGCGGTCAGGGCGGCGGACGCCCCGGCGCCTCCGCGCCCCGTCCGGGCGCCCGTCCGGCCGGTCCGCGTCCGGGCAACAACCCCTTCACCTCCGGTGGCAACGCCGGCATGGCGCGCCCCCAGGCGCCCCGCCCGCAGGCGCCGCGTCCGGCCGCGCCCGGCGGTGCCGCCGGCCCGCGTCCGCAGGGTCCCGGCGGGGCCCAGGGCGGCGGTCCGCGTCCGCAGGCTCCGGGCGGTCCCCGTCCGACCCCGGGCTCGATGCCGCGTCCGCAGGGCGGTCCGCGTCCCGCCGGTCCCGGCGGCCCGCGTCCGAACCCCGGCATGATGCCGCAGCGTCCCGCTGCCGGCCCGCGTCCCGGCCCCGGCGGCCGTGGTCCGGGCGGTGCGGGCCGTCCCGGCGGCGCCGGCCGTCCCGGCGGCGGTGGCGGCTTCGCCGGCCGTCCCGGCGGCGGTGGCGGTGCCGGTCGTCCGGGCGGTGGCGGCGGCTTCGCCGGCCGTCCCGGCGGCGGTGGCGGCTTCGGCGGCGGCGGCGGTGGCCGTCCCGGCTTCGGCGGCCGTCCCGGCGGTCCCGGTGGCCGTGGTGGCACGCAGGGCGCCTTCGGCCGTCCCGGCGGTCCCGCGCGTCGCGGCCGCAAGTCGAAGCGGCAGCGCCGTCAGGAGTACGAGGCCATGCAGGCCCCGTCGGTCGGCGGCGTGATGCTGCCCCGCGGCAACGGCGAGACCATTCGCCTGTCGCGCGGTGCGTCGCTCACCGACTTCGCGGAGAAGATCAACGCCAACCCGGCGTCGCTCGTCGCGGTCATGATGAACCTCGGCGAGATGGTCACCGCGACCCAGTCCGTCTCCGACGAGACGCTGGAGCTCCTTGCCGGCGAGATGAACTACACCGTTCAGATCGTCAGCCCGGAGGAGGAGGACCGCGAGCTGCTCGAGTCCTTCGACATCGAGTTCGGCGAGGACGAGGGCTCCGAGGAGGACCTGGTCGTCCGTCCGCCGGTGGTGACCGTCATGGGTCACGTCGACCACGGTAAGACCCGACTGCTCGACGCGATCCGCAAGACCAACGTCATCGCGGGCGAGGCCGGCGGCATCACCCAGCACATCGGTGCCTACCAGGTCGCGACCGAGGTCAACGACGAAGAGCGCAGGATCACCTTCATCGACACCCCGGGTCACGAGGCGTTCACCGCCATGCGTGCCCGCGGTGCGCGGTCGACGGACATCGCGATCCTCGTCGTGGCGGCCAACGACGGCGTCATGCCGCAGACGGTCGAGGCCCTGAACCACGCCAAGGCGGCCGACGTGCCGATCGTGGTCGCGGTCAACAAGATCGACGTCGAGGGTGCCGACCCGACCAAGGTGCGCGGTCAGCTCACCGAGTACGGTCTGGTGGCCGAGGAGTACGGCGGCGACACCATGTTCGTCGACATCTCCGCCAAGCAGGGGCTGCACATCGACTCCCTGCTGGAGGCCGTCGTCCTCACCGCCGACGCCTCGCTCGACCTGCGGGCCAACCCGAACCAGGACGCGCAGGGCATCGCGATCGAGTCCCGCCTGGACCGCGGCCGCGGTGCCGTGGCGACGGTCCTCGTCCAGCGAGGCACGCTGCGGGTCGGCGACACGATGGTGGTCGGCGACGCCTACGGCCGGGTCCGCGCCATGCTCGACGACAACGGCAACAACGTGGCCGAGGCCGGCCCGTCGATGCCGGTCCAGGTCCTGGGCCTGACCAACGTCCCGGGCGCCGGTGACAACTTCATCGTGGTCGAGGAGGACCGTACGGCCCGCCAGATCGCGGAGAAGCGTGCCGCCCGCGAGCGGAACGCCGCGTTCGCCAAGCGCACGCGCCGCGTCTCCCTGGAGGACCTGGACAAGGTGCTCAAGGCCGGCGAGGTCCAGCAGCTGAACCTGATCATCAAGGGTGACGCGTCCGGATCCGTCGAGGCCCTGGAGTCCTCGCTGCTCCAGCTGGACGTCGGCGAAGAGGTCGACATCCGCGTCCTGCACCGCGGCGTCGGTGCGGTCACGGAGTCCGACATCGACCTGGCGATGGGCTCGGACGCCATCGTGATCGGCTTCAACGTGCGCGCCGCCGGGCGTGCCGCGCAGATGGCCGAGCGCGAGGGCGTGGACGTCCGGTACTACTCGGTCATCTACCAGGCGATCGAGGAGATCGAGGCGGCCCTCAAGGGCATGCTCAAGCCGGAGTACGAGGAGGTCGAGCTCGGCACGGCGGAGATCCGCGAGGTCTTCCGTTCGTCCAAGCTGGGCAACATCGCGGGTGTGCTCATCCGCTCCGGCGAGGTTCGCCGCAACAGCAAGGCGCGCCTCATCCGCGACGGCAAGGTCATCGCGGAGAACCTCAACATCGAGGGTCTGCGTCGCTTCAAGGACGACGTCACCGAGATCCGCGAAGGCTTCGAGGGCGGTATCAACCTCGGAAACTTCAACGACATCAAGGTCGACGACGTCATCGCGACGTACGAGATGCGCGAGAAGCCGCGGGCGTAACCTCCGGCCGACGGTGGGCACTGGCCGACGGGACATCGTTCCCGTCGGCCAGTGCCGCGTCCCCGGGCGTATCCGGGGCGCGGCGGAAACTCCGTCGAGCCCCCGGGCGCGTTCGGGGTACCGTTCTTGATGTCCCTGTCCATACGGATGGCAGGGCCATCGATCCCGTACCGGCGGGTGAACCGGTTGCACATGTATGTGGGGACGCTGTCCTTCGACCTCCTCCTCGGCGACGTACATTCGCTGAAGGAGAAGCGCTCCGTCGTCCGCCCGATCGTCGCCGAGCTCCAGCGCAAGTACGCGGTGAGCGTCGCCGAGGTGGATCATCTGGACCTCTACCGCAGGGCCGGCATCGGCCTCGCGGCGGTCTCCGCCGACGCGGGGCATCTGACCGGCATCCTGGACCGGTGCGAACGGCTGGTCGCCGGCCGCCCCGAGGTGGAACTGCTGTCGGTCAGACGGCGCTTCCACGGCGACGACGACTGACGACCGAGCCGACCCATGCACGAAACGAAGAGCAGAAAGAACGGGAGACGGACCAGTGGCCGACAACGCGCGGGCTAAGAGGCTGGCGGACCTCATCCGAGAGGTGGTGGCCCAGAAGCTGCAGCGCGGGATCAAGGACCCGCGGCTCGGCTCTCACGTCACCATCACGGACACCCGGGTCACGGGTGACCTCCGGGAGGCGACCGTCTTCTACACCGTCTACGGGGACGACGAGGAGCGCAAGGCCGCGGCCGCCGGTCTGGAGAGCGCCAAGGGCATCCTGCGCTCGGAGGTGGGCCGGGCGGCGGGCGTGAAGTTCACGCCGACCCTCACCTTCGTCATGGACGCCCTGCCGGACACCGCCCGGACCATCGAGGACCTCCTCGACAAGGCGCGGCAGTCCGACGAGAAAGTGCGCGAGGCGTCCGCGGGCGCCTCCTACGCCGGCGGGGCCGACCCGTACAAGAAGCCCGCAGACGAGACGGACGACACCGCCGAATGACCGCCAAGCACACCCCGCCCGACGGCCTTGTCATCGTCGACAAGCCGTCGGGCTTCACTTCGCACGACGTCGTCGCCAAGATGCGGGGCATCGCCCGGACGCGGCGCGTCGGGCACGCCGGCACCCTCGACCCGATGGCCACCGGTGTCCTCGTCCTCGGCGTGGAGAAGGCCACCAAGCTCCTCGGGCACCTCGCCCTCACCGAGAAGGAGTACCTCGGCACCATCCGCCTCGGCCAGACGACGATCACGGACGACGCCGAGGGCGAGGTCACCGCGTCCACCGACGCCTCCAAGATCAGGCGGGAGGACATCGACGCCGGGGTGGCCAAGCTGACCGGTGACATCATGCAGGTCCCGTCCAAGGTCAGCGCCATCAAGATCGACGGCGTGCGTTCCTACAAGCGGGCACGGGAGGGCGAGGAGTTCGACATCCCCGCACGGCCCGTCACCGTCTCCTCCTTCGCCGTGTACGACGTCCGCGACGCCGTCGCCGAGGACGGCACCCCGGTGCTGGACCTGGTGGTGTCGGTGGTCTGCTCCTCCGGCACCTACATCCGCGCCCTCGCCCGCGACCTCGGCGCGGACCTGGGCGTCGGCGGCCACCTCACCGCCCTGCGCCGCACGCGCGTCGGACCCTACAAGCTGGACGCGGCGCGCACCCTGGACCAGCTCCAGCAGGAGCTGACCATGCTGCCGCTCGCCGAGGCGGCCGGTGCCGCGTTCCCGCGCTGGGACGTGGACGACCGGCGCGCCCGGCTGCTCGTCAACGGGGTACGGCTGGAGATGCCCGACGAGTACGCGGGCGCCGGCGCGGTGGCCGTCTTCGGCCCCGGGGACCGCTTCCTGGCCCTCGTCGAGCACCACCGGGGCAAGGCCAAGAGCCTCGCCGTCTTCGGCTGAGACGCCCCCGCCTCCCGGGCCGCGGCCGGTCCCCCCGTGGAGCGGCGGCCACGGGGACTTCTCCGCCGCCGCTCCACGGTCCCCCCTCGGTTCCCCCACCCCTAGGGTGTATCCATCACCCCCGCTCTGGTCACCCGTCCGGGCAGGCGCTCGGAGTGAACCGGGGGAGCGGAAGGGGGCGCGTTCGGCAGATGATCTCTCCTCGCCGATCACCGACCGCCGACCGCCGGACGGCCCGCGCGGCCTCCCGCACCGCACCGCCGCCCTCCTCGCCCGCGCGCCGGACGGCGCCGCCCGCTGCGACCGGGCGCGGGCCGGCCCCGGCCGCGCCGCCCGCGTGACGGGCCGGCTGACCGGGGCGCGGCGCCGGGCCGTGACCGGACCCCGGGTCCGGTTGCGTGCACCCGGTCACACCGCCCATGCCGGTGCGGGCGTGAGGAGCGTGGCATGGCACCCTTAGACCTGCGTAGAGGCGTAAATCGCGGACACGGGTTCGACGAGTACTCGACAAGGAGCAGTCACAGTGCAGCGCTGGCGTGGCTTGGAGGACATCCCCCAGGACTGGGGGCGCAGCGTCGTCACCATCGGCTCCTACGACGGAGTGCACCGCGGTCACCAGCTGATCATCCGGCATGCCGTGCACCGCGCCCGCGAGCTCGGCGTGCCCGCCGTCGTCGTGACCTTCGACCCGCACCCCAGCGAGGTCGTGCGCCCCGGCAGCCACCCGCCGCTGCTCGCCCCGCACCACCGCCGTGCGGAGCTGATGGCCGAGCTGGGTGTGGACGCCGTCCTCATCCTCCCCTTCACCACCGAGTTCTCCAAGCTGTCCCCGGCCGACTTCCTCGTCAAGGTGCTGGTCGACAAGTTGCACGCCAGGGCCGTCGTGGAGGGCCCCAACTTCCGCTTCGGCCACAAGGCCGCCGGGAACGTCGAGTTCCTCGCCGAACAGGGCAAGACCTACGACTTCGAGGTCGAGGTCGTCGACCTGTACGTGAGCGGCGAGGCGGGCGGCGGCGAGCCGTTCTCCTCGACCCTGACCCGGCGCCTGGTCGCCGAGGGGGACGTCGCGGGCGCCGCCGAGATCCTGGGCCGCCCGCACCGGGTCGAGGGCGTGGTCGTCCGCGGCGCCCAGCGGGGCCGCGAGCTGGGCTTCCCCACGGCGAACGTGGAGACCCTGCCCCACACCGCCATCCCGGCCGACGGCGTCTACGCCGGCTGGCTGCACGCCCAGGGCGAGGTGATGCCGGCCGCGATCTCCGTCGGCACCAACCCGCAGTTCGACGGCACCGAGCGCACGGTGGAGGCGTACGCCATCGACCGCGTGGGGCTCGACCTGTACGGGCTGCACGTCGCGGTCGACTTCCTGGCCTTCGTCCGGGGCCAGGCGAAGTTCGACACGCTCGAGGCGCTGCTGGAGCAGATGGCCGAGGACGTCGAGCGCTGCCGCCGGCTGGTGGCCGAGGCCGACAGGCCGTAGTGCCGCGGCAGGCAACGTTCGCCCGTCAAGGAGCGGCGTCCGGTGCGTGCTCTGGGAACCCCTGGCCGAAGGCTGGGGGGAGTGCCGGCAAGTCCTCGTACTGGACGTACTCGGGCTTTCGGCCGGTGCGGCGAGTGGGATCCCCCCTGCTCGAAGAGCCTGGGGGAGCGTGCCGGGCGCCGCGACAGGGTGAACGTTGCCTGGTGCGGCACTAGTCTGCCGCGGGTTCACCCCGGGCTCGCGGTGTGAACGACCGATCCTGGCCAGACCCGGTATGCGCCCAGTGGCACGCCACCTGGGCCGTCCCGCTTCCGTCGAGGACCTCCGGGTCCCGGGCGCGGCACGCGCCGGCGACACCGGACCGCTCGGCCGCGCCGCTCGCCAGGACCGGGCAGCGGACGTGGAAGCGGCAGCCGGCGGGGATCCGGGACGGGTCCGGGGGCTCGCCGGTGAGGACCACCGGGTCGCCCGGGGCTTCCGGGAGGACCGAGAGCAGGGCCCGGGTGTACGGGTGCCGGGGCGCCGTCAGCACCTGCTCCACCGCGCCCGTCTCCACGATCCGGCCCAGGTACATCACCGCGACCCGGTCGGCGATGTTCCACGCCAGCCCCAGGTCGTGGGTGACCACCAGCGCGGAGAGCCCGAGTTCGGTGCGCAGCCGCAGCAGCAGGGCGAGGATCTCCCCGCGCACCGAGGCGTCCAGGGAGGCCACCGGCTCGTCCGCGATGAGGAGTTCGGGCTCCAGGACGAGCGCGCCGGCGATGACGACCCGCTGGCGCTGCCCGCCGGACAACTCGTGCGGGTAGCGCAGGAAGAAGCGTTCCGGGGGCCGCAGCCCGGCCCGGGCCAGGGCCCCGGCGACCGCCGCCCGCTCGTCACCGCCGTAGCCGTGGACGCGCAGGCCCTCGGCGACCGCGTCGTAGACCGTGTGCCGCGGGTTGAGCGAGCCGCTCGGGTCCTGGAGCACCAGCTGAACGCGTTTGCGGTAGGTCTTCAGCGACCGGGCGGAGTACTCCAGCGGACGGCCGTCGAAGACGACCCGGCCGCCGGTCGGTTCGACCAGGCCCAGCAGAGAGCGGGCCAGCGTGGTCTTCCCGCAGCCCGACTCGCCGACCAGGGCGACGATCTCGCCGGGGCGGATGTCGAGGTCGACACCGTCGACCGCGCGGGCCCGGGGGGCGCCGCGCCGGCCGGGGAAGGCGACGTGCAGGCCCCGGGCGCTGAGCAGGGGAGCGGCCTCGCTGCCGCCCGAAGCACCGGGGGCGCCGGGGGCGGCGGGGGAGGTGGTCATGGGGTGGTGCGCCTCGCTTCCTCGGACTTCTGCGGCTCCCGGGCCGGCTCCCCGGCGACGTGCACACACGCGGCCCGCCCGTGCGTCCCGGTGCCGCGCAGCACCTGGTCCTGGGCGGCGCAGGACTCCAGCGCCACCGGGCACCGCGGATGGAACGCGCACCCGGGCGGCACGGCCGCCGGGTCCGGCGGATCCCCCGCCAGCCCGCGCGGCGCGAACCGCGACGCCGGGTCGCCGATCCGGGGGAACGCGGCCGACAGGGCCCGCGCGTACGGGTGCCGGGCGTCCTCGTACACCCGCCGGGCCGGGCCCTCCTCGACCACGCGCCCCGCGTACATCACGGCGAGCCGGTCGCAGGTGCCGGCGAGGACGGCGAGATCGTGGCTGATCATGATCAGGCCCAGGTCCTGCTCGGCGACGAGCTGTTGGATGAGCCGGAGGATCTGCGCCTGGACCATCACGTCGAGCGCGGTGGTCGGCTCGTCCGCGATGATCAGCCGCGGGTCGCAGGCCAGCGCCATCGCGATCATGACGCGCTGGCGCTGCCCTCCGGAAAGCTCGTGCGGGTAGGCGTCCGCGCGGGCGGCGGGCAGCCCCACCTGCTCCAGCAGTTCGCCGGCCCGCTTCCGGGCCCCGGCCGGGGTCGCCTTGCGGTGCAGCAGGACCGGCTCGGCGATCTGGTCGCCGACGCGGTGCACGGCGTTGAGGGAGTGCATCGCGCCCTGGAAGACGATGGAGGCCGCGGCCCAGCGGACCGCCCGCACCCGGCCCCACTTCATCGTCAGCACGTCCTCGCCGTCGAGCAGGATCTCCCCGGTGATCCGGGTCCCGGACGGCAGCAGCCGCAGCAGCGCCAGCGCCAGCGTGGACTTGCCGCAGCCCGACTCCCCGGCGATGCCGAGCTTCCGGCCCGCCTCCAGACGCAGGTCCACCCCGCGGACGGCGGCCGCGCCACCGGCGTACGTCACCGTCAGGTCCCTGACGTCGAGCAGGCTCACCGCGCCACCCCCAGCCTGGGGTTGAGGACGGACTCCACGGCCCGCCCGCACAGCGTGAACGCCAGCGCCACCACCGCGATGGCGACGCCCGGCGGCACCAGGTACCACCAGTGCCCGGCGCTGACCGCGCCCGCCTCCCGCGCGTCCTGCAACAGCCCGCCCCACGACACCACCGTCGGATCGCCGAGGCCGAGGAAGGCGAGGGTGGCCTCGGCGAGGATGGCCGAGGAGATGATCAGGGTGGTCTGGGCCAGCACCAGCGGCATGACGTTGGGCAGGACGTGCCGGGTCATGATGTGCCGGTGCCCGCCGCCGAGCGCCTTCGCGCGTTCGATGTAGGGCCGGGTCTCCACCGCCAGCGTCTGCGCGCGCACCAGCCGGGCCGTCGTCGGCCAGGTCGTCACGCCGATCGCCACCACGATCGTGGTGAGCGAGCGGGACATCACGGTGGCCAGCGCGATCGCCAGGACCAGCGTCGGCATCACCAGGAACCAGTCGGTGACCCGCATGATCACCGTCGCGTACCAGCCGCCGAAGTGCCCGGCCGTGACACCGATCAGCGTGCCGATCGCGACCGAGAGCACCGCGGCGAGCAGCCCGGCCAGCAGCGAGACCCGCGCGCCCCACACCAGCAGCCCGAGCAGGTCGCGCCCGAACTGGTCGGTGCCCAGGGGGAATCGGGCGCTGGGGCTCTGCATCGGCCGGCCCGGCGCGTCGGTCACGTTGCTCACGTCGGAGCCGACGAGCAGCGGCGCGGCCAGGGCCAGCAGCGCGAAGAGTACGAGTGCGGCCAGGCCGAAGAGACCGGCCCGGTGGGTGCGGTACTGCCGCCAGAAGCGCGCGGCGGAGGCGCGGCGCCGTCGCCGGGCCAGCGCGCGCGCACTCGTGGCGGTCGTCCCGGTCGTCTCGGGCATCTCGCTCGTCATCGGCCCACCCGGGGGTCGAGCAGCGGATAGATCAGGTCGGCGAGCGTGTTCATCAGGATCACCGCGGCGGCGAACACGAAGAACAGGCCCTGGACCAGCGGCAGATCGGGCACGCTCAGCGCCTGGTAGAACAGCCCGCCCAGGCCCGGCCAGGAGAAGACGGTCTCCACCAGGATCACGCCCGCCACGGTCCGGCCGAGGTTGATGAAGATCAGCGTCACGGTCGGCAGCAGGGCGTTGGGGACGGCGTGCCGCCGCCGCACCAGATCGTCCCGCAGCCCCTTGGCCCGCGCGGTCGTCAGATAGTCGCTCCCCATCTCGTCCAGCAGTGCCGACCGTGTGACCAGCAGCGTCTGTCCGTACTCCACCGCCACCAGCGTCACCACCGGCAGGACCAGATGGTGCGCGACGTCCACCGCGTACGCGAAGCCCTCCTCGCCGCCCGACTCCATGCCGCCGGTCGGGAACAGGCCGGGCAGCGGCCCGGCGCCCACCGACAGCACGATGATCAGCAGCAGCCCGAGCCAGAAGGAGGGGATGGAGTACAGCGTCAGCGCCAGGCCCGTGTGCAGCCGGTCGCCGATCCCGCCGTGCCGCCAGGCCGACCGGGTGCCGAGGAAGACACCGAGGGCGGTGTAGAGGACGAAGGCGGTTCCGGTCAGCAGGAGCGTGTTCGGCAGCGCCTCGGTGATCTTGTCGAGGACGGGTGCGTTGAACTGGTACGACGTCCCGAGGTCGCCGGAGAGCGCCTTGCCGCAGTAGTCGGCGAACTGCTGCCACAGCGGCAGGTCCAGCCCGAACTGCTCGCGGTAGGCGGCCAGTTGCCCCGCCGACACCGGGCGGCCGCCCGTCATGTGCTTCACCGGGTCGCCGGGGATCAGCCGGAACAGGAAGAAGCTGGTGACGAGGACGGCCAGCAGCGAGACGGCCGCGCCGGCCAGCCTGCCCGCCACGTACCGCGGATACGCCGTGCTCCCGCGCCCGCGGGACGCTGCCGCCTGCGCGCTCCCGGCCGGCGCGAGGGCCGCGTCAGCGCTCATGCGTACGCGCTCGCCCGTCTGGTCGTAGTCCATCGCCCGCTACTCGCGGTCCTCGGCGGTGGCCCGGCGGCGCAGCGCCGCGAACCCCCCGAGGGCGGCCAGTACGACGACACCCCCGACGATCCCGAGGACGACCCCCGTCGAGGAGGAACCGCCCGACGAGTCGTCGGAGTCCGCGGGCACTGCCGACCACCAGCTCCAGTAGCCGTCCTGGCCGTAGATGTTGCCCGCCTTGGCCGGCATCGTCGTGATGGACTCGATCTGGTCCGTGCGGTAGGCCTCGACCGCGTTGGGGTACGCCATGACGTTCATGTAGCCGAGGTCGTACAGCCGCGCCTGCATCTGCTTGACGAGGTCCGCCCGCTCGGCGGGGTCGTACTCGGCGAGCTGCCGGGCGTAGAGCTCGTCGTACCGCTTGTCGCAGATGAAGTTGTCGGTGGCGCCGGTGTCCTTGGGCGTGGCCGGGAGCGCCGCGCAGGTGTGGATGGACAGCACGAAGTCCGGGTCGGGGTTGACGGACCAGCCGTCGAAGGCGAGGTCGTACCTGCCGGCGAGCCACGGGTCGGTGACGTTGTCCAGACAGTCGAGCCGGACGCCGATGCCCAGCTTGCCCCACCACTCCTGGAGGTACTTGCCGACCGCCTTGTCGTTCGGGTCGGTGGCGTGGCACAGGACGCGGTAGGTGATCGGTTCGCCGTCCTTGCCGACGCGCCTGCCGTCGCCGTCGAGCCGGTACCCGGCCTGGTCGAGCAGCCGGGCCGCCTTCGCCGGGTCGTACGCCAGTTTCCGGCTCGCGGACGGCTTCCAGAAGTACTGCGAGAAGCGCGGCGGTATGTAGCCCTCGCCCTCGACGGCGTGCCCCCGGAACACCCTGTCGATGATGGTCTCGCGGTCGACGGCCATGAACAGGGCGTGCCGCACCCGCTGGTCCAGCAGGGACGGGTGGCCGTCGCCGAACGTCCGGCCGTCCTTGGCCCTGGCCCCCGGGTTGGTGGCCAGGGCGTAGAAGCGGCGGCCCGGGGCGTCGTTGACGCGGATGTTCCGCTCGCCCTCCAGGGACGCGGCCTGAGCCGGTGTCAGGGAGGGCGAACCGGCGACGAAGGACACCTCGCCCTTGCGCAGGGCGGAGACGGCCGCGTCCTGGTCCTTGTAGTAGCGGAAGACCAGCTCGTCGAACTTGGGCGCCCCGCGCCAGAAGCTCTTGTTGGCCTTGAGGCGGACATAGCTGTCGGGCTTGTAACCGGTGAGGACGAACGGCCCGTTGCCGACGACGGGGAAGCTCGTGTCGTTGTTGAACTTCGAGAAGTCGGTGACCTTCTCCCAGACGTGCTTGGGCACGATCGGCACGTCAAGCGCGGTCATCGTGGCCTGCGGCTTCTTCAGTTCGATGACCAGCTTGGTGGGGCTCGGGGCGGTGACCTTCCGGAAGTTGCCGACGAAACTGCCGTTGGCGGTGGCCGCGCCCTGGTCGGTCATCATCTTGTTGAAGGTCCAGGCCGCGTCCTCGGCGGTGGCCCGCTTCCCGTCCGACCACGTGGAGTCGGAGCGGATCGTGTACGTCCAGGTCAGCTTGTCCGGCGACGACTCCCACCGGGTGGCCAGGCCCGGGACGGCGCGGGCGTCCCCGGGGTCGTAGTTGGTCAGGAACTCGTACATCAGCCGCTGGACGCTGGTACTGAGCAGGCGCACCGCCAGGAACGGGCTGAGCGAGTCCACGCTCTGCGCCACCGCGACGGTCAGCACCTTCTTGCCGTCGCCGGCCGCCCGTGCGTGCGCGGGCGCCGGGTTCAGCGGAGTGGCGAGGGAGGCGGTGAGGGTGAGCGCCGCCGCCCCCGCGCCCGCGAGGAGCCGGACGCGGCCCGGAACGCTGCGTGTCTGTGTGTCCATGGGGTCGGTGACCTCGCGTCATCGTTCGCAGGGACGGACGGGTCGATCAGGTGCCGGATGGATGATGAGTGTGTCTATCAGCGGCGGTTGCACGCGTCAATGGCGCATTCACCCCGTGTGGCCTGCGGAAACAACGAATTGACGGTCATTTTTCAGCCATTGGTCGAGACCGCTGACGCCTCGCTGGCCAGGGCGTGACGGCGGCCCTCGCCTCCCGTCGGACGCGGAAAAGCCCGGGGCCCGTACCGCGGAAGACGGTACGGGCCCCGGGCCGGCGAGCACCGGCGATCCGGCGCGCTACTGCTGAGGCGGCAACTGCCCCGGAGGCATCGCCGGCCCCGGCTGCCCCCCTCCCGGCTGGCCGTACGGCGGGGCGTACCCGGGCTGAGGGCCGGGCTGCCAGGGCTGGCCGGGCTGGGCCCCGGGATATCCCTGGAACGGCTGCCCGCCCGGGGTCGGCTGCCCCGGCATCGGCGGAGCCATGGTGGGCGGCGGATTGCCGTCCGAGGTCCACAGCCCCTGCTCCTGCTGGGCCCGTACGAAGTCCTCGGCCACCTTCGCGGCCAGGTCGAAGTACGCCTCCCGCACCTTGGGCCGCATCATGTCCAGGTCGACCTCGGCGCCCGCCGCCAGATGCTCGTCGAACGGCACGACGATCACACCCCGGCAGCGCTGTTCGAAGTGGGTGACGATGTCCTCCACCTTGATCATCTTGCCGGTCTCGCGCACCCCCGAGATCACGGTCAGGGACCGCGAGACCAGCGACGCGTACCCGTGCGCGGACAGCCAGTCAAGCGTCGTACTGGCACTGCTCGCCCCGTCCACCGAGGGCGTCGAGATGATGATGAGCTGGTCGGCGAGGTCGAGCACCCCGCGCATGGCGCTGTAGAGCAGTCCGGTGCCCGAGTCGGTGAGGATGATCGGGTACTGCCTGCCCAGCACGTCGATCGCGCGCCGGTAGTCCTCGTCGTTGAACGTCGTCGACACGGCCGGGTCCACGTCGTTGGCGATGATCTCCAGACCCGAGGGCGCCTGCGACGTGAAACGGCGGATGTCCATGTACGAGTTGAGGTACGGGATCGCCTGGACGAGGTCGCGGATGGTGGCGCCGGTCTCCCGCCGCACCCGGCGGCCGAGCGTGCCGGCGTCCGGGTTGGCGTCGATGGCGAGGATCTTGTCCTGCCGCTCGCTGGCGAGCGTGGCACCGAGGGCGGTCGTCGTGGTCGTCTTGCCGACACCGCCCTTCAGGCTAATGACGGCGATCCGGTAGCAGGAGAGCACCGGCGTGCGGATGAGTTCGAGCTTGCGCTGCCTCTCCTGCTCCTCCTTCTTGCCACCGAGCTTGAACCTCGACCCGCCGGGGGTGGGGCGGCTGCTCTTGGCCTTCTGCTTCTTGCTGTTCACCAGCCGGTCGGAGGTCAGCTCCACGGCGGCGTTGTAGCCGAGCGGCGCGCCCGGGCTGATCTGCTCCCGCTGGTCGTGCTGGAGCGCCTGCGGCCAGGGGGCACCGGTGCGCGGGTCCACGCCGGGCTGGCCGGGCGGCTGGGCATAGGGGTGCGGGGCCTGCGGCGGCTGTCCCGGCACCGGGGGCTGCCCCGGCTGCGGCTGCCCCTGCGGCTGGGCCGGAGGCGGCAGCGGCTGACCGGGCTGTGCGGCGGGCTGCTGCGGGTAGCCGTACCCGGGCTGGGGCGGCTGGGGGGCGGGCTGCTGCGGGTAGCCGTATCCGGGCTGGGGCGGCTGGGGGGCGGGCTGCTGCGGGTAGCCGTATCCGGGCTGGGGCGGCTGGGGCGCGGGCTGCTGCGGGTAGCCGTACCCGCCCGGCGGGGTCGGGACCGCCGACGGGGGGAAGCCGTAGCCGCCCTGCGGGGAGGGGACCGGTCCCGGGGGCTGTCCGGGAGCGGCCGGCCAGCCGGCCGGCGCGGGCTGCGGCGCCTGCGGAGGGGCTCCGGCGGCCGGGGGCTGTCCGGCCGCCGCCGGCCACTGCGGCGCGGACGCCGGCGCCCCGCCGGCAGCCGCCGAGGGGAACTGCGGCGGGAGGGGCGGAACAGCCCCCTCCGGCGCGGGCGGAGGCCGCCAGCCGGACGGCGCGTCCTGCTGCGGGCTCTCCGTCTGCTCCGGTACGCCGTGCGGCGCGGCCGGGGCGGCGCCCGCGGGCACGGCACCCCGCGGCTCGGCCCCCTGGGCATCGCCGCCCTCATCCGGGACGGATTCCGGGGCCGCGCCGTCGCCCTCCGGGCCCGGTGCGGCTATCCCCTCGGCACCGTGCGGCTCCGGCCGGGCAGCCGCCGCGGCGGCACCGTCGTCCGTGCCCGGTTCCGCCGTCTCCTGGTCGCCGGCGCCGGCCGTGGCTCCCGTGCCGCTCGGGTCGGGGGCGCCCGGCGCGGCGGGGCCGGCGGACGCCTCCGACCCGCTCGCCGCCCGCGCGTCGGCCGGCGCGGGCGCGGTCTCACCGGCGGGCCCGGAAGACGCCTCGTCCGCCGCCGCGCCGGACGACGCGGCGGCACCTTCGGGGGCGCCGTTCACCGCGGCGTCGGCGGGGCCGCCCGCCTGCCCGCCGGCGGAAGCGGTGGCGGGGCCCGGACCGCCGGGCGCCGGGGCGGCGGACGTCCCGGGCGCCTCGGGGGGTGCCGGCGGGAACGAGTCCGGCGCGGGCAGCGAGGGAGCCGCGATGGGGCTCCCGGTGGGAGGAGGAGGTGTCACAGCGCCCGCACCCGCGGACGGCCCGAACCCCGAGCCGGGCACGGGGCCGGGAGCGGGAACCTGACCCGGGCCGGGAACGTGACCGGGACCAGCGGCCGGACCCGGACCCGGAACGGGGCCCGGTCCGGGAGCCGGCGCGCCGGCGGACGCGGGCGGGACCGCGGGCGCGGGCGGAGCCGCGGGCCCGGAACCGGACGTGTCGGCGGGACCAGGATTGTGCGCGGGGGCGGGCGCGGGCGCGGTCTGCTCTCCGCCGGTCGACGCGCTCTGCGTGTACCAGGCGGGCGCGGCGTAGTCGATGGTGAACTCGCCCGTCGTCTCGACGGCCGCTTCTGCGTCGGACTGGTCATCGCTGGGCGTGGTCCAGCCCACGCGCATCCCGTCCCGATCGCTGTGCACAATTCCTCCTGGTGTGGTCGAGCACCCTCGTGCCGTACGGGCACTCATGTGGCGGGCCGGGGGCGACCGTTCCTGTTGTCCGATCCGTCTGGTTCGGCTGTGGACGCGAACAACCCACCGTGGGTTCTGCCGTCGCACCCTCGTCAAGCGTAAACGCCGCAGGGGACAGCGGGGCAGGCCCGTCCGCCGTGCGCTCGCCCCCGTGTGACCGCCGCCTTCCCCGGGCGCCGTCCGGCCCCGCCCGCGCCGGTCCTCCGAGCCCGTGACGGGCCGTCCTGCCCGCCGGGCGCGGCCCGGCCTCGCGCGCTATTCCGCGGCGAGCCCTCCGTTGTGCGGTGCGGGCTCCAGGTCGAACTCGCCGTCGCGGGCGCCGAGTACGAAGGCCCGCCACTCCGCCTCCGTGTAGCGCAGCACGGTGTCCGGATCCAGGGAGGACCGCATGGCCACCGCTCCGCCCGGAAGGTAGGCGATCTCGACGCGTTCCTCGTGCTCCTCGGTGCCGGGCGCGCTGTGCCACTCGACATCAGAGATGTCCAGCGCGTACAGCTCGTCCCGCTCCCTCTCCTTTCGAGCCCTGACGTCCTCGTCCTGCGTCCCCGCAGTGCTGTCCTGTACGTCAGCCATGGTGAAGGGCCCCTTCTGATGAGCGAACGACATGCACGGTCACCTTACTGGGCCCGGTCGGCGCGTACGGTCGAACCGTGAGGCCGGCAAAACCCGCCGGGCGCGGGCGCGTTCGCCGTACCACGGGCGTCGCCGCTCACCGGGGGCCGTCCCGTCCACTCGCGGCCGCCGCCGTTCATTCCTGAGGGTGCCGTCGCCGGTGACGGGTGCGTCAGCGGCGCGCGGGCCAAACGGCGGCACGGGCCGCGCGGCGCCGCACAGCACCTCCCGCGCCCGGCCGCCGTACGCACCGGGGGCGCCGTGCCCCGTGCCCCGTCCGCCGCTGCGCGGAGGTCCGCCGGGGCCGGCTCAGTCCATGCGGCGCGGGGCCCCGAGAAGGCCGGTCTCCGCGTCGGTGGGCTGCGTCATCACGTACTGCCGGTGCTTCTGCGTGCACCACAGGGCCACGTTGTCGGAGAGGGACGGCAGGGACGTGATGTCGTCCCGGCCCAGCCGCATCACCTTGCCGACGATGTCGGCCTCCTGCGGGGAGATCCGCTGCACCCCGACGACGTCGGCGGTGGACAGCAGCCGCGGCGCGGTGGGACCGAGGTAGGGGAGCAGGGTCAGCACCGACTGCCAGGGCGCCGTGGTCAGGCGGCTGCGCGGCGGGCGGATGCCCAGGTCGCGGATGATGAGCACCGGACTGGCCGGGGACGGGCCCTGCGGGGCGATCCGCCCCACCTGATGCACCGTCACGCACTGCTGACCGCCGCCGGCCGCCTGCGCCATCGGCGACCACAGCTGGGGACGTGCCGTCTCCACGGCCACACGGGCGCCGATCGCCGCGGCGCGCAGGGCGATGACCTGGGCGATCCAGGTGCCGCCCACCAGGACGACGTCCAGCCGGGTGGGCCGGCACAGGCCCAGCACCGCCGGCTGGTTGTCGGGGTCGATGCCGAGGACCAGGCCGTCGTCTCCCACCGGCAGGGTCAGCTGGGAGAACACGTCGGCGTCGACGAGATGACGCTCACGCCGGGGGCCGAGCAGGCCGAAGGCCGGGCGCATGCGTCGCTGCGGGCCGTGCCGGGCCGGTTCGGGGGTGCGGGGCAGATGGCCGGGGCGCTGCCCGGGGAAGCCGGGCGTCGAGGAGCCGAAGCCGGGGCGGCCGGTGGCGGGAGCGGTCGGGGCGGACATCAGCGAGTACCTCCCAGCGGCAGGGTGGCCAGAACTCCGGGCAGCTGCTCACGATCGAGCCGGACCAGACCGATCTTGAACGCGGAGGCCGCCCGCTCCAGATGCTCGACCGCCTCGTCCAGCCCGTTCTCACCGCGGCCGGTGAGACGCACATGCCCGGACAGGGCCAGCACCTCGCCCCTCCGCTTGCTGACGGTGAGCGAGAAGGTGCTGGCGACGGCGGGGGAGGAGGTCAGCGCGCCGACCAGCTGGGGCAGCGCCGGGGCGCCGCCGAGCTGCGGCCAGCGGGAGATCCAGTACGTGGTGTGCCAGCGGTCGTCGCACCGCCACGCGCGGGAGGTCTCGGCGGTACGGCGCGTGGAGCGGCTGCCGTCGAGCGCGGCGCCGCCCGTGGTGGCCAGCGGGTTGACGCAGCTGGAGGTGGCGATGGCCGCGACGACCTCCGACTCGCTCAGCACCTTGGCCTGGAGGCCCGCGCCCATCAGGCGGCTGGCCAGCTGGTCGGCGACGCGCAGCAGCGCCCGCCGGGCGCCCTGCATACCCCCGCCGCGGGCCGCCACGGCCTCCGGACACAGCTCCGGATCGAGCTTGAGCGCGACCCACGTCAGCCGCAGCCCCGGCGTCATGCTCTGCGCCTGGAGCGGCCCGTAGGAGCGGACCGCCATGGCCTGCGGCGGCAGGTGCGGGGCCGGCGCGGGCTGGGTGTGCTGGACGACCTGGACGGAGGCGAGCCGGATGTCGTCCACCTCGAGCAGGCCCTGGATCAGATCGAGGGGGATGTCCCGGGTGCCGTGGGCGGGACGCAGGGGGATGTCCGCGGCCTGCACCTGCACCAGCGCGGTGAGGAAGGTCCCGTCGCCGACCATGCCGATCTCGCGCTGCTCACGGTCGTGGAAGGCGTAGGTGCGCAGCGCCGGGTCGCACTCGACGGCCGGGGCGAAGCCGGGGTCCGTGCCGGGCGGTACCGGCTCGGCGTTGCGCTTCCTGCGGTCCCGCAGGGCACGGGCCGTGGTGAACCACTCGGGCAGCGGGCGGCCGCGCCGGCGCAGCAGACCCGCCAGGACCAGCGGTACCGCCAGCACGATGCCGACGGTGAGGCCGATGGGGCGCAGCAGCCAGCCGATCAGGACCACGGCGGCGGCCAGTTCGAAGCCGACGAGCTGCTGGACGCGGATGGGTCCGATGCTGCCGGGACGCCGGGAGAGCGACGGGGCGGCGGGGCTCACACGACCGGGGTTCGCGGACCGCTGTGCCGGTTCCGGTTGCCCTTGGCTCTCCCGCGTGCGACGGCTGCCGTTCCGGCGCCGGGACCTGGTCGCAGTGCTCATCCCCCGGTACAACCCCTTTGCATTGTCTGGCCGCGACTTGAGCTGGCGGCGCACCACGGTACCCCGTACCGTACGGTGCGATCGTCACACGGCATAGTAGGGGCCCCTGCGGGAGCAAACGCCGCTGAGCGCCGGGCGGTCCTGGAGTTTCGAGCACGGCAACAAAGCGAAAAAACGGGGAGTTGACCCATCGATGGCGACACGTCGGGATGAGCTGAACGCCTACTCCTTCGCGCGCAGGCGCACGGTGGCGGCGTTCCTCCAGCCGTCCCCGCACGGTTCGGAAGAGGCGGCGCCGCGCCCCTTCAAGACCGTCCTGCCGAGCCTGGGCCTGGCGACGCTGGTGGTCATCGGGTTCGGCGCGTGGGGCATGCTCAGCCCGACCGCGCCCAAGGGCTGGGACGAGGAGGGCAAGAACATCCTCGTCGGCAGCGAGTCGACGACGCGCTATGTCCTCGTGCGCACCAAGGGGGAGGAGAAGCCCAGCCTCCACCCCGTTCTCAACCTCGCCTCCGCCAAGCTGCTGCTGAAGGGCGAGAGCCCGAAGGTCATCAAGATCAAGGAGTCGGTGCTCGACGAGAGCGAGTACCCGATGGGAGCCACCGTCGGCATCCCCTTCGCGCCGGACCGGCTCCCCTCTTCTAAGGACGCCGAGACGGTCAAGATCTGGGCGCTGTGCGAGGCCCCGGGCAAGGGCCGGGACAACCAGCCCGTCCGGGCCACGTACGTGCTGGACCAGAGCGACTACGGCACCCTGCTCCACAAGGGCGGCAAGGAGCTCAACCAGCACGAGGCCCTGTACATCGAGGGACCGGCCGCGCCCGGCGGGACCGGGCCCCGGTACATGGTCACCGCGGACGGCCGGGCCTACCTGATGGGCGGTAAGGACTGGAAGCTGCGGTCGGAGTCGGCGCTGAAGACGCTGGAGCGCGCCGTGTTCGGTGACGGTGTGACGCCGCAGAAGGTCAGCGCGGAGTTCGTCAGGACGCTGAACGTGGTCGGCGCCGTCGACTTCCCCTCTCTCGGTGACGGCGTGGGCGCGCCCGCGCGGGTCGTGGGCCTCGACCCCAGCCTGTCCAGGGTGGGCCTCATCCTGGAGGCGCCCTCCGGTCTCGGCAAGCAGAAGTACATCGTGCTGAAGGACCGGGTGCAGCCCGTCTCCGACTTCACGGCCCAGCTGTGGCTGCGCAGCACCTGGGTGGATGGCGTGTACGGGGCCAAGAACCCGGAGCCGGTGGAGGTCACCTTCAACGACATCCAGCCCGCGGACGGCGAGTGGCTGTCGGAGATGAACTGGCCCAAGGAGCCGGTGGCCCAGGCCAACACGCACTGGGAGGCCGACGGCAACAAGGTCTCGTGCAGCATCTGGCACGGCAAGAAGGACCAGTACACCGGCCTGCCGCAGATGACCGTCTGGAGCGGCCGGGAGTACCCCAAGGACGTCTCGCAGAGCGGTTCGAGCACCTACGTCTCCCCCGGCAGCGGGCTGCTGTTCAAGCGGCTGACGGGCACCAGCGCCGGCGGCGGCAACGTCTATCTGGTCACCGACACCGGCCTGCGCTACTCGGTCCCCGCGCGCAACGACAGCCAGGTGACCGGTGGCGAGAAGGCCGACGGGCAGCAGCAGACCAACACCGCGCAGGTCAGGCTCGGTTACGACAAGATCCGCCCGGTCTCGGTGCCGGCGGCCTGGGCCGATCTGCTCGCCGCGGGCCCGGAACTCAGCAGCGGCAACGCGCAGCAGGCGCAGGGCTCCTGAGCCCCGGTCCGGCACGGCTCGCGAACCGTCCCAACTGACTTGTGAACAAGCTGGGTTAGCTTCATCGCGATCCTGCTACGGAGCCTTTTCCGATGTTCGTTCTGTCGGCGGATACCACTAGAGTGGGGCCGGACCAGAATTGGATACGACCGTCGCCGCGAGGCGTGGCGTTCCGAGTATGGATCTACCCAGAACATCTACGTCTCATGGGGGACACAGCATGGCTGGACAGCAGTTCACCATGACCGAGGAGGAGATGATCGCGTTCAGCGGTCGCATCTCCTCGGTCAACTCCTCGATTCAGTCCGAGATCCGTCGCCTGCAGACCGTGATCGACACGATCACGGGCGGCTGGAAAGGCTCGGCGGCCACCGCGTACAACAACCTGCAGTCGCAGGTCAACCAGGATGCGAACAAGATCAACCAGATCTTGAACGACATCAAGGAAGCGATCGACCAGAGCACCAAGGCTTACGCGGCTTCGGAAGAGGAGCAGCGCGCGTCCATCCAGAGCATCGCTGCCCAGTCCCCGTTCGGATGATCGGCCCCGTGCGCCTCGGCGCACGGCCGTGACCGACCATCGACACCACTGAGGAGACACAGACATGTCCGGGCAGATCCTCGTCAATTTCCAGACGATCTCCCAGGCCGCCCAGGACGTCCGCTCGACCGCGAACAACATTCGCCGTCAGCTGGACGAGCTCGAGGCCGGCGTTGCGAAGATCGCCACCAGCTGGGAAGGCCAGGCGCAGGAGGCCTACCGCGCCAAGCAGGCCGAGTGGGACCAGCGTGCCAACTCCATGCAGCAGACGCTCGAGGCCATCGCCAAGGCCCTCGACAGCGCCGCTCAGAACTACCAGGCCACCGAGCAGAAGAACGCCTCGATCTGGGGCGGCTGACGTGATCGCTTGATGGGGGCGGGCGCGCGACGGCGTGCTCGCCCCCATTGGCGGTTGGCGGGACATGCGGAATATCCGGTTCGCCACCGGTCCCGCACGGCCCGCGCAGAACGAAACGGGAGGACGTAAGACAGTGGGATCCGGGGCATCGCGCGTCGCGCGACGGAGCGCCGCAGGCACCGCCGCCCTGGCGGTCCTCGCCTGTGGGCTGCCCTTCGCGGGTGCCGTGCCGGCCGCCGCCGCGGAGCGCGTGCGGACCACCCTGGCCGACAACGACGTGCGGTTCCAGATCGACGACACCAGCTGCTCGTTCCCGTCCGACCCCATCAAGGGAACCCCGTGGTCCCTGCAGCGCGTCGTCCTCGACCAGCTGTGGCAGGACACCCGGGGCAAGGGCATCAAGGTCGCCGTCATCGACACCGGCGTCGACGCCGTGAACCCGCAGCTGAGGACGGCCGTCGTCAACGGCAAGGACTTCTTGTCCAAGGGCGGCGACGGCAAGACCGACGAGGTCGGCCACGGCACCAAGGTAGCGGGCATCATCGCCGCCCGTGAGTCCGACGAGAGCGGCTTCATCGGCATCGCCCCCGAAGCGACGATCATCCCGATCCGTCAGAACGACGACCAGGGCACCGGCAACGTCGGCACGATGATCCAGGCCATCAAGTACGCGGCCGACGCCGGCGCCGACGTCATCAACATCTCACAGGACACCGCGTCCAAGATGGACCCGACGGTCCACGCCGCCTTCCAGCAGGTCATCAAGTACGCCCAGGACAAGGACGCCCTGATCGTCGCCGCGGCCGGCAACAACGGTGCCGACGGCAAGATCAAGAAGACCTACCCCGCGGCGTACCCGGGCGTCCTCGCGGTCGCGGCCTCCGACCGCAACAACGCCCGCGCCCCCTTCTCCCAGTCCGGCGAGTTCGTGGGCGTCGCGGCGCCCGGCATCGACATGATCTCGACGGTCCCCGCGGGCGGCCACTGCGTGGATCAGGGCACCAGTTTCGCGGCCCCGTACGTCTCGGGCGTCGCGGCCCTGATCCGCGCCAAGCACCCCGACTGGACCTACCAGCAGGTCATCACCCAGATCGAGCAGACGGCGGACCGGACCAAGCCGGGCCGCGACGACTTCGTGGGCTGGGGGGTCGTCGACCCGGCCGCCGCGGTCAACGAGGACACCACGGAACCCTCCGAGAAGGGCCCGACACCCGACCCGATCGGCCCGGCGGGCGACTCCGCCGACGTCCAGGCCGCGACCCTGGTCCTCGGCGAGTCCCGCCAGGAACGGATGGAACGGTACGCCCTGTACGTACTGGCGACCGGCGCCGCCGTGGTGCTCCTGCTGTTCGGGGGCGGACGGGTCCTGAGCGACTGGCGGCGCAAGCAGGGCGTGGGCAGCAACGTGGAATCAACGGGGAGTTGAGTATGGCTGAGCAGTACAAGGTCGATCTGAGCGAGATCGAGGGCACCATCACGAAGCTGAACCGTGTTCTGAAGGACATGGGGACGTCGGCTTCGAACTGCAAGAACACCACCTACTTGCCGGCCGGAGCGCTGGGCAAGAACTTCCGAGAGGCCGAGGCGTTGTACAGCGCCCACGAGCAGATGAAGGAACGCCTCTACGAGATCGTCGCCCATCTGGAATCGGTGCTCGACGACTTCGGACAGAAGACGAAGAGGACGCACGACGCGTTCGCCGACGCGGAGGCGCAGAACTACGCCGCCTTCAACAGGAAGTGACAGGGTGTTCTGCTGCGTGGAAATGAGGGGGATGTAACCGTGGGCGAAAAGGGCATCGACAACTTCGAGTATGTCGAGGCAAATCAGTGCTTCGTGGGCGAGCACACCACACAGTTCGGTCTGAACTACAACATGGACCAGATGAAGGACATGGTCCGAGACGCAGACCCGGGCACCGTGAAGAAGGTTGCGCAGGGGTGGGCGGCCCTCGGCAAGGACCTCGTCGGAAGCGGCGGGATCAAGGAGACCTTCGACGCCGCCGTCGAGCACGTGCTGGCCCACTGGGAAGGCAAGAGCGCGGACCTGTTCAGAGAACGGGCGCGGATTGTCGGCCAGAAGATCACTGACAGCGCCAAGTACGCCCACTACGCGTCGCAGTCCCTCGAAGGCGCTGCCGAGACTCTCGCCAAGATCAAGCCCATCGTCCTGGCGATGGAGAAGCCGAGCAAGCTGTCGAGTGTGGGTGACTTCATCGGCGATCTCGGCGACCGGGACGCTTCGGGCGCGGACTCTGCTCTGAAGGGCGGGGCCAACTCGTCGGAAGCCCTGGCCAAGCACGAGGGCAGCCTGTCGGCGGGGCGCGAAGCCCAGCTCAAGATGGCTGAGCAGATGGAAATCCTGGGGGCTGCCTATAACAGGCGGGCCATGGAGATGGGGTCGTGGAAGCGTACCGGGGGCGTCGAAGACGGGGAAAACTATCCAGGCGATCCTGGCGGCATCCCGCCTGCCGCAGTAGTTGTACCGACCGGGAACGTGCGGGGGCCGCAGGGGGCCACGGGGGGCAGTGCTCGTGGTGGCCAGGTCGGCACCATCAACCCCTCGAAGCCCGTTGCCCCGCCCTCAGGCATCACCGGCGGGGCGCACAAGCCGGCTGCGCCGCAGCCGCAGGTGAGCACTGCGATTGACGGCGTGACGGGCGGACGCACCGGAGCCCCGACGGTCGGCGGTCCCAGCACGGCCAACGGTGGCCCTGCCGGCGGCGGCGTGGTCGGCGGCAGCACCGGAGGCGTCGTGCCTGGCGCGGTGGTGGGAGCCGGTGGCGGCCGCGCGGGCGTCGGCGGCATGGCCGGCCGTGGGGCTACTGGTGCCGGTGCCGGCGGCATGGTTGGTCGTGGGGCTGCCGGTGCCGGTGCCGGTGGCATGGTTGGCCGTGGGGCGGCGGGCGCGGGTGCTGCCGGGGGCGCGACCAAGGGTGGAGCAGCGCGCGCCGGTGGCGTCGTGGGCGGTACTCCGAGAGCTGGGGCCGGCGCCGCTGGGGGCAGGGGCACCGCCGGTGGCACGGGCCTGCACCGCAGCCGTGGGGCCGCGGGCGGAGCCGGCGCCGTCCGTAAGGGCGGCATGGTGGGTGCTCCTGGGGCACGGACTGGTCGTCCTCAGGACGAAGAGCGTCGTGAGGGCGAGCGGCCCGACTACCTCGTCGAGGACGAGGAGACCTGGACTCCGCAGACCAACGCAGCGCCGCGAGTCATCGAATAGTCGCTGACGCTGGGTGCTCACCAGCACGTGGCAGGATGCGTGGGCGTGGCTTTCGGGCCACGCCCACGTTCGGTAACGGGAGAGGGACGACGGAATGGCCTTCAGGCGAACGATGTGTGCACTGGGCGCCACGGCACTGACTGGTGCGCTGATCATGGCGACAGCTCCTGCCGCTTCTGCCGACCAGACCAGACGTGATCAGTGGGCACTCGAGACACTGCAGGCCGAATCCGCCTGGAAGATCTCGAAGGGTGAAGGCGTCACGGTTGCCGTGATCGACACGGGCGTCAATGCCGAGCATGTCGACCTGAGGAACAACGTCCTCAAGGGCAAGGACTTCATCGACGGTGACGAGGATGCCTCGCCTGACAGTACGGAGGAGCAGCCTTCTCACGGCACGGGTATGGCCTCAGTCATCGCAGGACACGGACATGGTCCGGGTCTGGCTGATGGGGTAATGGGGTTGGCTCCTGAAGCCAAGATTCTCCCCATCCGTGTGAACCTTGAAGGGAACTCTGGGTTCGCGGACGAGATTCGCTATGCTGTGGATAACGGAGCTTCGATCATCAATATTTCAATGATCCTCCAGAGTTCACAATACAAGGATAGCGCTTCGGCGGAAGACCTTGAAGCCATCGCCTATGCCCTTGACAAAGATGTCCTGATCGTGGCGGGTGCGGGAAACGATGGGAAGGATGGCGATCTTCCATTCCCTGCAAATAGTCCAGGTGTTGTAGCTGTCGGTGGAGTCGACAAGACTGGCAATTTCTGGGAGGGGTCCAACTACGGTCCCGAGGTATTGCTGACCGCCCCCGCTACTCGTATTGTGAGCGCAGGGTGGCCGGGGAACAAACTTCGCATCAGCGACGGAACCTCCGACTCCACTGCTTATGTGTCAGCAGCTGCGGCCTTGCTTCGGTCCAAGTTTCCTGACCTTACGGCTGGACAAATCGCGAATCGCCTGGTGAAGACTGCCGTCCTGCCTGAATCTGCGAAAGGTCTCGCCCTCCCTGATGAAAAGTACGGCTACGGGGCTATCCGTCCGCTCGCTGCACTGACGGAGGATATCCCCACAGGTTCCAAGTACGGCCCGCTCAGGGCCCCGGGTACCGAGGGTTCCTCCGCTGCTCCGAGTGCCGGCAAGTCCGACACCGACTATGCCGCGGAGAACGAAGAGTCAGACCAGAAGCAGTTGATCTTCTTCGTTGTTCTCGGTTTCATCGCTTTGGCCGTGGTCGGGCTCATCGTGTTCCTGATCGTCAAGCTGTCCCGGCGTAACAAGAACAGGACGGGTGGGTCTGGCGGCCCGGTCGGCTATCCGCCGTACGGCCAGCAGTCGGTCTCGCCTCAGCAGAATCCCTACCAGCAGTCTGTTTCGCCTCAGCAGAACCCGTATCAGCAGCAGTCCACGCCGCCGCACGGCCAGTGGCCGCCACAGCAGTAGCCGTCGGGAGTGACGTAGAAATCCGGTAGGTGCGGTGCGTGGGCGACACCCGAACCGACCGGTCCCGCGGGCGACTCCGCCGACGTCCAGGCCGCGATCCTGGTCCTCGGCGAGTCCCGCCAGGAACGGATGGAACGGTACGCCCTGTACGTAACTGGCGACCGGCGCCGCCGTGGTGCTCCTGCTGTTCGGGGGCGAACGGGTCCTGAGCGACTGGCGGCGCAAGCAGGGCGTGGGCAGCAACGGGGAGTTGAGTATGGCTGAATAAATTAGCGTCGACTTCGACGAGCTCGAGAAGACTGTGACCGCGCTGAACCGACTGCTCAGCGGCGTCGGGAAGGCGGATACCGACGCGGAGACCAACACCTACCTTCCAGCAGGTGCGCTCGGGACCGGTTTCGACGAGGCGAACAAACTCGCCAACGCTCCGGACGTCGTGAAGTACCTCAACACCGTCATGGAGGAGTTCGGGCAGAAGACGAAGTACACGCTCGGCGCGTACACCTGTAGTCATGCCGACGGCTCGCACACCGCAAAGCCCACGGAGTGTGTCTCCGGGTGCGGCCCGGCCTGCCCAGGTGAGCACCATCAGTCCGTCGAAGCCTGTGGCCCCGCCTTCAGGGGTCACGGGTGGTGCGCACAAGCCGCCTGTGCCGACGCACAATGTGGGCACGGCGATCGACGGCATCTCCGGCGGACGTCCTGGTACGCCGCCGACCGGTGGCGGGAGCCCGGTCAGTACTGGATCAGCTGGGCCCGGTGGTGCGGTCACCAGTCCGGGGCTCGTTGCCGGTGCGCCTGGCGGAGTCCCGGGTACTGCTCGCCGGGGCTCGGTCGGTCGTGTGAGTGGCGGCATGGCCGGCGGAGGTGCAGGCACAGCTCGCGGCGGCATGGTGGGCCGCCCAGGTGCTGGAGGTGTGGGTGGCGCTGCAGGTGCAGCAGCCAGCAAGGGCGGTGCCGCGCGTGCCGGAGGGATGGCTCGCCAGAGCGGCGGCGTAATTGGTGGCACGCCCAGGGCGGGTGCGGGTGCGGGTGCGGGTGCGGGCCGGGGCACTGCGGGTGGCTCGGGTCTGCACAGCAGCCGCGGTGCTGCAGGACGTGGAGCCGGCGCAGTTCACCGGGGCGGTATCGCAGGTGCTCCCGGTGCGCGCACTGGTCGTCCCAAGGACCAGGAGCAGCGTGAAGGCGAGCGCCCCGACTACCTGGTCGAGGACGAGGAGACCTGGACGCCGCAACGTAACGTGGCACCTCGAGTCATCGAGGAGTAGGCCGCGCGGCCACGCCGCAGTTGGTAGGAAGGTGCGGGGATGCGCTCTCCCGGACGTATCCCCGCACCAACCTGAGAGAGGACACACGGATGGGCTTGAAGCGGGTACTTCGCACAGCAGGCTGCGGTGTATTGGCTGGTGTGCTGTTGCTTGCCTCGGCCCCACATGCGTCTGCAGACCAGGTTAGAGAAGACCAGTGGGCGCTGGAGGCGCTCAATGCAGAATCCGTATGGAAGCTTTCCAAGGGAAGCGGTGTCACGGTCGCTGTCATCGATGACGGGGTGAACGGTGATCACGCTGACCTTCAAGGTAATGTCCTTGAAGGTAAGGACTTCATGGACGGAGGCAGTACAGCTCCAGAGCCAAGTGACAATCATGGCACGGCGATGGCAGCGATCATTGCTGCCCATGGCCATGGTGCGAACGATGGCGTTATCGGCTTGGCGCCAGAGGCAAAGATTCTACCGATCCGGGAATTCGGGACTGACGGGCCGGGAACTGATGTTGCTATTCGGTATGCGGTTGATAATGGCGCATCGGTGATCAATGTCTCGCAATGCTTTGATTCCACATCCCAGGAAGAGGTGGACAAGGTATCGGATGCTGTTGCTTATGCTTTGAGTCGCGACGTACTGGTTGTCGGTGGCGCTGGAAATGACGGCGATGCAAGAAAATGCTATCCAGCGGCTTCGCCAGGTGCACTTGGCGTAGCCGCCGTAAAAAATGACGGGCTCATCTGGGAAGGGTCGAACTCGGGGAGCTCTGTGATGTTGTCGGCTCCCGGGGCCCACATTGTTTCCGCAAACGGCTTCGGGAATGGGTATAGTGCAGGTTCTGGCACCTCGAATGCGGCTGCCTACACTGCGGCAGCAGCTGCCCTCCTCCGATCGAAATTCCCTGACTTGACGGCCGGGCAGATTGCAAACCGCCTCGTGAAGACAGCAGCGATGCCCGAAGCGGAGAAGGGGCTGTCTCTCCCTGATGAGAGGTATGGCTACGGCATCATCCAGCCACTTGCCGCCTTGGAAAAGGAAATCCCGGTCGGCTCGAAGTACGGTCCGCTCACGGTTCCTGATTCCCTGAAGGTGAAAGCTGCCGCCCCCGAGCTCGGTATGTCCGACGAGGAGCAGGAGAAGGCCGACCGGAAGGCGATCATCATCTGGGCCGTGATCGGGGTCGTGGGTCTTGCCGTCATCTGCCTGAGTGTGTTCCTGATCGTGAAACGGGCCAGGCGGAACCGGAGCAACGGCGGTGGCCCGGGCCGCCCCGCCGGCTATGCCCCGTACGGTCAGCAGCAGAACCCGTACGGGCGGCAGGTCTCGGCACAGCAGAATCCGTACCAGCAGCAGCCCACGCCGCCTCGCGGCCAGTGGCCGCCGCAGCAGTAGCTGTCGGACAAGGCTTCGGGGGACTGGCGAGCGTGATGCGATGAGCGGCACGCCGACCTCGCCAACGGCCTGCCCCCCCTGCTTTCCCACCGTTCGCGCTCTGTCGGTCCAGTGGCGTACGTGAGATCTGCTCATCGGGGATGCCGTGCCCCCGGTCTCCAGACCGTTGAAGATCTTCTTGACCGTAAACCGGGTGGTCTGGGTCGCCGCGAGGCCGCCGAGGAGCGACCCCGGCCGTCCGTGCGGGCCCCCGGTACCAGTCGCTCGAATGGCCCCGGCGCCGCCCGGGGGCGGAAGCTCTTCCCGGCAGGGCGGCCTTCCTCCCAAGATCACCTGTCGGCCTCGCGCCTTGATAGGGTCACGCCAAGCAGGCACCGCGTGCCAGTGCGCGCGCAGGAGATACGGGGGCCATGTGTCGACCTATTCGGTTGACTCGAGCGGGTATCAGCACAACATCCGGCACCTGGACGCCGCGGCCGGCGACATCGGAACGGCCGCGTCGCGGATGCCCGGCGAGCAGTGCTCCGTCTACGACGTCTACGGGGGCGAGGACTCGGGCCCGGCGTTCGAGCGGTGCGTCACCGCGTGGCACGACGAGGCCGACGTACTGCGCTCCGCCCTCGAGGAGATCGCGAACAAGCTGCGCGTGACCGGCAACGACTACGGTTCCGCGGAGGACTTCGCCGCCGGGCGGGTCCACGGGGCCGCGGCGGTGACCGGACGTCCAGCCGGCGTGCCGGCCGCCCCCGCGTCCGACCCGTCACCGTTCGGCTGAGACGCGAGGTTCTTCCCGATGAGCACCGAAGAGCAGATCCTGCACCTCCACCTGCCCGCCCTTCTCCGCCACGGCATCGGGGCGGGCGCCGCCCAGCGCCCCACCCTGTTCGGTGAGGGAGCCGTCGCCGCGGCCGTCACCCTGGACCGGCTGGGGGTCCAGCCGCGAGCGGTGGCGTTCGTGGCCGGGATCGTCCGCAGCGGCGGCGTCCGGTACGCGGCCGGGCTGGAGGAGCCGTTCCCGGGTGAGGACGCGTCCAGGACCGCCCAGGAGTGGCTGGCGAGCGCCGCCTCCGTCGCCGCGGACACGGACGACGACGAAACCGTCGCACGCTGGTTCGAGGCCGTCGCCGAGATCCTCGCCCTGCGGCACCGTACGTCCGCCGCGCGGCGCTAGACACACCACGCGCGGACGGCACCCGCGTCACCCCGCCCCTACATCTGCACCACGCCCACAAGGACAGGAAAGGAACCCGGACATGGCGGGGGAGTCCACGACGTCACGGCGTTCCGAGCTGGCCGGCCTGAAGGGCGGCGTCCAGGGCGCCGACGACAAGAACAGCCTCATCGAGGCGATCAGGAAGGCGCTGGACGTGAAGGCGCCGGTGGGCGATCCCGGCGCGATCGACGCGGCGTCCCGGCAGTTCAAGCAGGCCGTCAGCGCGGTGGACGAGGCGGCGGGACGCATCGGCAAGGCGGCGTCCGGGCTGCCCGAGGTGTGGACCGGGACGACCCAGGTCGCGGCCTCGGACGTGGTCGCCGCCGCGCGGCGGGCCGCCGATCAGATGCGTGAGGCGTTCGAAGGGAGCGCCAAGGCGCTCACCGCGCTGGCCGACGGTGTCGAGGACGCCCGGCAGCGTGACCGGGTGGGGTGCGAGGTGCTCCGCGAGGCGCTGAGCTCACTGGGTGGTGAGGACGGCTTCTTCGATGGCATGTGGGACAGCGACGAGGAGGACGCCGCCGTACAGCGGGCCCGGACACAGGCCGCCGAAGGTGTCGAGCGGCGTCACCAGGCGGCGGTGATAGCCGATGACGCCGCGCGCAAGGCGGCGGGCGAGCTCAACCGGTGGGCCTCGCAGGCCCGTTCCGGAAAGCTGGCGGCGAGAGGGCTCACGGCGGCGGACAAACTGATGCTGGCCGACACCAGCAGCGTCGGCGAGTCGGGCCCGGACCGTGAGTACAACGAGATCCTCAGCGCGGGCGACCTCGAACGCTCCGCCGCGTTCATGAACAAGATGAGCCCCGAGGACCGCGCCGAGCTGGAACGGATGCTCAAGGACTCCAAGTCGCCGGAGGAACGGGCCTACCTGATGAAGACCGTCGCCGCCGGCTACGACATGGACGCGGTCCGGGAGTTCCGCCAGAAGATCCATCCGCACGGTGACGACGAGGCGTGGCTGCGGCGGCACCTCTCACCGGCGGTCACCGAGGCCGACAGCAAGAACCGGCCCGGCGCCTGGGACAACTGTGAGACTGATGGGGCATCGTCCGGGGCCAGGGTCTGACCCGTGGGACAACTGGCCCAGGTTGCCTTGTTGAGGATCTGTCGGCCTGTGGTCCCGGGCAGTGCTTGCTGCCGTCGGACCGGCGAGCGTGTCCCGATAGGGGCCTTGCCGCACAAGGCACCGTCACAGTTCTGACCGCCCACCGGCCCGACGTCGGCCACAGCCCCGTGCCGATGAAGGAGCCGCGTGACCATCACCAGCATGCCCCAGCCGACTCTGCCCGCACAGCCGGAAGAACCGCTGGTGGAAGATGTGATCCTGGGAGTGGACACCCACAAGGACGTGCATGTCGCCGCCGTGATCACCGTGCTCGGAGCGTTCCTGGCCCACCAGGAGTTCCCGGCCACCGGCGCCGGATACCGCCAACTCCTGTCCTGGGCAAGCTCTTTCGGCACCCTGCACCGAGCCGGTGTGGAATGCACCGGATCCTACGGAGCGGCCCTCGCACGCTTCCTGAGCCGGGAGAGCGTCCAGGTCGTCGAGGTCAACCAGCCCGACCGCGCCATCCGCCGCAAGCACGGCAAGAGCGACGCCGTCGATGCAGAGGCTGCTGCCCGTGCCGTGCTGTCCGGACGCGCTGACGTCACGCCCAAGACCGGTGAAGGGCCGGCGGCCGACATGCGCGTGCTGCGGCTGGCGAAGGAGTCTGCCGTCAAGGCCCGCACACAGGCGAAGAACCAGCTCAAGGCCGTACTCCTCGGAGTCGATCCCGTGCTGCGCGAGGCGCTCTCCAAGCTCACCAACACGGCACTGATCGACAGGTGCGCCAACCTTCCCGATGCTGGCGACGCGGCCGTCTTCACGCTCCGGCTTCTGGCCCAGCGCATTCAGCAGCTGACAGTCGAGGTGAAGGAGCTCGCACGCCGGATCACCGCAGCTGTCCGTCGTTGCCATCCGCAGCTCCTGGACGTCATCGGCGTCGGGCCCGACAGTGCAGCTGCCCTGCTGATCGCTGCTGGCGACAATCCGGAGCGTTTGTCCAGCGAAGCATCGTTCGCCGCCCTGTGTGGTGTCAGCCCGGTCGAGCAGTCTTCCGGGAAGACTCAGCGTCGGAGGCTGAACCGCGGAGGCAACCGGCAGGCCAACGCCGCCCTCTACCGCATCATCGTGACCCGTCTTCGCCGAGATGCCCGTACACGTCTCTACCTCGAACGACGCACAAAAGAAGGCATGTCGAAACGCGAAATCATCCGCTGCCTCAAGCGCTATGTCGCCCGCGAAATCTACCGTCACATCCAGCCAGCCTCGGCCCTCGCCGCCTTGCCTTCTGCCGCTTGACGCAACATAGGGGCATCCTCACGTACAACGGGCAGAACTGGTCCCAGAAGGGCAACACCTGCGTGCCCGGCTCCACGATCGGCGCGCGCGCCATGGTCGACCCCGTCTACGCCCTGGAACTCACCGGCGGGTCCTCCGGCCAGGAGGACGACGGCACCGCCTTCCGCGCCCGGCTCGACGACGAGCTGATGCGGGTCCACGAGGAGGGGGACGGCAGCTACGACTCCGGCTTCTGGTGGGGAGCCCCGGACGGCATGGACAGCGACGGCCAGAACGAGGTCGCCAACGCCGAGATCAGCCCTCATACCGGCGCCGAGTACGAGTACCGCGAGATCCGCGAGGGCGCGGACGCCCGGAGGGACGTCCTGCCCGACATCGAGAGGGCGGTCGCGGACGGGAAGCCGGTTCCCGTCGAGGTCGAGGGCAAGGACGAGAACGGCGACCGGGTCGGCCACCAGATGATGATCATCGGCCAGGAGGGCGACATGCTCCAGGTGTACAACCCCTGGGGGCACACCACCTGGGTCAGCGAGGACGACTTCGTCAACGGCCGCATGGACAAGGCGTCCGACGAGCGGTTGCCCAACGCCTTCGCCGTCCACGTTCCGAAGTGACCGAGGAAGGCATCCGATGACCGGCAAGATCTGCTCGCGGCGGGGCCCCGCCCGTCTCCTCCCGTCCCTGCTCGTGCTCGGCGCGGTCGGCGGCCTGGCGGCCTGCGGCGCCGCCACCGGGCCCCAGGAATACGGGACCGACCGGCGCACCATCGAGGCCGAGGTCGGGGAGGAGTTCACCCTCTCCCTCCCCATGCATCCGGCCCAGGGGGAGTGGTGGTACCGCGTCACTCCGCGTCCCGACGCGAAAGTCGTCCGCGGCGAGGGCGACCGCGAGGACTACGAGGGATCGGATCTCGTGGGCGGAGGTGACGGCACCCAGTACTTCGATTTCAAGGCGGTGGGGCCGGGAACCACCGAGATCCGCGTCCTGCACTGCCCGGTGGGCACATGTGTGGGCAAGGGCGAGTCGGCGTCCCCCAGACCCGGCGCGACGTCCACCAACTCCGACCAGGCCGGCCGGGCCCGCTACTACACCTTCACCGTGTCCGTACGACGCTGAGTGACGCGACGCGGCGGCAGCGACTGCCGCGTCCTCCGCGCAACGCCGCCGCGGCCATCGTGCCGGGCACGGGCGAGGTGCTCTACATGCAGCCGGCGACCTGGGCTCCGGCAGCCGAAGAGCGGGAGAACGCCGGTAAGGCCCGCGTCCAGCAGGCCGAGAGCACCGGCATCACTAAGGCTGTCGGTCCCCGCTCCCGGGCACGCCCGGCTGATCTCTGAGATTCTGCCGTTCGGCATCGTCGATCAACGATCACACGGGGGTGGCCATGCATCGCAGCAGTCGCCAAGGGCCAGCACAGGGCCGGGAGCAGGGGCGGACACCGCACCAGCCGCACGCTCCCGGACGGCAGGGGCACGTCCCCGCTCCGGCCCCGCACCAGTGGCCCGCGTCCGAAACCACGATCGGGATTCACGGCAGGAGGCTGCGCGGGTACGACCGGGCCAAGGCCCGGGCCGCCGGCGCTGCCGTACCGGAGCTCTCCCCACCGCCGTCGGGCCGTACGGCTCGTGCACGCCCTCAGCCGACCCGCGCACCCGCCGCCCGGGCCCGCTCCCGCGCCTCAGGACTGACGCCGCGCTTGCGGGCCGACATCTGGCTGTCGACGGCCTCGCGCTGGGCCACCTGGACCAGACGACGTGGTCCCGGCACGGCGACGACGCCCAGGAAGCGCGGGTCGCCCGCGAACCAGACCTCGCCGACCTCGCCCGACCTCACCTTCCGGATCCAGAAGGTGTACCCGCTGCCCAGCCAGTTGCCATACGTGACCGACACGCGCTTGCCCGCCGGATGCTCGGGATCGGGGAAGGAGAACCGGGTGGTGCCGTTCTTGGCCGTCGAGGCGGCTTCCGGGAACGACTGCCACGGGTAGACCCGCAGGACCCGGCGCAGCGACAGAAGCCCCGAGACCTTGATGGTGGTCAGCATGGCCACGTAGATCAGCATGAACAAGGTCGGCATGAGCACCCACAGGGCCCACACCGGCGTCAGCAGCACCACGTACAGCCAGACCACGAAGGAAGCGAGCGACAGCAGGAAGGCGCACAGCCGGGACGCGGCGGTGCGCCGCCAGGCCGCCCGGGTGGCCGGATCCTCGTAAGCCGTCTTCGTCAGGGGAACGTCCACTGGATGCACTCCATGGGGTCAGCCGAAGACTGCGCGTACGGACGCTTCGACCTCGGACTCGGGAATCTGGGCCTTGAACTCCTCGGGAAGCGGATTGTCGAAGCTCACCATCTCCGCCATCCCGCGATGGATGTCACGGTAGTGCTCGCGAGCGTCCACGGCCGTGGTGGTCAGCGTGAGGATGGCGAGGTTCCGCCCGTCCGGGAAAGGCAGGTACGCGGCCGCCTCGTACAGGGAACGCCGCTGGGCGTCGGCCTCCGCGGGAAGCTCCACCACGGCCTCCGTGAACGCACCGGGCCCGCAAGGCAGGTTCGCCACGGCGACCGGCACCGCGTTTCTGCGGGCTGTCGCCGCCCGTACCGCCGCCAGCTTCGGCGGGGTCCACGGGATCTCGCGGCGGGCGAGGGTGACGACCGATTCCAGCATGGTGCCGTCGTCCGCCTCGTGGGCGCCGATGGAGAAGCTCACCACGCCTTCCCGCTGCATCTCCAGGGTCAGCCCCCGGGCCTGGGCCAGCTGTGCCAGGAAGCCGGCCTGCTTCTCTTGCGGTACCAGCTCCAGAAGCGAGGTGACCGCTTCCACCACCCGAGCGCCCTCGGGAGAATCCGGACTGGCGAAGAGGTCACGGAAGGGGACCTCCACGTAGCCGGGCGGCAGCGCGAACCACATGTCGCAGTTGCGCTCCATGGCCGACTCGTCGATGGCGTACTCGTACGCGTCCTCGGCGTCGATCAAGAGTTCAAGCCCTTCAGTGCGCTGCGCCGAACAGGATCTTCATGGTCTTCAGGGCGGTGGCGCCGTGGCCGGCTCCGTCGAAACTGCCGGCGCGGAAGCCGTCCATACCGGTGGCGGTGTTCTCCGCCCCGGGGTGCTTGATGTCGTCCCAGAGGTTCTTGGCCACGCCGTACGTGCCGGTGAGCGCACCGGCTCCGGCCACCGAGCCGTCGATGGCCTTGCCCCACGCGGACGGGTTGGCCGTGCCCTTCACCAACCAGGTGGTCAGTGGGTTCTCGGCGGCGTGGATCCGTTGCGCGGCCAGCCAGGTCTTGCCGCCCGCGCTGCTGAGCTTCTGCCCGAGGGTCAGCGCCTCCGCGCCGGCGTTCGCCGACCGTACGGCGCCGTTGACGCCGCGGGCCACGGCGCCGACGCCCGGGACCACGCCGAGGGTGTCGCCGACCACGCCCACCGCGTTGTTCCAGAAGTCGGCGTCGAACTCTCCCTTGGTGAAACCGTCCTTGAGTGAGGCCCGCACCACCGGATTCGACAAGCGGCTGATCAACGTGGCCGCGCTGGCCGCCGCCGCCACCAGCAGCAGGACGGGCCCTACCGGCACGGCGAAGAACAGGGCCGCGAGACCCGCGATCGCCGCCACCGCGCCGAGGACGTCAGTCAGGTTCTCCCCGACCCAGTCCATGCTCTTCTCGAACCAGTTCGGCTCCTCGGGCGCCAGCTTGTCCGTGGAGTCCCGCAGGACGCGGGCCTTGCCGCGGGCGTCGGTGGAGTGGTCCTCCTCCAGCTCCTTCGCGCGCTTGATGACGTCGTTGTACGCGGTCTTGGCGTTGTTCACCGCCTCCCGCGCCTTGTTGAGCTCCTCGGTCGCCCTGTCCAGCCGGGACTGGGCGTCCTTCAGTGCCGCGTCGTCGGTGAACGTCTTGCCCGCGAGCTTGAGGTCGGGGTTGGCGGAGGCCGACTTCTCACGGCCCTCCGCCGCCTCGATCTGGTCCTTGGCCTCCTTGGCCTGACCGTTGAGGGTCCTGGCCCGGTCCTGGTAGCCGTCGAGCGCCTGCTGCCAGTCGGTGAGCGCCGCGGCGGCCTTGGTGATGGAGGTGTGGGCGTTCTTCAGGTTCGTCGGCAGGGCACCGTCGAGCTGCTCGCGGAAGGCGACCGCCGCGTCCCCCTCCCAGGAGCTCCCCGAGCGCAGGTTCTCGATCATCTTGTGCGCGTCGGCGATGGTCTGCGCCGACTTCCGCAGCTTGGCCGTCAGATCCGAGACGACCGAGACACTGCCCGGTGCCGGGTTGAAACCCAGGTGCGGATAGGGGTTCGCCGTCACTTTCCGCCTCCCTGCGCCGCCGCCTTGCGGAAGCCTTCCTCGAGCGCCTTGTCGACCTCTTCGTAATTGGCCTTGCTCTGGTTCACGCTCTCCGCGAACTTGCCGGTCAGCTCGGCGATCTGCTCCGAGCCGTACTTCCAGTGCTCGTGGAACTCGGCGCACGCGGCGTCCAGTTCCTTGGTGCCGACGCCGTCGGCGGACACATCCTGCAGCCACTTGCGGACGTTGTCGAGTTCGGCCTTGGCGTTCTCCAGCGTCGTCCGGAAGCGCCCCAGCTCTTCGGTGTCGGTCTTGAAATAGTCGGTCACGAGTTCTCCCCCTCGGGTGCCCGGCCTCGTCGGACGTCGTTGGGTGTACACGTCGCACGTTCGCCCGGTCACCGGGATCGAGGCTCATCCCGGTGCCGCGAGCGCCCGGGGCGGGGCGCCGATGCGGTCCGCCCCGGGCGCAGACGCCTCAGCTCTCCGGCAGGAATCCCGTCTGGACCAGCTGGCCGCTGGACCGGCGCGAGATGAACTGGCCGCGTCCCGGCGGCAGCGGGGTGGCCTTGATGTTGTTGAACACCGGCCCCTCCTGCGGGTCACCGGAGAGCACGATGCCCTGGGCGCCCAGCTCCTTGATCCGGGTGAGGACCGGCTCGAAGGACGAGCGCGAGGCACCCGAGGTGGTGCGGGCCAGGACGATGCGCAGACCCAGGTCGCGCGCGAACGGCAGGTACTCCATGAGCACCGACATCGGGTTGCCCATCGACGTGGCGACCAGGTCGTAGTCGTCGATGAAGATGAACGCGTCGGGCTCGCTGTACCAGCTGCGGTTGCGCAGCTGGTCCGGGGTCACGTCCGGCCCGGGCATACGGCGGCTCATCGAGCCGGCCAGCGACTCCATGACCTCCTGGAGCTGCGGACCCGAGGCGCAGTACTTGTACATGTGGCTTTCGGGCATCTGGCCGAGCAGCGCCCGCCGGAAGTCCGAGACCACGAACAGCGCCTTGCTGGGCTCGTACCGCTCCGCGACCTGCTTGGCGATGAACCGCAGCAGCGAGGACTTGCCGGACTCGCTCTCGCCGTAGATGACGAAGAGCGGGTCGGTCTCGAAGTCCACGAAGACCGGCGACAGCGTGAGCTCGTCGACACCGATCGCGATGCCCCGGCTGGCGAAGTCGCCGCCGGCCGGCAGTTCGGACGCGGGCAGCATCGTCGGCAGCATCCGCACCTTGGGCGCCGTCGGGCCCTGCCAGGCGTTGTTGACGTTGCTGACGAGGTTCGCCATGCCGTCGGCCAGATCCTCCACCGTGGCCGACCCGTCGATGCGGGGGGTGGCGGCGAGGAAGTCCAGCTTGTCCGGGGACAGACCGCGGCCGGGCTTGCCCACCGGCACGTTCTCGGCCCGCTTGCGGTCGAACTCCGACTCCATCGCGTCACCGAGGCGCAGCTCGAGGCGGCTGAGGATCTGGTCGCGCAGCGCCGGCCGCATCTCGGTGTACCGGGTCGCCGTGACGATCAGGTGAATGCCGAAGCCCAGACCGCGGGTCGCGATGTCCGCGATGACCGGGTCGAGCATCTCGTAGTCGTTCTTGAACGTTCCCCAGCCGTCGATGATCAGGAAGACGTCACCCCACGGCTGGTCGGGGTAGTGGCCCTGCGCCCGACGGTTGCGGAAGGTCGCCATGGAGTCGATGCTGTTGGCGCGGAAGAACTCCTCGCGGGCGTTCAGGATGCCGTGCACCTCCGCCACCGTACGCCGGACCTTCTCCTGGTCCAGACGGGAGGCCGCCCCGCCCACGTGGGCCAGGCGCTCCATGGCGAGCATGCCGCCGCCGCCGAAGTCGAGGGCGTAGAACTGCACCTCGGTGGGCGTGTGGGTGAGCGCGAAGGCCGCGATCATCGTGCGCACCAGCGTCGACTTGCCGGATTGCGGGCCGCCCACGATCAGCGCGTGACCGGCGGAGCCGGACAGATCCGCGTACATCACGTCGCGCCGCTGCTCGAAGGGCTTGTCGACCAGGCCGACCGGGATGACGAGCTTGCTCTGGGCGTGGTAGCCCTCGGCGTGCAGACCGCGCTCCGCGCTGACGTTGAGCGCCGGCAGCACCTGATCGAGGCTGAACGGCTCGTCCAGCGGCGGCAGCCACACCTGGTGGGCGGGCGGACCCTGGCCCTCCAGGCGGCCGACGATGACGTCCAGCACGGTGTCGGCGAGCGCGTCGTCGATCTGGTCCCGGCGGGTCTCCGGCTCGGGCTCGGCGAGGATCCGCACCGGCACCGGCGCGGCGGTGAACAGCACCGGCGAGCGGTCGATCCGGCCGCCGCCCTCGGCCGCCGGCCCGTTGGGCCGGTAGGTGCCCGACACGTACGCGGCCTTGAACTGCACCATCGTGTCGGTGCCGTACTTCAGGATGCCCGCGCCGGGCACGTTCGGCAGGTGGTAGGCGTCGGGCACGCCGATCGCCGTACGGGACTCCGCCGCGGAGAAGGTCCGCAGACCGATCCGGTACGACAGGAAGGTGTCCAGGCCGCGCAGCTTGCCCTCCTCCAGGCGCTGCGAGGCGAGCAGCATGTGCACACCCAGCGAACGGCCGATGCGGCCGATCTGGATGAACATCTCGATGAAGTCGGGCTTGGCGGCGAGCAGCTCGCTGAACTCGTCGATGATCAGGACGAGCGACGGCAGCGGGTCGAGCGGGGCGCCCGCCGCGCGCGCCTTCTCGTAGTCGGTGATGTTGGCGTAGTTGCCGGCCTGCCGCAGCAGTTCCTGACGGCGCGTCAGTTCACCGGTGATGGAGTCGCGCATGCGGTCCACGAGCGTGAGCTCGTCGGCCAGGTTGGTGATCACCGCGGAGACGTGCGGCATGGAGCTCATGCCGGTGAAGGTGGCGCCGCCCTTGAAGTCCGCGAGGACGAAGTTGAGCGTCTCGGAGGAGTGGGTCACCGCCAGGCCCAGCACCAGGGTCCGCAGCAGCTCCGACTTACCGGAACCGGTGGCGCCGACGCACAGACCGTGCGGGCCCATGCCCTCCTGCGAGGCTTCCTTGATGTCCAGCATGACCGGCTCGCCGTTCTCGCCGAGACCGATCGGGACGCGCAGCCGCTCGTGCAGCGTCCGCGGCCGCCAGGTGCGCGAGACGTCCACGCTCGCCGCGTCACCGATCTGCATCAGGTCGGTGAAGTCCAGGTTCGCCAGCAGCGGCTCGTCCGCGTCCGCGGCGCCCAGCCGCAGCGGCGCCAGCTGACGGGCCAGCGACTCCGCCTGCGCCTGCGACAGCACATCGGCCTGGCCGGTGAACACGCCCGTGCCCGCCTCCAGCTCCATGCCGTCGGGCCACACCCGCACCGACAGCGAGCCGCGCGGCTCGTCGAGCTCGCCGGGCACCACCTCGAGGATGGTCACGCCCTGGAGGCCCTCCGCCGAGGCGAGCACCGAGTCCGGCGGCACGCTGCCGCCGTCCAGCACGACGACCACGTGCGGCTGGTCCAGCACCGGCTGCCCCTCCCGGCTCCACCGGGGCCGGCCCTCCAGCTGATGGGCGATCATCTCCTCGAGCTCGCCGAGGTCGTGGCAGAGCAGCCGGCGCGTACCGGCGCCGTCGGACTCCTTGTGCTGCAAGTGCGGCAGCCACTTGGTCCATTCCCACTCCACCGCCGCGCCCGGCGCCGCCACGACCGCGATCACCACGTCCTCGGGCGAGTGCAGCGAGGCCAGTTGGCCGAGCACCGCCCGGGTCTGGCCGTAGACCGTCTCGGTGTCACCCGAGATCATCACGTGGTAGAAGGAGCGCAGCCCGATCGCCAGCGGAAGGTCGTTCAGCGTGCCGTGGCCGGCGATGAACTGCTGCATCGCGTGGGCGGTCAGCGGCTCCAGCTCGTCCACCGGCGCGGTCTCGGGCGCCACCAGCGGCGTCGCGAGCTGCTGCGGCCCCAGGCCGATCCGCACCTGGACGAAGTCCTGGTCCGTGGAGCGCCGCTCCCACAGCCGCGAACCCTCGGCGACCAGGGCCCACAACTGCTCGGGCGCCGGGTGCAGGTAGTGCTGGGCGTCGCGCTGCTTGTGCGCGGTGCGCCGCACCTCACGCCGCTTCTGCGCCAGGTACTTGAGGTAGTCGCGCCGGGCCTCGGCCATCTGGCCGGACGGCCCCTTCCGGGCCCGCACGATCTGGGCGATCACCATGGCCACCGTGGACGCCATCATCAGCATGCCCATGATCTTCATGAAGCCCTGGGCGCCCGGCATGAAGAAGAACGCCGCAGACGAACCCATGCCGAGCATGGGCAGCAGGTTCATCAGCAGGCTGTCGTCCTCGGTGCGAGGGAGCTCGGGAGGGGATTCGAGCTTGACCTCCTCACTCGGCACCTCCGGCGGGTAAACCCGCGGCGGGCGCTTGACGATGACGACGCTCACCGATGCACCAGTCCTTCACGCGATCGCAATCCTGAACCGCCCCCGTTGTGACGGCCCCGTACGTACGTCAACTCGCCGGTCTCCGCCGGGCCGATGAGTCGGGCGTTGATCCTACTGTTCTGCGGGCCCGTTGAGCCGATAGGGGATGAGGAGACGCCGGGTGGGAGCGGTAGGGTGACGCACCGAACGAAGCGCGGAGCGGGAATCGCCCGGGCAAACCGCGTCGGATCAGCGAGTACTGGACGAGGGGGAACCGTCAGGTGAGTACGGTTTCAGCAACCGGATTCTGCCGAGTCACGGTGGCGGCACCGAACAGCCGGATCGATGTCGCACTTCCGGAGGACGTGCCGCTCTCTGACGTGTACCCGGAGATCCTGCGGCTGTCGGGGCAGACCCCCGAGGAGGCCGCGCCCACCGGGTACAACCTGGTACGCCGGGACGGCTCCGTCCTCGACGACGGCCGTTCGCTCGCCGAACAGCAGATCCGCGACGGCGAACTGCTGCTCCTGCGGCCGTTCGCGGACTCCCTGCCGCCCGCCGTCTTCGACGACGTCGTGGACGCCGTGGCCGCCGCCGTCGAGACCGACCGCCGCAGCTGGAACGACGGCATGATGCGCGTCGTCGGCCTGGCCGCCGGCGCGCTGCTGCTCATCATGATGGCGCTGGTCCTGTGGTTCTCCGAGCCGGTCGCCCACGACATGCACGGCCTGCCGGGCGTGATCGCCGGTGTCACCGGCGTCGTCCTCGTCGCGCTGGCGGCCGTACGGGCCCGGGTCTACGACGACCACCACGCGGCCGCGGCCCTGGGCCTGGCCTCGCTGCCCCACCTGATGGTGGGCGGCTCGGGCGTCGTGGGCGTCCCCTCCGGCGAGGGGCCCGGACGGCTGCACCTGCTGATCGGCCTCGCGGTCGTCCTGGTCGCCGCGGTGCTGCTGGTGCTGCTGCTGCCCCGGAACGACGCGCCCTTCGTCGCCGCCGCGTTCGCCGCCGGCGTCGGCGTCCTCGCCACCTTCGCCGCGATCATCGGCGAGGCCGAGCCGCGCCATGCCGCCGCCGTCACCGCCACGGTCATGGTCGCCGTCATCGGCTTCCTCCCCGGCTGGTCCGCCCGCTTCGCCAAGCTCCCCATCGGCTTCCGCTCGCCCGACCAGATCGCCAAGCGCGGCCGCGCCGACGACCAGCAGGAGCAGGAGCCGGTCGACTTCCAGGCCATCGCCGACCAGGCGCGCCGCGGGCACGAACTGCTGCTCGGCCTCGTCGGCGGCTGCGCGGCCGCGGGCGTCGCCTCCGCCGGTGTCGTGCTCGGCTTCTCCACCAGCGGCTGGGCCCAGCTGCTGTCGCTGGCGGTCGGCCTGGCCATGCTGATGCGGGCCCGCCTCTTCCTCTACACCGCCCAGGTCGTGACCCTGATCATGTCGGGCATCGTCACGGTCTGCCTGCTCGTGCTCGGCCTCGCCCTGAACCCGCCGGCCGACATCATCAAGGAACTCCTCTACAACGGGAACAGCGCCCCGCTGGACATCCGCACCATCTGGCTCTCCGCCGCCGTCGCCGCGGGCGCCGTGCTCCTGGTGGCCATCGCCCTGATCGTGCCGCGCAAGGGCGTGACCCCGTTCTGGGGCCGCATGCTCGACCTGAGCGAAGGCGCGGTCCTGCTCTCGCTCGTCCCGCTCTGCCTCGCCGTGCTCGACCTGTACGCGGCCGCCCGGGGCATGACCAGCTGAGACCGGTCGCTCACGAACGGTACGCGGCGCAGCGGCTGTCACCTCACGGGTGGCGGCCGCTGCGCCGTGCCGGGGCCGCCGGCGTCCGGCGGTGCCCGCCGCTGCCGCACCGGGCGGGGCCACGCCGCCGGGCTGGTAGGGTGGGCGACGGCCGTTTGTGTACGCACCCCCGGAATCCCTGGCGACAGCCGGACCTGGAGGTCGCGCCCAGCGGATCCCCGCCTCCCGAGTTACGGAAGTCCCCCCGAGAAGCAGACCGGGGGCACTCGGTGGCCATGCGCAGAGAATCAGAGGAGTACGCGTGTCGCTCGACGCCGCTACGAAGAAGCAGATCATCGCCGAGTTCGGTACCAAGGAGGGTGACACCGGCTCCCCCGAGGTCCAGGTCGCTCTGCTGTCGCGCCGGATCTCCGACCTGACCGAGCACCTCAAGACCCACAAGCACGACCACCACTCCCGCCGTGGTCTGCTGATCCTGGTCGGTCAGCGCCGCCGCCTGCTGCAGTACCTCGCCAAGAAGGACATCCAGCGCTTCCGTGCGCTGGTCGACCGCCTCGGCATCCGCCGTGGTGCGGCGGGCGCCAAGTAAGACGCCGTGAAGGGAGCGGTTCCCATCGTTCGGGGGCCGCTCCCTTTGCTGTACGTGCGCGGTGTCACCGCGGCTTTGTAGTGTGGTAGCACCACACGGGGAAGCACCGTTTGTGGTGGTGCGGCGCACGACGCGTACGACCCGCACGACACAGCGTGAGAGGCCCGCCCGAACGGGGTAGCCGGTCATCACGCACAACCGAACGAGGAGGAGCGCACCTCACCGCCGCCGGTCCTCGGTAGTGGCCCCCGGGGGACGAGCCCCCGGGTGCTTCGATCGAAGACCGGCCCGCAACCGGACGGCGCGCTTCTCCGCCCCGTCCCCCCGCCACACGGGCGAGGAGGGACAAAAGACGACAAGTAACGGAGAAAACGCTGGTGGAGAACGAGACCCACTACGCCGAGGCCGTCATCGACAACGGCGCCTTCGGCACCCGCACCATCCGCTTCGAGACGGGCCGCCTGGCCAAGCAGGCCGCCGGTTCCGCCGTGGCGTACCTGGACGACGACACCATGGTGCTGTCGGCCACCACCGCCTCCAAGCAGCCCAAGGACCAGCTCGACTTCTTCCCGCTGACGGTGGACGTCGAGGAGCGGATGTACGCCGCCGGCAAGATCCCCGGCAGCTTCTTCCGCCGTGAGGGCCGCCCCTCCGAGGACGCCATCCTCACCTGCCGCCTCATCGACCGCCCGCTGCGCCCGTCCTTCAAGAAGGGCCTGCGCAACGAGATCCAGGTCGTGTGCACCGTCATGGCGCTCAACCCCGACCACCTGTACGACGTCGTGGCGATCAACGCCGCCTCCGCGTCCACGCAGCTGGCCGGCCTGCCCTTCTCCGGCCCGATCGGCGGCGTCCGCGTCGCGCTGATCCGCGGCCAGTGGGTGGCCTTCCCGACCCACACCGAGCTCGAGGACGCCGTCTTCGACATGGTCGTCGCGGGCCGCGTCCTGGAGGACGGCGACGTCGCGATCATGATGGTCGAGGCCGAGGCCACCGAGAAGACCATCACGCTGGTCGAGGGCGGCGCCGAGGCGCCGACCGAGGAGGTCGTCGCCGCCGGTCTGGAGGCCGCGAAGCCCTTCATCAAGGTCCTGTGCAAGGCCCAGTCGGACCTCGCCGCCAAGGCCGCCAAGCCGGTCGGCGAGTTCCCCATCTTCCTCGACTACCAGGACGACGTCCTGGAGGCCCTGACGGCCGCCGTCAAGCCCGAGCTCGCGCAGGCGCTCACCCTCGCCGGCAAGCAGGAGCGCGAGGCCGAGCTGGACCGCGTCAAGCAGCTCGCCGCCGAGAAGCTCCTGCCGGAGTTCGAGGGCCGCGAGAAGGAGATCTCCGCCGCGTACCGCTCGCTCACCAAGCAGCTGGTCCGCGAGCGCGTGATCAAGGAGAAGAAGCGCATCGACGGCCGCGGCGTGACGGACATCCGCACGCTCGCCGCCGAGGTCGAGGCGATCCCGCGGGTCCACGGCTCCGCCCTGTTCGAGCGCGGCGAGACCCAGATCCTGGGCGTCACCACCCTGAACATGCTCCGCATGGAGCAGCAGCTGGACACCCTCTCCCCGGTGACCCGCAAGCGCTACATGCACAACTACAACTTCCCGCCGTACTCCACCGGTGAGACCGGCCGCGTCGGCTCCCCGAAGCGCCGCGAGATCGGCCACGGCGCCCTCGCCGAGCGCGCCCTCGTCCCGGTCCTGCCGACCCGCGAGGAGTTCCCCTACGCGATCCGCCAGGTGTCCGAGGCCCTCGGCTCCAACGGCTCGACGTCCATGGGCTCGGTCTGCGCCTCCACCATGTCGCTGCTGAACGCCGGTGTGCCGCTCAAGGCCCCGGTCGCCGGCATCGCCATGGGCCTGATCTCCCAGGAGATCGAGGGCGAGACGCACTACGTCACCCTCACCGACATCCTCGGTGCGGAGGACGCCTTCGGCGACATGGACTTCAAGGTCGCCGGCACCAAGGAGTTCGTGACCGCCCTCCAGCTCGACACCAAGCTGGACGGCATCCCGGCCTCCGTCCTGGCCGCCGCCCTCAAGCAGGCCCGCGACGCCCGTCTCCACATCCTCGACGTGATGATGGAGGCCATCGACCGGCCCGACGAGATGTCCCCCAACGCGCCGCGGATCATCACCGTGAAGATCCCGGTCGACAAGATCGGTGAGGTCATCGGCCCCAAGGGCAAGATGATCAACCAGATCCAGGAGGACACGGGCGCCGAGATCACCATCGAGGAAGACGGCACCATCTACATCGGCGCAGCCGACGGCCCGTCCGCGGAGGCCGCCCGCGCCACCATCAACGGCATCGCCAACCCGACGATGCCCGAGGTCGGCGAGCGGTACCTGGGCACGGTGGTGAAGACCACCACCTTCGGTGCCTTCGTCTCCCTGCTGCCCGGCAAGGACGGTCTGCTGCACATCTCGCAGATCCGCAAGCTGGCCGGCGGCAAGCGCGTGGAGAACGTCGAGGACGTCCTCGGCGTGGGCCAGAAGGTCCAGGTCGAGATCGCCGAGATCGACTCCCGCGGCAAGCTCTCCCTGATCCCCGTGATCGAGGGCGAGGAAGGCTCCTTGGCCGACGAGACGAAGAAGGACGACGCCGACCAGTGACGTCCCGTGGCTCCCAGGCGACGGCCCGCACCTCCTCGGAGGCGCGGGCCGTCGCCCGTACCCAAACCCTCATCCAGGGCGAGAACGGCATCGGCACGGTCCGCAAGACCACCCTCCCCGGCGGCCTGCGCATCGTCACCGAGACCCTGCCCTCCGTCCGCTCCGCCACCTTCGGCATCTGGGCGCACGTCGGCTCCCGCGACGAGACCCCGGCGCTCAACGGCGCGACGCACTACCTGGAGCACCTGCTCTTCAAGGGCACCCACCGCAGGTCCGCCCTGGACATCTCCGCCGCCCTCGACGCCGTCGGCGGCGAGATGAACGCGTTCACGGCGAAGGAGTACACGTGCTACTACGCGCGCGTGCTCGACACCGACCTGCCGCTCGCCATCGACGTCGTCTGCGACATGCTGACCGGCTCCCGCATCCTCGAGGAGGACGTCGACGTCGAGCGCGGCGCCATCCTCGAAGAGATCGCGATGACCGAGGACGACCCGGGCGACTGTGTGCACGACCTGTTCGCGCACACGATGTTCGGCGACAACCCCCTCGGCCGTCCGGTCCTCGGCACGGTCGACACGGTCAACGCCCTCACCGCCGACCGCATCCGCCGTTTCTACAAGAAGCACTACGACCCGACCCACCTCGTGGTCGCCTGCGCCGGCAACATCGACCACGACAAGGTCGTACGCCAGGTCCGCGCCGCCTTCGACAAGGCGGGCGCCTTCAAGGACCCGGCCGCCCGGCCCGTCGCCCCGCGCGGCGGCCGGCGCGTCATCCGCACCGCCGGCCGGGTCGAGCTGATCGGCCGCAAGACCGAGCAGGCCCACGTCGTGCTCGGCATGCCGGGACTGGCCCGCACCGACGAGCGCCGCTGGGCCATGGGCGTCCTCAACACCGCCCTCGGCGGCGGCATGTCCTCCCGCCTCTTCCAGGAGGTCCGCGAGAAGCGCGGCCTGGCCTACAGCGTGTACTCCTACACCTCCGGCTTCGCCGACTGCGGCCTGTTCGGCGTGTACGCCGGGTGCAGGCCGTCGCAGGTGCACGACGTGCTGAGGATCTGCCGCGACGAACTCGACCACGTCGCCGAGCACGGCCTGTCCGACGACGAGATCGGCCGCGCCGTCGGCCAGCTCCAGGGCTCCACGGTGCTCGGCCTGGAGGACACCGGCGCGCTGATGAACCGTATCGGCAAGAGCGAGCTGTGCTGGGGCGAGCAGATGTCCGTCGACGACATGCTGGCCCGGATAGCCGCGGTCACCCCCGACGACGTCCGGGAGGTCGCCCGGGACGTCCTGGGACGCCGGCCCTCGCTGTCGGTCATCGGCCCGCTGAAGGACAAGCAGGCCGCCCGGCTGCACGACGCCGTCGCCTGACCCCCCGGCCTCAACCCCCCGGTTGTCGGAACCCCTCGGTTAAGGAAACAGAACATGAGCAAGCTGCGCGTGGCGGTCCTCGGTGCCAAGGGCCGGATCGGATCGGAGGCGGTCCGGGCGGTCGAGGCCGCCGAGGACATGGAACTGGTCGCCGCCCTCGGCCGGGACGACAAGCTGGAGACGCTGGTCGACACCGGCGCCCAGGTCGCGGTCGAGCTGACCACCCCCGCCTCGGTCATGGGCAACCTCGACTTCTGCGTACGCCACGGCATCCACGCCGTCGTCGGTACGACGGGCTGGACCGACGAGCGCCTCGCACAGCTGAGGGGCTGGCTGGCCCAGTCTCCGGAGGCCGGCGTGCTCATCGCCCCGAACTTCTCCATCGGGGCCGTGCTGACCATGAAGTTCGCGCAGATCGCCGCCCCGTACTTCGAGTCCGTCGAGGTCGTCGAACTGCACCACCCGAACAAGGTCGACGCCCCCTCCGGCACCGCCACCCGCACCGCCCAGCTCATCGCCGAGGCCCGCCGCCGGGCCGGGAGCGCCCCGGCGCCGGACGCCACGGTCACCGCCCTGGACGGCGCCCGCGGCGCGGACGTCGACGGCGTCCCCGTGCACGCGGTCCGCCTGCGCGGCCTCCTCGCCCACCAGGAGGTCCTGCTCGGCGGCGAGGGCGAGACCCTCACCGTCCGCCACGACTCCCTGCACCACAGCAGCTTCATGCCGGGCATCCTGCTGGGCGTGCGCCGCGTGGTGACGACTCCGGGCCTCACCTTCGGCCTGGAACACTTCCTGGACCTGAACTGAGCCCTGACGACATGCGCGCGAAGATCTCCTACGTCATCACGGCCGCCGTCCTGGTCTTCTACTTCGCCCTGGTCGGCAGCCGCGGCCTGATGCTGATCGAGACCGGCACGCCCCTCACCGTCACCTTCGGCCTCGCGGTGCTGGTCCTGCCGGTCATCGGCCTGTGGTTCCTGTGGAAGAGCACCCAGTTCGTCCGCAGGGCCAACCAGCTCGCCGCCGAGCTCGACGCCGAGGGCGGCCTGCCCGCCGACGAGCTGAGGCGCACCCCCAGCGGCCGGATCGACCGCGACTCGGCCGACGAGGTCTTCGCCCGGCGCAAGGCGGAGACGGAGGCGGCGCCCGACGACTGGCGCAGCTGGTTCCGGCTCGCCGTGGCCTACCACGACGCCCGGGACACCCCGCGCGCCCGCAAGGCGATGCAGCGGGCGATCGCCCTGCACGACGGCAAACGGACCGAGACCGTCTGACCCACGCACGCCACAGCGGTGGGGCCGGACCGTACGCGGTCCGGCCCCACCCCTGTGCGCACGTGATCAGCCGCGCCGGTACTCGTCCGCCCACGCCTCCACGGAGTCCGCGGCCCGGTCGAAGGCGTCCGGCCGGGCGAGGAAGTCCGCGTTGTGCGTCGTCAGCAGCGGCGGCGAGCCGTCCGCCGCACGCCCCTGCCCCAGGAGAACCAGCGCCTGCCCCTGCACCGTGCGCGGCAGCCCCAGCCAGCGCACCGGCTGCTGCACCGTCCGTACCTGCGCGACCTGGGCCCAGGGGACCGTCCGCGTACCGAGGAAGGCCACGTGCCGAAGCCCCCGCGCACTCACCCACACGCCCATCCGCAGCAGCCGCAGCGCGCAGACGATGACGACCGCGGCCACGGCGAAGACCGCGCCGGCGGAGGCGGGCGTGGCCGTCGCGGCGATCACGACCGCCGCGAACAGCACGAACGAGGCGAGCAGCAGAATGACCGCCGCCGTTCCCACGCGCCACGGACCCGGACGGTAGGGACGGCGCCAGCGGTCGCGGTCGTGGTACGGCAGCGCTGTGTCGTCGGCTGCCTCGAAGGCGCGATCGGCCGTCAGGAAGGACAGGGGCACGGCGGGTCCTCACTCGTCCAGGGCGTGGGCTGTGCCCGGTGAGGCTACCGACCTGTGGCCCCGGTCACCACTGTCGGGGCCCGGATGGAGTCAGGACCGGCGCGCCGCGCCCTCAGCGGTGGTCGGACGCCTGCGACCGCGGGGTCTGCGCCGCGGAGTGGTCCAGCGACAGGGCGGGCATCCCGATGACCAGGGAGCCCATGAGGGCGGCGACGATGGTCAGGCCCAGCAGCCAGCGCCCGGCCAGCTGGCCGAAGGACGCCCGCTCACGGGGCGGCGGAGTGACATTGCTGCGGAACCTGTCGGCCTCGGCGAGGAAGGCGAAGGGGACGGGCTCACGCCGGCGGAACATCAGGACTGCATCTCCTCTCGGTTGGAACACGTCGGTACTACCGGTACAGACGAATGAATCCCCTCGCAGGTGCCCGGTCTCGCCGACTTCATCGCACCGTGTCCAGCGCCCCGCCGGGCGGGCCGTAGAGTGGCGTCGCCAGAAGACGAAACCGGAAGGCCCTGCGAACCGTGACCCAGACCCCTGACGACGACTTCAAGATCGATCTGCGCAGTGACGTCACCGTCGAGCTGGTGAAGCACAGCGCGACCGACGCCGACGTGCTGTTCGCGGCCCGGGTGTCGACCGTCGGTGAGCAGTCCCTCGACGAACTGAACAAGGACCCGGAGCGCTCCAAGGGGCTGATCAACTACCTGATGCGCGACCGGCACGGGAGCCCCTTCGAGCACAACTCGATGACCTTCTTCATCAACGCACCGATCTTCGTCTTCCGCGAGTTCATGCGGCACCGTGTGGGGTGGTCGTACAACGAGGAATCCGGCCGCTACCGCGAGCTCCAGCCGGTCTTCTACGTGCCGGACGAGTCCCGCAAGCTGGTCCAGCAGGGGCGCCCGGGCAAGTACGTCTTCGTCGAGGGCACCCCGGCCCAGCACGAGCTCGTGGGGCGCGCCATGGAGGACTCCTACCGCCAGGCGTACGAGACCTACCGGCAGATGCTCGCCGCCGGCGTCGCCCGCGAGGTCGCCCGCTCGGTCCTCCCGGTCGGCCTGTACTCGTCCATGTACGCCACCTGCAACGCCCGCTCGCTGATGCACTTCCTCGGCCTGCGCACCCAGCACGAGCTGGCGAAGGTCCCCTCCTTCCCGCAGCGGGAGATCGAGATGGTCGGCGAGAAGATGGAGGCGGAGTGGGCCCGGCTCATGCCCCTCACGTACGCCGCCTTCAACGCCAACGGCCGCGTGGCCCCGTAAGGCACGCGTACCCGGCCCGGCGGGAGATCCACGCGTCAGCCTCGCGAAGTGTCCGTATTGCGGCATTTCACGAAGTTCATCTAGCCTGATCGAACGGACTCGGCACTGCTTGAACCCCCGAGCAGGCAGTGCCGGGCTCCGCCTTTGTCGCGACTTGTCTCCCTCCCCTCGGGCAGACCGCACCCCGCGCAACGAGTAGCGTGTAACCATGGCTCCGACCTCGACTCCGCAGACCCCCTTCGGGCGGGTCCTCACCGCCATGGTCACGCCCTTCACGGCGGACGGCGCACTCGACCTCGACGGCGCGCAGCGGCTCGCCGCCCACCTGGTGGACGCAGGCAACGACGGCCTGATCGTCAACGGCACCACCGGCGAGTCCCCCACCACCAGCGACGCGGAGAAATCGGAGCTCGTGCGAGCCGTCCTGGAGGCGGTGGGCGACCGCGCCCACGTCGTCGCCGGCGTCGGCACCAACGACACCCACCACAGCGTCGAGCTGGCCCGCGCCGCCGAGAAGACCGGCGCGCACGGACTCCTGGTCGTCACCCCGTACTACAACAAGCCCCCGCAGGAGGGCCTCTACCGGCACTTCACCGCCGTCGCCGACGCCACCGGCCTGCCGGTCATGCTGTACGACATCCCCGGCCGCAGCGGCGTCCCGATCAACACGGAGACGCTCGTCCGCCTCGCCGAGCACCCGCGGATCGTCGCCAACAAGGACGCCAAGGGCGACCTGGGCCGCGCGAGCTGGGCCATCGCGCGCTCCGGCCTCGCCTGGTACTCCGGCGACGACATGCTGAACCTGCCGCTGCTCTCCGTCGGCGCCGTCGGCTTCGTCTCGGTCGTGGGCCACGTGGTCACCCCGGAACTCCGCACGATGATCGAGGCGTACGTCTCCGGTGACGTACACAAGGCGCTGGAGATCCACCAGAAGCTGCTTCCCGTCTTCACCGGCATGTTCCGCACCCAGGGCGTCATGACCACCAAGGCCGCGCTCGCCCTCCAGGGCCTGCCGGCCGGCCCCCTGCGGCCGCCCATGGTGGAGCTCGGCCCCGAGGAAACCGAGCAGCTCAAGATCGATCTTGCTGCGGGCGGGGTACAGCTCTGACAACAGACTTCGCAAGACCGCGCACGCCGCGCGCTCGGCCGGACCTCACAACTGAATAAGCAGGCCACCGGTGCCTGCGTCCCACCAAAACAACTGCTTTGCACGAACGTCACGCGCGCCACGTGCCACACCGGTACGTGGCGCGCGTGGTGAGGAGAGTCTTTTGAGTCATCCGCATCCTGAACTGGGCCCGCCCCCGCCGCTCCCCGAAGGCGGCCTGCGGGTCACCCCGCTCGGCGGCCTCGGCGAAATCGGCCGGAACATGACGGTGTTCGAGTACGGCGGCCGCCTGTTGATCGTCGACTGCGGAGTGCTCTTCCCTGAGGAGGAGCAGCCCGGAATCGACCTGATCCTGCCGGACTTCTCGTCCATCCGGGACCGCCTCGACGACATCGAGGGCATCGTCCTCACCCATGGCCACGAGGACCACATCGGCGGCGTCCCCTACCTCCTGCGGGAGAAGCCGGACATCCCGCTGATCGGCTCCAAGCTGACCCTCGCCCTGATCGAGGCCAAGCTCCAGGAGCACCGCATCCGTCCGTACACCCTCCAGGTGGCGGAGGGGAACCGCGAGCGCGTCGGCCCGTTCGACTGCGAGTTCATCGCGGTCAACCACTCCATCCCCGACGCACTGGCCGTGGCCGTCCGCACCCCCGCGGGCATGGTGGTCCACACCGGCGACTTCAAGATGGACCAGCTGCCGCTGGACAACCGCCTCACCGACCTGCACGCGTTCGCGCGGCTGAGCGAGGAGGGCATCGACCTCCTGCTCACCGACTCCACGAACGCCGAGGTCCCCGGCTTCACCCCGCACGAGCGGGACATCTCGGGCGTCCTGCGCCAGGTGTTCGCCGGCGCCCGCAAGCGGATCATCGTGGCCAGCTTCGCCAGCCACGTCCACCGCATCCAGCAGATCCTGGACGCGGCGTACGAGTACGGCCGCCGCGTCGCCTTCGTCGGCCGCTCCATGGTCCGCAACATGGGCATCGCCCGTGACCTGGGCTATCTGAAGGTCCCCCCGGGCCTGGTCGTGGACGTCAGGTCCCTCGACGACCTTCCGGACCACGAGGTGGTCCTGGTCTGCACGGGCTCCCAGGGCGAGCCGATGGCGGCCCTGTCCCGCATGGCCAACCGGGACCACCAGATCCGCATCGTCGAGGGCGACACGGTGATCCTTGCGTCCTCGCTCATCCCGGGCAACGAGAACGCGGTCTACCGCGTGATCAACGGCCTGACCCGCTGGGGCGCCAACGTCGTCCACAAGGGCAACGCCAAGGTCCACGTCTCGGGCCACGCCTCGGCCGGCGAGCTGCTGTACTTCTACAACATCTGCCGTCCGAAGAACCTGATGCCGGTCCACGGCGAATGGCGCCACCTGCGCGCCAACGCGGAACTGGGCGCCATGACCGGCGTCCCGCACGACCGCATCGTCATCGCCGAGGACGGCGTGGCCGTCGACCTGATCGAGGGCAAGGCGAAGATCTCCGGCAAGGTGCAGGCGGGCTACGTGTACGTCGACGGCCTCTCGGTCGGCGACGTGGGCGAGCCGGCCCTCAAGGACCGCAAGATCCTCGGTGACGAGGGCATCATCTCGGTCTTCCTGGTCATCGACGCGTCCACCGGCAAGATCACGGCCGGTCCGCACATCCAGGCCCGCGGCTCGGGCATCGACGACTCCGCCTTCGGTGACGTGATCCCGAGGATCACGGACGTCCTCGAGCGCTCCGCCCAGGACGGCGTCGTCGAGCCGCACCAGATGCAGCAGCTCGTCCGCAGGACCCTGGGCAAGTGGGTCTCGGACACCTACCGGCGCAGGCCGATGATCCTCCCGGTCGTCGTGGAGGTCTGACGGTCCGTCGGGCGCTGACCCGCACGAACCCGGGGCGGGGCGCCGCGATTTGCATCGGGGCGCCCCGCTCCAGTACGTTTACAACCCCCACCGAACGGGAAGCCGATCACTTCATGCGGTCCGCGCCCCGGGAGGAGCGGGAAAACCGACTGAGAAGTTCTGACTCAGAACATCTGATAAAGTCGGAACCGCCGGAAAGGGAAACGCGAGAGCGGGAACCTGGAAAGCACCGAGGAAATCGGATCGAGAAAAGATCTGATAGAGTCGGAAACACCGAAGGGAAGCGCCCGGAGGAA